>JAFMIZ010000005.1 GCA_017853715.1 Pedosphaera sp.
GAAGGAGCTGATCCCGGACGTGGACGCCGCCTTCCGCACCGTCGCTTCGCGCGAGGGCCGTTTGATCGAAGGCTTCAGTATGGGTGGCTACGGCGCGGGACGGCTGGGCTTCAAGCATACGGAGATTTTTGGCGCAGTCTCAATTCTGGCGGGTGGCCCGCTCGATCTCGATTTCAAAGGCCCGCGGGCCACCGCCAATCCGGCCGAGCGCGACCGCATCTTTCAAAACGTCTTCGGCGGTGACCTGGATTATTTTCGCAGTCAAAGCCCCTGGACTTTGGCCGAGCAGAATGCGGAGCGCCTCCGGGGCAATTCCACTGTGCGGGTGGCGGTTGGTGAGCGTGACTTCACAGCGGATTTGAACCGCGCGCTGGCTGACCACCTCAAACAACTCAAACTTACGCTCACATTCACAACCGTTCGTGGCGTCGGCCATAACGCCCAAGCCCTGCTGGAAGGCTTGGGCGAGGCGAACTGGGAGTTCTATCGGGCCGTGTTCGGCCAACGGTCGGGGGTGTCGGCAACGATCGGCGTCTTACCGGCGAGACCGCCCAACTTCATCGTCATCTACGGCGAGGGCTCGGGCTGGTCGAGCACTTCGGCGCAGATGGACGACCGCAATCCCGCCTCGAAGAGTTCGGCCATCCGCACGCCGAATATCGAACGTCTTGCGCTCTCGGGCATGCGTTTCTCGGCTGGCTATGCGGCCTCGCCCCGTTGCACGCCATCGCGCGCGGCATTGCTCACCGGCCGAAGCCCGGCGCAATTGCACATGACGTTCGTCGGCGATGGCCGCCGCGGATTGCAGGATGGCGAGTTCGCCAACACTGGCGGAAAATTGCTCACGCCGTCGCCGCAATTGGAGTTGCCCGCCGAAACCGTCACCCTTGCGGAATATCTGAAGCGCGCGGGTTACGCGACGGCGCATTTCGGCAAATGGCATCTCGGTCGCGTCAGCCCGAGCCAGCACGGCTTTGACGAGAACGACGGCGCGAATGGCAACGGCGGCCCGGACAACGTCGCCAAGCCCAACCCCAAACAAGCGCTCGCGATGACGGCGAAGGGCGTTGATTTCATGGAGCGACAGGCGAAAACAGGCAAACCCTTCTATCTGCAGCTTTCGCACTACCCGAATCAGCCCGAAAAAGGCAGCAGCGAGCGTCCGCCGAAAACCTCGGACGACGAGACAACATTCGCCGATCAATCGCTCGGGCAATTGCTTGATGCCGTCGCTCGACTCGGCCTCAGCGGCAACACCTACATCCTCTACACCACTGACCACGGCACGCCTGGGCGCAACGCGCCGCTCACGGGCGGCAAAAGCACGGTATGGGAAGGCGGCTTGCGCGTGCCGTTCATCGTGTCCGGCCCGGGCGTGAAAGCGGGCGCGTGCTCGCATGTGCGCGTGACGCAAATGGATGTGTTCCCGACCTTCGCCGAACTGGCCGGTGCGCAGGAAGTGTTGCCGCACGGGATGGAGGGGGGAAGTTTTGCCGGCGTGCTCAAGCAGGGCGGCACCGGCGAAGTAAAACGGCCACGCGAGGAATTCGTCGCTCATTTCCCGCATTACGACAAAGACACGCTCGGCCCGGCCTCGGCGATTTACGTCGGCGATTTGAAATTGATTCACGTTTACGAGACCGGCGCATTGAAGTTGTTCAACCTCGCGAGCGACGTTGGTGAGCGACACGATCTGGTGGCACAAATGCCGGACATGGCCAAGGCACTCGACGCGCGCTTGATGACCTATCTCCAAGCCGTGAACGCCCAGCTGCCCAAGCCAAATCCGGATTACAATCCCACCCAGCCGACCGAAACGAAGCGGCAAGGCGGCGGAAAACGAAAGGCGCAGCCATGATTCCTGTAGCAGCGGACGTGCGTCCGCTCCATCTTAACGCCAACGGCGTTCGCTTTGCCGTCATGACACTGGCGATGTTGTTGAATATCTGCTTTGCCGGACCTGTCGTCGGAGATGCCCAACGATTCATCTTCACCATCACCGCTGACTCGCATCTCGACTACAACACCGACCGCGCGCTTTACGAACGCACCCTAAAACGCGCGGCGGCGGACAGACCGGCGTTCCACATTGATCTCGGCGACACCTTCATGTCCGAGAAGCACACGAACCGCACCGACGCCGCGCAACAATACGTCGACCAGCAGCGCTACTTTGGGTTGCTCGGCGTGCCGGTGCATCTGGTCATCGGCAACCACGACGGCGAGAGCGGGCGTTACCTTGATGGCACGACCAACAACCTCGCGATCTGGTCGCGCGCGATGCGGATGAGGTATTTTCCCGAACCGCTCGCACCGGACGGACGCAATTACTATGCGTGGGAAACGAACAACGCCTTGTTCATCGTGCTCGACCCGTTCTGGTTCTCGCCCCGCTCACGGCGCAACGACGACAACTGGTTTCGCACGCTGGGCAGGGAGCAATATGACTGGCTCAAGCGCACCCTCGAGACGAGCCACGCAAAGTTCAGATTCGTCTTCATCCATCATCTCGTTGGCGGCGCGGATCGTCAGGGACGAGGCGGCGTGGAAGCGGCCCCACTCTATGAATGGGGCGGCAAGAACGACGACGGCACGGACGGCTTTGCCGCGCATCGGCCGGGCTGGGCCCTGCCAATCCACCAGTTGCTGCTCACGAATCACGTCACCGCCGTCTTCCACGGCCACGATCATCTCTACGTGAAGCAGGAGCTGGATGGCATCGTGTATCAGGAGTGTCCGCAGCCCGGCGACCCGCGCGGCAACACGCGCAGCGCGGCGGAGTATGGCTACAAAAGCGGCGTCATCCTCGGGAGCCCGGGTTATCTGCGGGTGACCATCAGCGGGACATCGGCGCGCGTGGAATATGTAAAAACTGCAGATCCGAAAGGTGAGACCATTGCTGACGCCTACTCGCTCAAGCCCAACTGATTTGCGGTGTCCACCGGGAATGGGCCTGCCTCTCTCCAGTTTTCGGCGAGACACCGAAAACAGCGGGCCAGAGGCCTATGCCACCAATGTTGACGCGCAGTTTCCCGGCTTGTTCCCAGAAGATTCTTTGTTACGGTGCGAGGCCCGCGAGGTCGAACCGGCAGCGCGACCACGAATTCAATGTCCACCATCATCAATGCCACCGATGTCACCGTGCGCTACGGCGACCGCGCCATCCTCGATTCGGCGACGCTGGCCATCGACGAGGGCCAGCGCATCGGGCTCGTCGGTCGGAATGGCTGCGGCAAGACCACCTTCCTGAAACTGCTGGCGGGATTGCAATCACCGGACAGCGGCGACATCACCCGACGGCGGGATCTGTTGATCAGCTATCTATCACAGGATTTCACGCTGGACCCAAATCTTGATGTGCGCGGCAATGTGCGCGCCGGGGCGCAGCACGTGCTCGACCTCATCGCGAAGTTCGAATCCTTGCCGCACGATTCAAAACATCACGAGGAGCTGGAGCATCGCATCCAGGCACTCGAAGGCTGGACGGTGGACACACGCATCGAGACCGCGATGTCGCATCTCAACTGCCCCGCGGGCGACCGCAACATCGCCACGTTGTCGGGCGGTGAAAAGCGGCGCGTGGCGCTGGCCCGGGCCATCGTGTCGCGTCCGGACTTCCTGGTGCTGGACGAACCGACCAACCATCTCGACCCGGAATCCATCGAGTGGGTTGCGGAATTCCTCGAAGGCTTCGGCGGCACGTTTCTCGTGGTGACGCACGACCGTTATTTCCTCGACCGGGTGGTGAACCGCATCGTCGAGTTGTGCGACGGCAAGTTCTGGTGGCACGACGGCAATTACACCGATTACCTGCTCGACAAGGCGGAACGTCAAGCCGCCGACGCGACGGTGGAGCACAAGCGCCAGATGTTCCTGCGCAAGGAGCTGGAGTGGGTCCGCACCGGTCCGCGTGCCCAACGCAAGAAGGCCAAGAACCGCTTCGACCGTTTTGACGATGTCTCCGCGCAGGAGGCCAAACCCGTCGAGGAAGACATGGAGTTGGTCATTCCTCCCCCGCCCCAGTTGGGCAATCGCACCGTGGAGCTTACCGGCGCGGGAATGGAACTGGGCGGCCGGAAGCTGTTCTCCGATTTCAGCTTCACCTTCGAGAACGGCCAGCGCATCGGCGTGTGCGGCCGCAACGGCCTCGGCAAAACCACGTTGCTCAAGGTCATGATCGGCCAGCTGGAACCGACCAAGGGCACGGTGAAGACCGGCCAGTTGACGCAATTCAACTACGTGGACCAGGGACGCCTTCAACTCAACGAGGAGCGCACCGTGCTGGACGAATGTTCCGACGGCACGGAGTTCGTCATCTGGGGCGACTCGCGCATCTCCGTGCGGTCGTACCTGAAACGATTCCTCTTCGCCGATGATCGCATCGTGACGCCGGTGAAGAAATTGAGCGGCGGTGAGCGCAGCCGGTTGCTGCTCGCCAAGATCCTCAAGTGCGGCGGCAACTTCCTCATCCTCGACGAACCGACCAATGATCTGGACCTGCCGACCTTGCGTGTGCTGGAGGAGGCGTTGATCGCTTTCCCCGGCGTGGTGTGCGTGGTGAGCCATGACCGTTATTTCCTGAACCGCGTGTGCACCGACATCCTCGCCTTCGAGGGCGACGGCAAAATCCATCACAGCGTGGGCGACTACGATTACTACCTCGAGAAGAAGGAACGCGCCTCCGTGGCGGCCGCTCGGGAGAGCGCGGCAATTCTCAATCTCAACAAGTCAGCCGCAGCCTCCCGGAACGCGGCCATACCTAAGCAGGCCAAGCCCCGCAAGCTCTCCTTCAAGGAGGCCCGCGAGCTGGAGGGCATCGAAGGTCAGATTCGCGCCGTGGAATCCGAGGTGGCGCGCATCGAGGGTTTGTTTGCCGATCCGGAATTCTTCCGCAAGCACGCCGCGCAGGTGAACCAACTCACGGACGAACTTGACGCGGCGAAGCAGAAGGTCACCCAACTCTACGCCCGCTGGGAGGAGCTGGAGGCGGTCAAGAACGCCGCTAGTCCGCAGGCCTAACTTCAAACCGCCCCATAACAGATCCGAAACAGGGCTTAAGCGCCCTGTTTCCCGCGTGACTGCGAGCAACGCCAACCCTACATTCCCCGCCATGAAACGGGTTGTCTCGCGCAGTGGACGGTTCTCCGGCGGTCCGGCCGCCGACGTCGCCTCATTTTCGGAATCCATCTCCTTTGACTGGCGGTTGTGGGAACACGACATCCGCGGCTCCATCGCGCACGCCACCATGCTGCAGAAGATTGGCGTGCTCTCCGGCGGCGAACTTCACGCCATCCAGGACGGCTTGGAACACATCGGCGACGAGATCGAGGCGGGCAAATTCAAGTGGAAGGCCGACCTCGAGGACGTCCACATGAACATCGAGGCGGAACTCACGCGGCGCGTGCCCGCCGGGGCGAAACTGCACACCGCCCGCTCGCGCAACGACCAGGTCGCGCTCGACATGCGCCTGTGGTTGCGCGATGAAATCGCCGCGCTCCAAGGCGAAGTGCGGGAACTTCAGCAGGCGCTCGTCGAACTTGGTGCGGCCCATGCCGAGGTGATCATCCCCGGTTACACGCACCTGCAACGGGCGCAGCCGGTTTATTTCGCGCATCATCTGCTCGCCTACGTGGAGATGTTGGAACGGGATTTCACGCGACTGGCCGATTGCCGTGACCGCGTGAACGTCTGCCCGCTCGGCTCCGGGGCCATCGCCGGCTCCACCCTGCCCCTCGACCGCGAGCTCGTGGCCAAGTTGCTGGGCTTCGTGGATGCCAAGGGCAAACCGCGCCTCACGCAAAACTCGATGGACGCCGTGAGTGACCGGGATTTTCTTGTAGAATTCTGCGCCGCTGCTGCGTTGATTGCCGTGCATCTCTCGCGGCTTTCGGAGGACGTGATTCTCTGGGCCAGCGCGGAGTTCAATTTCATCAAGATCGCCGATGCCTACACCACCGGCTCTTCGCTGATGCCGCAAAAGCGAAACCCGGATGTCGCGGAGCTGACGCGCGGCAAATCCGCCCGTGTCATCGGCAATTTGGTCTCACTGCTGACGCTGTTGAAGGGATTGCCCATGACCTACAACCGCGACCTGCAGGAGGACAAGGAGCGGCTGTTCGACACCGCCGACACCGTGCGCGCCTGCGTGCGATTGATGGCGGCGATGATGGCGAACACCGAGGTCAACGCCGACATATGCGCCGCCGCCGCGAGCGACCCGCAGCTGCTGGCCACGGATCTGGCTGATTATCTTGTGCAGAAGGACATGCCTTTCCGGCAGGCGCACCATGTGGTGGGCGCTGTCGTGGCGCATTGCGAAAAGACCAGCAAGGCGTTGAACGAGCTGACGGTGGCCGAGTACCGCAAGTTCAGCGACCGCTTCGGCGATGATATCCTTGAAGTGTTCGACTTGAAGAAAGCCCTGCAACGCCGTCAACTCACCGGCGCCCCGGGAACGAAGGAAGTCGCGAAGCAGTTGGCCAAATGGACACAGTCGCTTGGAGCGTAGCGTGGCCGACGACAGCCAACCACTACTGACCGGTCTGCTCAGACAGGTCTCGCGCTCGTTTTACCTGACATTGCGGGTGCTGCCGGGCGCGGTGCGTCCGCAGATCGGGCTCGCCTACCTGCTCGCGCGCACCACGGACACGATTGCGGACACGGATATTCTGCCCACCCAAGAGCGATTGAATGCGCTGGGTCTGCTGCGGGCCCGCATCATGGGGCACAAACGTGAGCCCTTGAACTTCGGTGCGCTGGCCCGTCAACAGGGCGATCCTGCCGAACGGACTTTACTGGAGCAAGTGGAGCAAAGCTTGGCGCTGCTGGATGAGCTGACGCCAGAAGACCTCGGGCTGGTCAGGCAGGTGATCGATACCATCACCAGTGGGCAAGAGATGGATTTGTTGAGGTTTGAAGGCCGGGCGGATGGTCCCCTGTCCGCCGTTTCCGACAATTGCCCTTGGCGCGCACGGAATGACACGCCCTGCCAAATCATCGCATTGCAAACCGAGGCCGATCTGGATGACTACACCTATCGCGTGGCGGGCTGCGTGGGGGAGTTTTGGACGAAGATGTGCCGGGCACATTTGTTTCCCGAGGCGAAGCTGGATGATGCGCAACTGCTCCGAGATGGAGTGCGCTTCGGCAAGGGGCTGCAACTAGTGAACATTCTACGCGACCTGCCGGAGGATCTGCACCAAGGACGTTGCTACATTCCGGCGGATTCATTGAGCCGCAAAGGCCTTTGCCCCAATGACTTGAGGAGTGCGAACACGGAGCCAAAGTTTCGGCCGCTCTACCATGCGTTGCTGAACAGCGCGGAAGAACATCTCGCTGCGGGTTGGGCCTACACGGCTGCCCTGCCCGTCGGTCAATGGCGCGTTCGCTTTGCCTGCGCATTGCCGGTCTTGATTGGTGTGCGCACGCTTGAATTGCTGCGCAAGGTAAACGTGTTGGACGCAGGGCAGCGCGTGAAAGTTTCGCGGGCGGAGGTGAAAGACCTGATGTTGCGCGTTGCCACCCGCCTGCCCTCCGCTTCAATGTTCAAGGCGCTTTATCCCGGCAAATAAAAACCCGGCCTGCCGCAGCAAGCCGGGTTTGGAAAACCAAGTCAAATTTACCGCGCGGCAGGTGCCGCGGGATTGGTCAACTGCACCACGCCGTATTTTACCAGAATAGGCATCAAGTCCTGGTGGGTCTTGCCATACTCGCGAAGCTTGGCCGAGAAATTGTTCACGGCAGGTTCGGTCTGCTGCTGATAGCCGGCAACAACCTGCTGGAGCATGTCCCGTTGCTTGCCGATCTCGGAACTCTGGCGCGAGAACGAGATCAGGAGCGTAGCGCTGACCAGAAACAGGAGAATCAGCACCGAGTTAAGTTGATGGCGCAAGGCGGCGCAAGTTTCGCGCAGATCTTCCGGGCCGTTTGTGGGGATGGGTTCGTTCATGGGCTTACTTGGCGGCAGGTTGCGGTTGGGCTTGGACTGGCTGCATGACGGACTGGAGCAGCGGTTTAATCTGCGGGTCACGCTTGCTGTATTCAGTCAGTTCTGCGAGCAGGCTGTTCACTGCGATGTTGCTCTGTTGCACTCGGGCAACCATGGGTTGCAACCGGCTGATTTGCTTGGCCCGGTTAGTGGAAACAATATAGCAGGCGATGGTGCCAACCACGCAGAAGGCGGTAATTCCCATCAGTATAGGGGTAATTTGAGCGCTTTTCATAATTGCGATGGCGCAACAGTAGCTTGCCTGCAGGCGGAGGGCCAGCCTTTTAGGGCAGGGCCCGGCACTTGATTTGGGTGAAAACAGTGAGATTATTGAACCACAGCACACATAAATAATTCGTAACGCCGCGAAGACGCCTGCGGTCCCTCCTTTTGCACCATCCTCCATGAGAAACTTTATGCCGCTCCTGGCGGGCATCGCCCTGCTGGCACCGACCGTCCTACATGCCGACGGTTATGGTTCCGAAACCCCGCCCGCCATCACCAACTTGAGCGTGCTGGGCAATCAGAAGAGCATCCGCTTTCCCCTGTATCCAGGCGTGGAGGCCTACACGTTCCTGAGTGCGAGCAACGGCGCAGGCCCGTTTGCAGTGGACACGAATTTTTTCATCGCCCCTTACACCAACGTGCTGGCGCTTGGCTCGAACGCGGTGACCAACGTCTCCTACGAATGGCGTGCCACGAACAACTCGGGGAGTTCGCGTTTCTATCAGGTGCAACTCACCCCGGAGGCGTCGTCGAACCTCCTGGCCGCGCAGGTGTTGAACCGGCTGACCTACGGTCCCACGCCGGACGAACTGGATCGCATCCACAGTATCGGGCCAGAGGCTTACATCGCGGAGCAACTGGCTCCGTGGTCAATTGCGGAGAACGCCGAGGCGGCCGACACCGGCATCGCCACCTATGGTGCCTTGATGGCGGCACTCGATGAAGTGGTCGACACCAACGATGCCCGTCTGCCAGAATTCCGCGGCTGGCACGTGTTGCGTGCGGTGAATGCGAGCCGGCAGTTGCTGGAAATCATGCTGCAATTCTTCGAGAACCATTTCGTCACCGAATACGGCAAGAGCTACAACTGGCTGAACAACAATTACACGAACATCCTCCGCCAACGCATCGCCGCCCGGATGGAGTATGCTGAGAACCAGCGATGGCGCGCCGCCCTGCTCAATCCACAATGCACTTTCTACGACCTGCTCAGGATCAGTGCGGAGAGCCCGGCGATGATCATTTACCTAGACACGGTCACCAGTCGTGGCGATGGCACGCGCATCGCGAACGAGAACTACGCGAGAGAGCTGTTGGAGTTGTTCTGCTTCGGAGTGGACAACGGCTACACTCAAAGTGACATCACCGAAATGTCGAAAGCCTGGTCGGGCTGGCGCGTGCGCATCGTTCATCCGACCAACGCCTTTGACATCTTCGCCCCGGAAAGCCGCACCACCCTCGACGGCTCAGCCAATTACAACACCACCAACCTCTACGGCGTGTATGCCTTCAACTACCAGTCGAACTTCCACCGAAATGGAATTAAGACGATCTTCCCCAGCAAGACCGTCCCCGCTCGATTCGGACCTCCTTGGGCGGGAACAAGCTATCAGCTGGTGCTCAATAACGGCAACGCCGATTCCACCAATACCGTAGCCGACGGCTACCAAGTGATCCAACACATGGCCAACCAGCCCTTCACGTCGGAATACATCAGCGTCAAGCTTTGCCGCCTGCTGGTGCACGATGGATTCCCCAATCCGACCACTTCAACGAACTTGGCGGAGTATGCGTTTTACAATTACCCCCAACCGAGCCTCAGTCCCGAGGCGCAACTGGTGCATGACTGCATGATGGCATGGGAAACCAACAGTCCCAAGGGGCAGATCTGGAAGGTGCTGAAAACCATCACTGATTCCGAATTGTTCCGGTCACACGCGGCGCAGGGCCAGAAGATCAAGACACCCCTCGAATACACGGTGAGCGCCGTGCGCGCCCTCCGCGCCAGCACCAACGGCACCGGCTTGAACGGCTCTTTCACCGCAGATACCGATGGCATTGCGATCAGCGGCTCCAGTCTTGGCAACCCCGATGACGCCAACAATCCCCTGCTCCGCATGGGGCAGATGTTGCTGTTCGATCGCGACGCGCCAGATGGTTATCCCGAGGATGGTGCGCCATGGATCAACGCAGGCACGCTGGGTGAACGCATCCGCTGGATTCAGTCCTATTGCATCGCCAACGGGCTCCTCGGACACACGGGCAACGTCTCCACCAACGACGCCCAAAACACTGTGTCGAATCCTGTGCGTCTGCTGCAAACGAAGCTGCCCGCGTCCAGCTGGACCAACGCCACTGCCGTGGCCAATTACTTCGCGATCACGATCTATCCCGGCGAGGGCGCCGCGAACCTTCAGCTTTACCGCGATGCCGCCGTGAACTTCCTCAACACCAGCGACACCGGCACTTCCTCACCCTTTGCCAGCCTCACGGTGAGTTCCACCGCCAACAGCACCTACGACAACCGCGTGCGCGGCATGGTGGCCGTGTTGATGTCCATGCAACGATTCCACGAACAATAACCCGCGCATCCCTCCGATGAACCAATTGAACATCATTACCCGCCGCGGTTTCATGGACCGCAGCTTCAAACTCGGCTTGGGCGTGGCGTTGTCCACCCTTCTAGACATTCCCCTCGTCGTTCGCCGCGCGCTGGCGGAAAATGGCATCGGCCTCAACGGCAAGAAGGTGCTGTTCATCTTCCTACGGGGTGCGAATGATTCCATCAATGCAGTCATACCGTCCCGCGACAGCGGCCTTTACAGCCTGAGTGGGAACAGCGGCACGGTTCGCACCGATGTGCGGCCCAACATCGGAATTCCTCTGGATGCGATTGACTATTCCAGCAGCACCATCGACTCCCCGGTGGCAGGTGCCGGTGCCACGTTTGCCTATAGCAACGCCATCCGGGCGGGCAACGGATTCGCCGCCCTGCATCCTTCTTTGAAATTCCTTTGTCCCGGTTTGCTGGCGAACGACCTCGCCGTCCTGCACCGCGTGGGTTATCCCAACCAGTCCCGCTCACACTTCGACTCGCAACGCTACTGGGAAAACGGTTCACCCAACAACAACGGTGTGCAAGAAGGCATCTTTTATCGGGCGATGGTCGAATCCGGCCTGGCCGCGACGGCCCCTCTGACCGGCGTCTCCTTCCAATCCGCCCTGCCCCTGCTCTTGCGCGGCTCGGGTGTGGCCATGACCAATCTGGCCGACCCCACACGTTACGACCTGCTGGGGGTGCCCTACCCGACCGGCGAGGCCAAGGCAGATGCGGCGCTGGCAGCGGCCAACAACTTTACCTTTCCGCACAAACAACAGCGCGATTTGCTCGCTTCCCAATACCGCAATCTGAGCCAGACGCTTGACCTGTTTGGCGGAATTGACTTCGTAGAGCAGGATGCACAGTTGGTGGACGATGCGAGCACGGACGGGTCCGGTAGCGCCTACCGGCTTTTCCCAACCGCCAACGGCACCAACGGCGGGGGCACGGCCACCAAATACGTTGTGGACACCGGCGCTTACTCGTTCATGAAAAACGTGCGGGCTGCCGCCCTGGTCTTGAACCAGACCGACGCCATCGTTTCCGGCACCGAGGTAGGCGGTTGGGATACGCACAATAACCAGGGCAGCACCTCCGGAACCCACGCTAACTTGTTGAGCCGGGTTGGCTGGGCGATGTATGCCCTACGGAAGTATTTTCTGCGCTATGGCAAAGGTGGAACCAACGTGATTCCCGGAACCAACCCCAAGGTGGGCTGGAACGACGTGATCGTAGTCACGATGTCCGAGTTCGGTCGCACGACCAAACAAAACGACAGTCTGGGCACCGACCATGCAGAAGCCGGCTGCATGTTCGTGGCTGGCGGCTCGGTGAACGGTGGCATCTACGGCTGTTCACCCAGCGACGCTGTGCCGTGGCTCACTGGCGACACCGGTTCACTCTATGGCGTCCAGAGCCGTTACCTCAAACGCGCCTACGATTATCGTTCGGTGCTGGGCAAAATTATCCGTGACCACCTCGGCGCCACGCCTGGGCAGTTGGGACGCATCATTCCGGGCTATGCAAATCCGGCGGAAAATCTGGGCGTCACCTCGCCCGCCGCCGCTTTGGACGGCACCCAAATCATGGGCGAGCCCGCTATCATTTAAGGCTGAACTCGTTTGCCCACAGGGCACTTACCTTGCATGAACTGCTTCAGCTTCTGGCTGTCCCTGGTTGCACTTGCGCCACTCGCGCATGCGGTTGAGTCCACCAATCTCAACCCCATCGCCGACACCTGCATCGCGCAAAGTTTTCCCGACAAAAATTTTGGGGCGACATGGTTTTTTACAGCCGGCACAACCCAGAACTACACGACGAATCGCGGTCTGATGAAGTTTGACCTGACCAGTGCAATTCCCGCCGGATCGAAAATCCTCTCAGTGTTGTTGACCGTGGAAGTGACCGGACAGCCGGACGAACCATGGAATACTTCACACTTTGGTTTGCACCGCATGCTGCGTGACTGGGGAGAAGGAGACAACTTTGCGCCGAGCAAGCTCGGCCAGGCCGCCCCAGCCGGAACGAACGAAGCCAATTATACCCATCGCTTCGCATTCACGTCCGAAACTTGGGGCCAGCCCGGCGGACAGGCTGGTTTGGATTACGTCCCCTCTCCCAGTTCCACCACATTCATCTACCAAGCGGGCGACCCTTACACGTTCGACTCCACCGCAACCCTCGTAGCGGACGCGCAACTGTGGCTGGACCAGCAGGGCACCAACTTCGGCTGGATGCTCATCGTTCAGAACGAAACGGAGAACTTCACCGCACGCCGCTTTGGTTCCCGCGAATCAGGCTCCGATGCAGCGAAACTGTCAGTGACCTATCAGCCACCACCGCCCATCTCAAAGATCACCGCAGGAAATGGCTCAGTGTTGCTGGAATATGTCTCCCCCGCGAACTATGCGCACCAGGTCCAGTTTACGACCAATCTGCTGGGCGGCAGCTGGCAGTCATATCCGCCCGTTGGACCATTCACCAACGACACTCCGATTTTCTTTGGCTCTCCGATGCCTGGCGATCAGGGCTTTTACCGGCTGAAGGTTTACTGACGACCCACAGCAGATAATTTGAACTGGCGCGAAAACTTTGCGACCAGGCGATTCTCCGCCTGCTTCATTTCGCGACGCTCGGCTGGCTTCAAATCATCGTAGCCGCAGAGGTGCAGAATGGAATGAACCATGTAACGAACCACCTCGGACTGCCATGAAGTGCGGAATTCACGAGCTTGCTCGATGGCAACGTCAACGCAAATGAAAATCTCCCCACAAATCCGGCCAGGCACCTCAGGGTCGTTGTAGTCGAAGGTGATCACATCCGTCGCACCAGGATGACCTAGGTGCCTCGCGTTGATATCGGCCATGCGCGCGGCCCCGACGAAGTAAAACATGAGATCCCAGTCTTTCACCCGCGGCAGGTAGGCCAGAATGGCTTCGGCAATTTCCCGCAGCCGACGTGGGTTGAGCGGCTTGGTTCGCTGCCGGTTGGAGAAGGCCAGCTTTGCCATCAGCCCTCCCGCTTTTTGCCGCGGTGCTCTTCGTAGGCCCCGATGATGCGCTGCACCAGCGGATGCCGCACCACGTCGCGCTTGGTGAATTCACAGATGGCGATGCCATCCACGTTGCGAAGTGCGCGATGAGCTTCGATGAGTCCGGAATGTTTGTTGCCCGGTAAATCAATCTGCGTCTCGTCACCGGTAATGACCGCCTTGGAACTCATGCCGAGACGCGTGAGGAACATGAACATCTGTTCCGTGGTCGAATTCTGGGCTTCGTCAAGAATGATGAAGGCGTTGTTCAACGTGCGCCCGCGCATGTAGGCCAGCGGCGCGATTTCGATCACCCCGCGTTCGGTGTGCTTTTGAATTTCTTCCGCCGGCACCATGTCGTGCAACGCATCATGCAATGGACGCAGGTAAGGCATGATCTTCTCGTAGAGATCGCCCGGCAAAAATCCCAGCGCTTCGCCTGCTTCGACGGCCGGGCGCGTGAGGATGATTCGGCCTATCTTACCTTCGCGAAGCGCAGCCAGGGCCATCGCCACCGCAAGATACGTCTTGCCCGTGCCGGCGGGGCCAATGCCGAAGGTCACGTCGTGCTTGCGGATGGCGTCCAGATAACGCTTCTGCATCACGGTCTTGGCGGTGACGGTGGCCTTCTTTTCATGCGTGAGGATGCGGTCGCTCAACAAATCCCTGAGCGTGTTCACACCTTCATGCTTCACCACCTGCAACGCGTGGCTGAATTCGCGGTTGCGAATGGGCGTGCCCGACTTGAGCAAACCTTCAAGCTGCAGAAATAAATGCTTCGCCTGCTCGATCGCGCCGGCTTCGCCGTCCAAGGTGATCCAACCATCACGGCTCACCGCTTTGACGCCGAGCTGGTCCTCGATGGCCGCAAGATTGCGCGCCTCGTTGTTAAATAGCTGCTGAGCGACGCGGGCGTTTTCAAAATGGAGTGTTTCGGTAGCCATGGGCTTTCAGGGGTCTTGCTCTTCCTCTTAATCTTAATCCGACAAACTGGCGGTGCGTATTCAGTGTTCCGTCAAGACGTCGTCGCGAGTGCCTCGCGAATCTTTGATGCCACCTCCTTCAGCGCCTGCGGCAGGACGCCAGTGTCCGCGATGACGGGCATGAAGTTGGTGTCGCCGCTCCAGCGCGGAACGATGTGGATGTGGAGATGCTCGACAATCCCCGCCCCGGCGCATTTGCCGATGTTCACGCCAATATTGAAGCCGTCCGGCCGCATAACTTTCGTCAATGCGTTCTGGCAACGCCGCGTGAGCACCATCAAGTCGGCGAGTTCCTGCTCAGTGAGACCGGCGAAGTCAGGCGCCTGCCTATAAGGCACAACCATGAGATGGCCGCCGTTGTAGGGATAACGGTTGAGCAGCGCGTAACAGGTCTTTTCGCGGATGACGACCAGGTTCTCCTCGTCTTCGCCGGACTGCGCAATGCGGGTGAACAAGCTCTCGTCCACGACGGGCCTGGGGGACAATATGTAGTCAATGCGCCACGGCGCGTGCAGCGAGTCCATGGCCGAACAGTAAGTAGGCCGGCCCGCAAAGTCAAAACGCAGCGTTACTTGGCAGCGCTGAGCTTGCCCTTGAGGACATACACGAGCGCCTTGACTGCCAGCTCGATGAAGAGAAACGGCTTGGCGATGAAATCGTTACCGCCACTGATAGTCGAGTTGGCGCGGCTTTCGAAGTCGTTCAAGCTGGTCACAAACACCACGGGCGTGTGCTTGTGGGCCGGCAAAGCGCGGAGCTTGGCGCACAACTCGAAGCCGTTCATGCCAGGCATGTCCACATCGAGGAAGATGAGGTCAAAGCGATTTTCCATGATCATCTTAAAGGCCTGATTGGGGTCTTCAACGCCCACCGACTTGAGCTTGGCTTTCTCCAACGCGTAGGTCACGGCGCGGCGGGAAATGGATTCGTCATCCACCACCAAAATGCTCGCTGAGGGCACTTCCCGGCGGTCGGGCAAGGTTCCGCGTTCGAACAATACGCCGATGAAATCCACGGTATTCGCCACGGTGCGCATGGTGGAGGCATTGATGTTCTTGGGCTTTTCGTATAGTTCCTTGAGCAGCGCCTCGGCAGCATCGGCCATCTGGGCAATCATCATCATGCCCGCAATACCAGCGTTACCCGTGAGGGCGTGGACTCGGCGGTAGAGCTCCTGCACTGCGCCAAGTCGGGCCATCTCGTTGTCGGCCTTGATCAAACTCTTAACCGCACCACGGAGCGCATTGAGTGTTGGGGGCAGCGTCTGGATGAAGTCCCGGCGCAACTCGGCCTGAAATTCCGCATCATTGCCAGAGGAAGCCGGACGCTCCACGGGAACAGGCTGAGGTTTACCCAAAACCACGGCCGCGGGTGTCGCGGTGGGACGAGTCGCAGGGCTGGAGCCCGTGGACGTGGCCTGAGTAAGGGGAGCGCCCGAGCCTGAGATCCCCAGCGCGGTTCGCAAGGCCTCAATCACATGCTTGGGGGAGCAACTAGCCTTGGAGAGACATTTCGTGGCGCCGGCTTCCCGGGCCTCCTGCATCATGTTGGTGAGATAGGTATTCGAGAAAACGATGATGGGCGACTGGCCAAATTTTTCGTCAGACCGCAACTGGCGCATCACCTCGACGCCCGAGGTCTTGGGCAGCATGAGGTCCAGCAATACAGCGTCGGGCTGGAAATCCTTGACGATCGCCATACCGCTCTCACCGTCCAACGCAACCTCCACCCTGAAGCCTTCGACGCTGAGCTTTTTGCGGTAAATATCGGCGACGATCTGGTCGTCTTCGATGATGAGGATCTTTTTCATTCGCTGGCAGGGGCTGAAAATTGTTCGGGGTTCGCGAGGAGCGATTCCAGTTGCCTACGGACGCGGCCGAATTCAAGTTCGGCGTCGGCGGAAAGTTCGGTAGTACCAGCCAACTGGCCGGCCATGCCCAGCGCCTCCAATTCGCGCAGGATCTGCGCGATCGGCATCATCCCACAAGTGGCGCTGGCTCCGGCGCTGCTGTGTGCGATGCGGCGGATTTCGGGCGCGTTGCCCCCTTTGACGGCGGCAGCGAGTTGGTCCAGTTGCTTGCGGGTCTGGTCCAAATAGAGCGAGATCAACTCACGGATGCTCTCCGGCGTACCGTCGGAGAATTCCATCAGCCGCTCCATGTCCACGGAAGGTTGTTGGTTCTTGTTCATCGGTTCATTTGCGGCGATTGCGGTTTCTCCGGGCGCTGCTACATCCTTGCGCGCTGACAACACCTTGGGCCCCCATCGCTCAAGAGCCAACCGCACATCCTCGGGGCGGATGGGCTTGGCCACGTAATCGTCCATGCCGGAGGCGATACACTTGTCGCGGTCCCCCTCCATGGCACTCGCCGTCAACGCGACGATTATGACAGGCGGCTGGCAGTTTGGAAATTGCGAACTGTCCTGCTGACGTTCGCGAATGGCCTTAGTAGCCTCAAGGCCATTCAATTCAGGCATTTGCAAGTCCATGAAAATCAGGTCGAAGCGCTCGCGGTCCACGGCCTCCAATGCCTCACGACCGTTGCTGGTCACCGTGACGGTGTAACCCATCTGTTGCAGAACGCGCTGCGCCACTTTCTGGTTAATCGCGTTATCGTCACACACCATGATACGCATCGGCAAGCGAGCGGCGAGGGTTGGGTCCAGTTTGCCCGGGCGGACGGACGGAGGGGCGCTCACACGCTTTGTGCCGGAGGTGATCCGCTGCAACACGTCTTGCAAGGCCGCCTGCTTCACGGGCTTGACCAAACACGCATCCACCCGAACCGACGCCAGTTCTGGTGAGTCGCAGCGCACACCAACGGGGGCAAGGATGACCACAGGCAAATCAGTTGCTGCAGGTAATTGGCGCATTTCACGCAACAAAACCCTGCCGGACATGCCGGGCATGTTCAGATCCACAATCGCGAAATCATATTTCTCAGAGCCCTTCAATTGGCTTATAGCCATCGCGCCGTCAGAAACAGATTTGGGATTCAAGCCCAGTGCGCGCAGCCGATCACACAGGATACGGCCGCTTGATGCATTGTCATCCACCACCAACACCCGCGCACTTGGGAGCTTGAACTCACCACTGCCGGGATGAACGGCTGCGGGATTTGGGAGGAACGGTACGCTAAAATGGAAGCTGGAACCCTTCTGCGGAATGCTCTCGACCCACATCTTGCCGCCCATCAATTCCACCAGCCGCTTGCTGATGGCAAGGCCCAAGCCGGTGCCGCCGAACTTGCGGGTCGTAGAAACATCAGCCTGACTGAAGGCTTTAAACAGGCGCGTCATGCGGTCAGCAGGAATGCCGATGCCAGTATCACGCACCGTGAAGTGCATCACCCAAGACGTGCCACACTGGGGTCTTGGCTTGGGCGCAGCAAGCATCCGCACGCAGACATGAACTTCACCCGCAGATGTGAACTTCACGCCATTGCCGATGAGGTTCACGAGCACCTGCCGCAGACGCGTGGAGTCACCGAGCACGCTCGCGGGCAGTCCTGGTTCAAATTCTTGGAGCAATTCAATCCCCTTCGCGTCGGCTCGCGAGGCCAACAATTCAGCAGCCTCCTCAACGCAGACGCGCAAATCTATCGGCGTGGATTCCAACTCAACGTTTCCGGATTCAATCTTCGAGAAGTCGAGAATGTCATTGATCAAGGTTAATAACGTCTCACTGCTGGTGTGGATGGTATCGACATAGCCACGTTGTTCCTGAGTCAATGCCGTATCGCGCAGCAGGCTCGTCATCGCGATCACCCCGTTCATGGGCGTGCGAATCTCATGACTCATGCTCGCGAGGAAATCTGATTTGGCGCGCGCCCCAGATTCAGCAGCCAGTTTGGCGGCGTTGAGATCATGATTCGCCTGGGTTAACTCGTCTTGAAGATGTTTCGCGCGAAGCAAGGCCATGGCGCGCGCCCGCAGCTCGGCGGACTCGAACGGTTTCGTGAGATAGTCTGAAGCACCGAGTTGGAAGCCGCGCACCTTGTCAGCGGTGTTGTTCCAGGCAGTCACGACAATGACCGGCACCGAATTCCAGCGCGACGAAAGTTTGATGCGTTGGAGCAAGTCGAATCCGTTGGAACCAGGCAGCCCCAGATCGAGCAAAACAAGTTCAAAGGGCGCGGTGCCAGCCGTCACGACGGAGTTAATCTTGGCCCACGCCTCCTCCACGTTGCTGGCAGACTCCAGGGCCAGACCATCCTCCGCCAATAATGCAGCGAGGACCTCCGGCATCTCGGGGTCATCTTCCACCAGCAAAACGCGTGCTGGAGCGTGGTTCGTAGCTATCATGGTTTCATCGGTTCACTTCTGCGCCTGCATGTCAGCAGGTTCATTACCAATATCTTGGATCCTCACAAAGCAGCGGCGGAAGGGAGCTGATTTCCCCGGCAAGATGGTGAAAAGTCGCCAAGCGTCAGGATCCACCTGGGGTGAGGGTCACGATTTGAGACAGCCGCAGGGGCTGATGAGACATGTAAAACGTGGGGGGGGTGCCATTGGACGTCCAAGACGGAGGCGCAGCAGGACACCCATCCATGAACGACTCCAAGCAGCCCCCAACAGGCGGACTATTTCCGGCGCTGGCATGGCAGCAAGGCCAACTCCGTAGGATTGATGGTTCACAAGACGCCCCATCATTTTGACCTGGTCAACTGGCGGCTCTCCGCCAACCCCGTAACCTTGACCGCCGAGGGAGACAAGCCGCTCTACGCTCCGGCCATGGCCAAACGTCTGGGGCTAGCCAGCCGCCACGATCGTTGTCTCACCTGTCCGGAAGCGGACGAATGCACCTTCCGCCTCGACCTAGCTGGCAACTCCAAATTAAAGGAATTGCATCTGGATCAGGAAAATTTCGACCGCTATTTCCGAGTCAGGTGCGCTCAAGCCCGATGGCACTTACATCAGTATTTTTCCGCTCCAGGCACCGGCTCATGCCGCGGAGGTGAAAGAGGGCAAGGGCGGACACGGCGGCGGCGACGCGGTACTGCTCGACGAGTTTTCTTACCCGCCCCCTGACCGCTACATTCGCGCAGCCGACGGGCGGGCGGGCGCGGCTTCGATTTTGACCGGCATTGCCGCCAACCACTCCACGCACACGGGCAAGCCGATTCAAATCGCGGATCTGGCACCCGGCTTAAAGCGGCCCGATCACCCGGTAATGCCGGCGAACACAGACGCGGTTCCCATGCCACCGCGAGGCTGATCCAAGCCGGTGATAGGCATCAGTGTTTCTGACTGGAAGCGCCGCGTTCGGGCTGCAACTTCATTTCTGGGTTTCCTTCGGCCATCAAGTGTGGCAATTGGGTGCACCAAGCATGAAAAACACGCTTTCACTTTGCCTGCTCAGCGCGGTCGCTCTGTGCGACGGTATCAGCGCAAGCGCCACAAACGCCCGCCTGCTGCGTTATCCCGACGTCTCCAAAACTCGGGTGACCTTTGTGTATGCGGGAGACATCTGGGTCGCTCCGAAGAACGGCGGCGAGGCGGTCCGGCTAAGCTCCCCGCGCGGGGAGGAATCATTTCCCAAGTTTTCGCCCGACGGTGAAACCATCGCCTTCAGCGCGAACTACGATGGCAACACCGACATCTACACCATCCCGGTCAAGGGCGGCGTGCCGACACGGATTACTTATCACGGCGCGACGGACAGGGTGCTGGGATGGTATCCTGACGGCAAATCCATCCTATTTGCCAGTGGGCGCACCAGCGAGCGTGACCGCTACAACAAACTCTTCAAGGTGAGCAAGGTTGGTGGTTTGCCGGAACAATTGCCTGTGCCCTACGGCGAAATGGCCGCCATTTCACCCGATGAATCACTGCTCGCCTATACGCCCATCTCGATCGACTACCGCACCTGGAAGCGCTATCGGGGCGGCATGACGGCGGACATCTGGCTATTCGACCTCAAAACCAAGTCGGCCAAGAACGTAACCGAGAATACTGCGAATGACAGTTTCCCCATGTGGAACGGCAAGACGCTTTACTTCCTCTCCGACCGCGACGGCAAGTTGCGGCACAACCTTTGGTCGCTCGACACGCACAGTGGCAGGATCAACCAAGTCACGCAGTTCAAAGACGCGGAGGTGCAAAGCCCGAGCATGGGACCGGAAGAAATTGTATTCACAACGGGCGAACAGTTGTGGTTGCTGGACTTGAAAACGCTCAAGCCACGCGCCGTGGAATTCACGGTGGTCACCGATGGCTCGGAACTGAAGGAGCGACAGGCCAACGCCGCTGATTATATCCAGGGCTACGACGTTTCACCCAGTGGCAAGCGCGTGGTCTTGGCCGCGCGTGGCGATATCTTTACGCTGCCCAAGGAGCATGGCATCACCCGCAACCTCACCCGCAGCAGCGGTGTGGCGGAACGCTGGCCGACGTGGTCGCCCGACGGGAAGCGCATCGCCTACTTCACTGACCGCCCCGGTGAATACCAACTGGCTGTCCGGAACGAGGACGGGACCGGCGAGGAGGAAAGCCTGACAAAGCTCGGGCCAGGATTCCGCTACCGCCCGCAATGGTCACCCGACAGCAAACAGATCGCCTTCGTGGATTTCGCCATGCGGCTCTGGCTGTACGACTTCGAAAAGAGGACCGCACAGCAGATTGATAAGATGCTCTGGCTCTACGAGGGGGAACTCGCGCGCTTCCGCGTGAGTTGGTCCGCCGACAGCCGTTGGCTGACTTACGCCGGCGATTTGGAGAACGGTCATACTGCCATTGTGATCTACGACACCGAGAAATCCGCGCGTCATCAAGTGACCAGCGGTTTCTACGATGACAGCCAGCCCGTGTTTGATCCCGAGGGCAAATACCTATTCTTCCGCTCTGGCCGCTCGTTTGAACCCATTTACAGCGATCTTGATCATACTTGGATTTACCCGAACACCCGCGTGTTGATGGCGGTGCCCCTGCGCCGAGATGTGCCGTCGCTGCTGGCCGCGCGGAACGACGAGGAAAACGACAGGAAGACCGACGACAAGAAGAAGGATGACTCCGACAAGGAAGGCGAAAAGCCTGAGTCCAAGAGCGAGAAGCAGGACGATTCCAGTTCAGACTCGAAGGCCGGAGGCAAAACTGAATCCGACGACAAGAAAGTTGATGCGAAGGATAAAACGAAGTCTGATGCCAAGAAGCCGAAGCCGGTTTTGATTGATCTAACCGACTTCGAACGCCGTGCCGAGGCCTTGCCCGTCAAGCCAGGCAATTACGACGACCTCGCCGCTGTGAAAGGCAGACTGCTCTACCGGTGGCTGGGCCGCGCAGGGGCAGACAACGGCTCGGCGATCGATTACTACGACTTGGAGAAACGTGAGACCAAGCGCATTGTGGACGGCGCAACGGACTTCGTGCTCACAGCCAAAGGTGAAACCCTGCTGGTGCGCAAGGGCTCTGACTTCTACCTGATCGAGCCCAAGGAAAAGCAGTCGCTGAGCAAACGCGTTGAAACTGGCGGACTATCCATGACGGTCCAGCCGATGGAGGAGTGGCGTCAACTCTTCACCGACGCTTGGCGCATTGAACGGGATTTCTTTTATGACCCGAACATGCACGGCGTGGACTGGCCCGCTGTGCGCCAGCGCTACTCGAAGCTGATCGGGCAGTGCGTCACCCGGTGGGACGTGAACTACGTGATCGGCGAGATGATCGCCGAGTTGAACGCGTCGCACACCTATCGCAGCGGTGGTGACGTGGAAAAGTCACCCGTCAGGAAGATCGGTTATCTGGGCTGCGACTTTACTCTGACCAACGGCGCCTACCAGATCAGCCGTATTTTGGATGGCGGGGCGTGGGACAATGAAGTGCGTTCGCCACTGCACCAAACGGCCACCGCCAACGCACTCGTTGGTCAGTATCTGTTGGCGGTGAATGGTGTGCCGGTGGACACCGTGCTGGAACCAGCGGCGGCGTTCCAAGGACTCGCCGGAGAGACCGTTCAATTGACCTTGAACGGCAAACCGTCACTCGACGGTGCCACCAACCTGCTGGTGAAAACTCTGGAAAGCGAAGCACGCCTCCGCAATCTCGCCTGGATTGAATCCAACCGCGCCCGCGTGGCCGACGCCAGCGAGGGGAAAATTGGTTACATTTACGTTCCCAACACAGGACGCGACGGCCAGAGCGAACTGGTCCGCCAATACCAAGGCCAGTTCCATCTGCCCGGCCTGATCATCGACGAGCGCTTCAACAGCGGCGGTCAGATTCCCGACCGCTTTGTGGAGTTGATTGGCCGCAAAGTGGAAAACTACTGGTCCGTGCGCCACGGCAAGGACTGGCAATCCCCCCCGAATGCACACAACGGTTCGATGGCGATGCTCATCAACGGCTGGAGCGGTTCGGGCGGCGATTGTTTCCCCTACTACTTCAAGAACGCCGGCCTTGGCCCGCTGATTGGAACCCGCACTTGGGGTGGCTTGATTGGCATTACTGGCTCGCCCGGCCTCATTGATGGCGGCGGCGTGACCGCACCGGCGTTTGCCATCTACGACCTGAAAAGCAACTGGATCATCGAGAGCGAAGGTGTCAGCCCGGACATCGAAGTGGTGGACAACCCCGCAGACTTTGCTCAAGGACGCGACCCGCAGCTTGAACGCGCCATCGCCGAGGTGTTGAAGGACCTCCGCGCCAACCCGCCGCTCAAGGTGAACCGCCCGAAGTATCCCGACCGCTCAGGCAACTGAAGCAAGGGCATGTCGCAGCCACCAAGGCCAAGCGGTGGATGCTTTGATCTGTTCCGCTTTCTCACGGCAGCGGCTACGACTCATGGTGGTCGGTCGACCTTCTTTCCATGTTCCTCAAGGTAGGCGCGTCACTCCGTACGCGCCGTCGCAGGCCAAGTGGTGCCCTTTGCCACCTTCGCGGCGCCCTGGGCACAGCACGGCCTGCACTGCCATAGGTTCAAGGCACCGATGCGCGTCCATGATTGGAGGTCGAAGCTCCACCGCAACGTCCTAAACAAAAAAGCGTGGTCATTGACGACCACGCTTTTTAAAAACGGTCAGGGAAAGCTTACGCCTTCTTAGAATCAACCTTTTTCCAGGTGCGCTTGGGCGCCTTGACGACGAGCCCCTTCTTAAGGGCGCTGGCGGCCACACGGATGTAGCGGACCTCACCGCCGGGAAGCACGGCCTTCACGCGCTGGAGATTGGGGAAGAAACGACGCTTGGTGATCGCCGTGACGTGCGTGCCGATACCGCCGAGCTTCTTCGCCTTACCTGAACGCCAAATGATGCTACCCTTCATTGGGCGCTTACCGGTGACTTTGCAAATACGTGCCATAAATTCTCAAATTTAAAGAGCATAGAAAGTAGCAGGGCGAGGGGTCGTGGCAAGACTAATTTGGGCCGTATTTTGGGGCGTTTAGGCTAATGCCAGCGTCACGCCGTTGCCAGATTCTTCTCCAGCAGGAAAGATTTTTTAGCGCTCGCATCGGGGCCATTGGTAGCCGGCGGCGAAGGCTCCCATACCTTGATGGGTTCGTAGAAGGTGTTTCGTTGCACAGGAGTGCGTCCGGTTTCGCGGATGGCTTTCACCAAGTCCCCCTCGGCCTGCAGTTGCGGCGACGGTCCGCCGGCCATGCGGAAGATGTGCTCCTCGATGATTGTCCCATGGATGTCATCCGCGCCATAGCTCAAGGCCACTTGTGCGAGCTTTATCCCCAGCCCGACCCAGTAGGCGGTGATGTGGTCGAAGTTGTCGAGGTAGATGCGTGCCACCGCGATAGTGCGCAAAGCATCGCAGCCCGTGGGCGGATGCGTGACGGGGATCTGGTTGTTCTCTGGCTGATACGCCAACGGGATGAAGCCCACAAAGCCGTGCGTCTCGTCCTGCAACTTACGGAGCTGGCGCATATGGTCCACGCGATCGGCGAGGGATTCCACGTGGCCGAAGAGCATCGTGCAGGTGCTGCGTCCGCCGAGCTTGTGCCACGTGCGGTGCACATCGAGGTATTCCTCGGCGGATTCCTTGCCCTTGGCGATGGCGGAACGAACCTCCTTGCGGAAGATTTCCGCGCCGCCGCCGGTCAACGAAGCCAACCCAGCTTCCTTGAGTTCGCTAAGCGTCTGTTCAACAGACTTCTTTGCGAGCCACGCAAGGTGGAGGATTTCAATCGCGGTGAAACACTTGAGTTGCAGGCGCGGATCTAGCGCTTTGAGGGCCTTGATGAAATCCAAGTAGTAGCTGAACGGCAGCGAGGGATGCAGTCCGCCCACGATGTGCAGTTCGGTGATGCCGAGTTTCAGGGCTTCGCGTGCCTTCTCCACCATTTCCGGAACCGTGAGTTCAAAGCCGTCGGCATCGCGTTTCTTGCGGGCGAAGGAGCAGAACTGGCAGCTCAGGATGCAGTAGTTGGAGTAGTTGATGTAGCGATTGACGATGTAGCTGGCGCCGTTGCCGACTTTCTTCTGCCGCGCCAAGTCGGCGATGGCTCCGACGGCGTTGATATCCTTGCTCTCGAACAGGCGCAGCGCCTCGGCCTCGGAGATCCGCTGGCCGGCGGCTACTTTGTCATAAATGTCACGCAGTTCGCTGCGTTGAACGAAGAAATGCATCGCTCACCCATTAAAGCAGCGATTGCCGCGCAAGGCAAACGCGGCTGCCCAGACGTTTAACGCAACCGAAAACCGCCCTTGAACACCACTTCGGCCAGCACGGCGGCGAGAAAGACCAGACTGATAACGGCGTTCAGGCGAAAGAAGGCTAGGTTGACCCAATTGAGACTGCGGCGGCGGGCAATCCAATGTTCCAGCGTCAGACAGCCAGCGATGAGAAACCAGCCGACGAGGAAGGCCAGGCGGAAACGGCACAGTAGCCCGAAGATCAACAGCAGCCCGCACATTACCATATGAGCAAGGAAAGCGGCGGTCAGGGCGTTTTGCGGGCCCCAGCGGACCACCAGCGAGTGCAGACCACGTTTACGGTCAAACTCGTAGTCTTGCAGCGCATAAATGATGTCGAAGCCGACCAGCCAGAGAATCACCGCCGCCGCAAGGATGACCATTTGAACGGCCTCCAGCATAGAGACGTTCACCCCCTTCACCGCCAGCCAAGCCCCCACGGGCGCCAGCGCCAGCGCGATGCCGAGATAGACATGGGTGAAATCTGTGAAGCGTTTGGTCAGGGAATAAAAGCAGATGGCCGCCAGCGCGACTGGAGACAGCCAGAAGCAGATCGGGTTGATAAGGAAGGCCGCCAGGATAAAACCAATGCCGGTCAACATGCACAGGGTCATGGCGCTGGACAGACTAATCTGGCCGGCGGGCAGGTGGCGATTGGCTGTGCGCGGATTCTGGGCGTCGAATTCGCGGTCTGCGATGCGATTGAAAGCCATGGCGCAGGTCCGGGCGCAGACCATCGCGGCGATGATCAGTCCAAACGTGCGCCAGCCGGGCCAGCCGCGATTTTCACGCGCGGCGACGGCCATGGCCGCGAGCGCAAACGGCAGGGCAAATACCGTGTGGGAGAAGCGGACGAATCCACCCCACTGGCGAATTGTGGCAAGCATTGCTACTCGGGCTCCGCCCACCGTGCCACGAGTTGGTGCGGCACTCCCATATGGTCCAGCACGCGGGCGACAACGGTATCTACTACGGCTTCAACGGTGGCAGGTCGCATGTAGTAGGAAGGGTTGGCGGGCAGAATGGTCGCGCCGGCGAGCAGCAGCAGTTCCATGTTCTTGATGTGTATGAGATTCAGCGGCGTTTCGCGCGGGACCAGAATGAGTTTGCGCTTCTCCTTCAGCACCACGTCCGCCGCGCGCAACAAAACGTCCTCACTGTAACCGTGGGCGATGCGTCCCATGGTACCCATGCTGCACGGAATCACCACCATCACGTCCGGCGGATTGGAGCCACTGGCGAAGGGAGCGTTCATGCTCTTGAGGCTGTGTGCCGAAACTCCCGCAGGCAACTGCAGACCGTTGGGCAACTCCTCGCGAATCACCTGATTGGCGTAGTTGCTGAGCACGACGTGGATCTCGTGCTGGCGCGGATCGAGATTATCGAGCAGGCGCTGGGCGTAGGGCGAGCCACTGGCTCCGGTGATGGCGACGAGTATTTTCACAACGGCGCGCAAACTATGGCGCAGCCGGACCGCAGCGACAAGCTCCCCGACAACCCCGAAGGAAGTTTAGAGCGGCAACAACAAGGTGGTCCAGAGCGCCTGAGAGTGCGCCCATTCGATAAGTTCAGCAAGCACGATGGCACCGAGAAAGCACGAAGCCTCGCGCATGCCGCGGGTGAATGGAATCAAGTTCAGTTCAACGGTGGGCACGCCAGAGGGCTTGGCGAAACGGGGCCAGAAACGAGGAACGCGCCGGCAGTATTCAGTGAAATTGTCACCGTGCAATTGCTGCAACCGGGTCTCCTCGCCACGAATCACGAATGCGTAATAGATCAGAAAAGCCGGCGCAGCCAGTCCACCAAGCAATACGTTCTGGACCGCGAGGGTGAATCCCACCACGCCAATGAACGAAAAGAAGTAGAGCGGATTGCGGGTCAGTGAATACGGTCCGGACTGGCAAAGCTCGCGATTCTTGCGGCCAGCGATGTAGGCGAGCGACCAAATTCGCCCCAAGGCCGCCATGCACAGCAATACGAAACCACCAAGCTCCATCAGCTCGTGCCACCCGTAGCCGAGCCCTATCGGCACGGTCAAAAGGGCAGCGAGCATTCCGATGGTCGCCACGAATGCCGAGGCGGGCTTGCGCCACTTTTGGGCGAGCGTCTCGTGCTTGGGTCGAAAGGTGACTGATTTCATCAACGAGATTGATACAATCGAGTAGAGATTCCATTCAATCTTTTCAGGGTGAAAGTTGACCTTCAGCAGGTGGGCTGGACATGAGCGCGGGTCTGCGGCAGCTTCGCACCCCGTCCTGCGCGGGAAGAATGACCGACCAAGAATCAAACCTGCAGCCGCCACTGCTCGGAGCCAAAATCTCCTTGCCCCCGCCCGCATCGTCGCTCTTGTCACGTCTGCTGAACATCTTCGCCATTCCGAGCGCCGTCTTCGAGGAAATGAGCAAGTCACGGCATAGCACAGGCAACTGGCTGCTGCCCACTGCCCTGTGCTGCGTCGTGATGGTGATGTGGTCGTTTGCCGTGCTGGCGATGCCTGCGATGCAAAAAAACCTGGCGGAGGTGCATGAAAAGCAAATCCAGACGATTGAAACCGCAGTGGCCGAAGGCAAACAAACCCGATCTCAAGGGGATGATCTCATTAAGACAATCAACACGATCATGCAACCCACGGTGATGCGAGTGCTGGCGGTGGGCGGGGGGCTGGCCGGGGTGATCTTGCGAGTCTTTGGGTGGGCGTTTGTGCTCTGGCTGATTGCACGCCGCTTCTTGCAATTTCCATTGCCCTACTCGAAGGCGCTTGAGGTGGTGGGTTTGAGCGGCATGGTCGCACTGCTGGACACGGTGGTGAGGCTGGCATTGGTGGTGGAGTTGCATCCGCCCGGCGCCGGGATTGCCGTCTCCGATCTTGGACTCAGCGGCAGTTTCAATCTGACGCATCTGCTGATGAATCTGCTGCGCTTCTGGCTGCTGGCATTAATGGCCACCGGCTTGGCGCGTATGACTAGCGTTGTCTGGTTCCGTGCGGCCCTGCCCGTCTTCGTTTGCGGGATGGTGGTCGACTTGCTGGCGGCGCTGTTTGGCTTTGGACTTCTGAGGGCGGGGTAAGTTCTACAGTGCCCACCCACAGTTTTTCACTGCTTCAGGCACGCAAGCCCACCAGGATGCTGCTAACCAACCCGGTTTGGAGCATCACTCATTGACCCTTAGCACAAGGAACCAAATCATGACAGGCACATCGCTCCGCCTCCGCAAGCACCGGAGCCTGCCTCCTCGTCGCTGACTTCGCGCCTGATAAATGTATTCGTGGCGCCAGGAGAGGTCTTCGCGGAAGTCAAAAACGGCCCGATCAACCACGCCAATTGGTGGGTGCCTGCACTGCCATTCACGGTGGTAAGCTGGATGGCTTGCACTCTGCCCCCAACCCGTGATCAGACAACAACTGGCAGATGTTCAAGGGCGAGCACTGCAGCAAGACTTTCAACCCTACGTTGACTCGGGAAAGATGACGCAGGCTCAGGCTGAACAGGCCAAGGCACAGGCAACAAAGTTCGCGAGCATGGGCCAGATGGCGGGAGTGTTTATCAGCCCGATATCCCAAGCGGCCATCACCCCGTTCTGGGGTGGATTCATTCCCTGGCTGGGTGGCTAGCTGGTCTTGCGCCAGCGCTTTGCCTACCTGAAAGCAGTTGGGGTGGTTGGGTTGACCCTCGGAGTTCTTGCGATTGGGGCGATTGTCAGAGGACTGTTCTGCACGGCCACGGGGGGGGCCGTTCGCCAGCGCCGGGCCGGTGATGCTCGTCAAAGATTTCAATCCCAGCAACCCCCGCCCCCCTGACGGTGGACTTCTTCGTTATTTGGGGTAGCACTCATTGCGCCGTTGGTTTGCCAAAACTGGCAGACACCTTACTCGCCAGGGCTGCGGCGTCGGTGCTGGGGGGAGGGAGATCTTGATTGCGAGTGCCGTGCTGGTGTTTAACCTTGGGGCACAGAAGCTGGCGAGTTCAATAGCAGGAAATCGCTAATCCCTCAACGACCACTTTTCTCATGGCCAAATCCAAGCAACGCAGAAAACTTGTCATCTTCGGGCTGCCCGCCCTGGTCATCGTCGGACTCGGGTTGTGGGCGGCGTTCGCCAAACGTGAGGTGCTGATCTCCGTGCAGACGGAGAAAGTGACGCGCCGCGACCTCACCGAAATCGTCGTCGCAAACGGACGCATCCAACCCGTCACGCAGGTCAAGATCAGCCCCGAAGTCAGCGGAGAAATCATCGAACTCCCGGTCAAGGAGGGCATGGCCGTGAAGAAGGGCGACCTGCTCGTGCGGATCAAACCGGATTTCTACGAGGCCAGCCGCAATTCGGCGCAGGCCAGCTACAACGTTTCCCTTGCGGGCAAGTCCACAGCGGAAGCGAATCTCGCCCGCGCCGAAGCCGAGTTCAAACGCAATGAGGAACTGTTCAACCGTAAGCTCATCTCGGAATCAGTCTTCACCGACGTCAAAACCTCGTATCAGATTGGCAAAGCACAATTGGCCCAGTCCCAGCACCAGATCGAGATGGCCAAGGCCGCGCTCGACAAGGCCGACGAGGATTTGCGCAAGACGACGATCTACGCACCGCTCGATGGAACGGTGACCAAACTCATCTCACAAGTGGGCGAACGCGTCGTGGGCACGGCGATGATGGCGGGCACGGACATCATGGTGGTCTCTGACCTCAACGAAATGGAAGCCCGCGTGGACATCGGCGAAATCGATGTGGTGCTCATCCAGCCCGGCCAGACGGCCCAGCTTGAAGTGGATGCCTTCAAGGATCGCAAGTTCCAGGGGCAAGTCACTGAGATCGCAAATTCCGCCAAAGGCTCGCAACTGAACTCGGCCATGGCCAACTCGTCGCAGGAAGCCACCAAGTTCGAGGTGCGCATCCGCATCAGGGAGAAGGGGGACTTTCTTCCGGGGATGTCCGTGACCGGCGAGATTGAAACGCGTTACCGCACCAATGCGGTGAGCGTTCCCATCGCAGCGGTGACCACGCGCACGCCAAAAAATGACGCGGCGGCGAAAGCCGAGAACAAAGCCGCAACCAACCACGTCCCGGACACCTCACCCAAGTCAGACAAGAAAGCCGCCAAGATGCGGGAAGTCTTGTTTGTGGTAGACGGCGACCACGTGAAGCAATCGGAGGTGAAAATTGGCATCGCTGGCGACAACTACTGGGAGATCACCGAGGGGCTGGATGAGGGACAGGAAATCGTGATCGGCGGCTACCGCGCCATCAGCCGGGATCTTGAGGACGGAAAAAAGATTCGCCGAGGCGGAGCCGCAGCCGAAGACAAAGAATAAAAGTAACGCTCCCCTGCCCTGCCCTGCCATGAGCCTGATTCGCCTCGAAAAAATCACCCGCCGCTATCAGATGGGCGGTGAGACCATTCATGCGTTGCGCGAGGTGTCGCTGACCATTGCCCGCGGCGAATACGTTGCCATCATGGGCCCGTCCGGGTCCGGCAAATCCACGCTGATGAATCTCATCGGCTGTTTGGACACTCCCACATCCGGCAGCTACCACTTGAACGGCGCGGACGTCAGCGACATGGACGACAATGAACTGGCCGAGGTGCGCAACCGCGAGATCGGCTTCGTTTTCCAGACCTTCAATCTGCTCGCCCGCTCGAATGCGCTGCACAACGTGGAACTCCCGTTGATTTATGCGGGCATCGACACAGACGAACGGCGTCGGGTAGCGCTCGAAGCCATCGAGAGTGTTGGCCTGACTGACCGCATGCATCACAAGCCCAACGAGCTTTCCGGTGGTCAACGTCAACGCGTGGCCGTGGCGCGCGCTTTGGTGAACAAACCCTCCATCCTGCTCGCCGACGAGCCCACGGGAAATCTCGACTCGCGCACCGGTGAGGAGATCATGGCGCTGTTCGAGCAACTCTCGCGCAGTGGCAACACGATCATTGTTGTGACGCATGAGGAAGACATCGCACGACACGCCCGCCGCATCCTGCGCATCCGCGACGGGCTGATCGCGAGCGATGAAGTGCAAGGCCGGTCATGACCCTGCTCGCCGAGATTCGGGAAGGCCTGCGGATCGCACTCACGGCCATTCGCGCCAACAAGCTGCGCTCATGCCTCACGACGCTCGGCGTCATCATCGGCATTCTCACGGTCACACTTATGGGCACGGCCATCGAGGGTTTGAACCGTTCCTTCATGCAGAGCATTTCATCCATCGGTGCGGACGTGCTCTACGCGCAACGCCAGGACTGGATCATCCGCTCCCATGAAGAATGGTTGACCATGCGCAAGCGCCGCCCCGTCACGGTCAGTCAGGCAGAGTCAATCCTCCGTCAGGTGGAATTTGCCAAGGCCATCTCCCCGATTGCGCAACGGGGCGGCAAAATTCAATATCAAGATCGCGACACCTTATCGCCCGCCATCGTTGGCACTACTGACCAATACGCCATCTCTGCAGGAGTCTCCTTGAACGCTGGGCGTTTTATCACCAGCAGCGAATCGGAGGGAGGCCGCCCGGTGTGCGTCTTGGGTGCCACCGTAGCGACTAACTTGTTCAAATCAGAATCGGCCATAGGTGCCCGGGTGAAAATCGCCGGACGGAACTTCGACGTCGTTGGCGTTCTCGAACCGGTCGGCGGCTTGTTTGGCGAGGGCGGCGTGGACAGCCAAATTGTCATTCCGCTTAATCAATTTCTAACCCTCCTCGACAACAATCCGGATGTCTCCTTGCAGGTCAAGGTGGCATCCGGCGAAGGGCTGGAGGAGGCTCGTGAGGAGTTGCGCGCCATAATGCGCAAGGTCCGGCAAGTGAAACCCAGCGATCCAGACGACTTTTCCATCAATCAACAGGACCAGATCGTGAGCGCGTTTCGCCAGGTGGCCGGAACCATCGCCGCCGTGGGCTTGTTCATCACCGGACTGTCGTTGTTCGTCGGCGGCATCGGCATCATGAACATCATGTTCGTCTCCGTGGCCGAGCGCACCAAGGAGATCGGCATCCGCAAAGCCATCGGCGCCAAACATCGCACAATTCTCATCCAGTTCCTGATCGAAGCCGCCGCCATCTGCGTGCTGGGTGGACTCATCGGCCTCGCGCTCGCGTGGCCAATCACATTGATCATGGCCAAAGTCATGCCGTCCACCTTGTCGCCCACCATCGTATGTCTCGCGCTGGTAGTGGCGGCGTTGACGGGGATCATTTCCGGCTTCCTGCCTGCGTGGCGCGCAGCCCGAATGAACCCGGTGGATGCGTTGCGATCAGAATGAAGGCGAAGCGCACAACCCTCCTGCTAGGCGAGCTGCGTGAAAGCCTCGCGATGGCCCTGCACGCCATCGCCGCGCACAAGCTTCGCTCGGCACTGACGTTGTTAGGCGTGCTCATCGGCGTGTTCTCCATCATTGTCGTGATGACCGCACTGCGCGTCATGCAGAACAACATCGAGTCGAGTTTGAGCGAGCTGGGCATCAACAGCTTCATGATTCGCAAACACCCGATGATGTCCTTCGGCGGGGTGGATTGGGAGAAGGTTGCGCGCCGCAAGGACATCACGCTGGCCATGGGCCGCAAGCTGGCGGAGCAGGCCAGCCAGCCCCAAAGCATCGGCATCGAGACGATGTTCTGGGGCGGACAAGTGGAAACCCGTCTTGGCCAGAGCGCGCCCACGGTGCAGGTGTTTGGCGAAACGCCCGGCAGCTTTCCCTCGCGAAACTGGGTGATAGCGGACGGTCGCGCCATCACGGAGGCTGACGTGGATAGCTCCCGGGATGTGGTCGTGCTCGGCGCAGCGCTCGCCGAAACGGTCTTCCCGCTGGGGTCGCCCCTCGGTGAAAAGGTCAAACTGAACGGACTCAATTACACCGTGGTCGGCGTGCTGGCTTCCAAGGGCGCATCCCGATCGGACAACCAAGACAACGTCGCGATTGTCCCGTTGACGACAGGCTTGAGCCGCTTTGGCCGGTGGAATCGCAGCCTCAATATCCTCGTGCAGGCCAAGGATCGCAGCTCTTTTGAAAGCACGATGGACGAAGTGCGTGGCGCCATGCGCGTCATCCGCAAAACGCCGCCGGGCGAGCCCGATGATTTTGAGATCATCTCCAACGACTCTTTGATCGCGCAGTTCAACCAGTTCACCCGTGTGGTCCGCATCGGCATCGCGGGCGTAAGTTCGATTGCCCTGATCGCCGCCGGCATCGGCATCATGAACATCATGCTGGTCAGCGTAACGGAACGCACCCGGGAAATCGGCATCCGCCGCGCGGTGGGAGCCAAGAAGCGCAACATCATGACGCAATTCATCCTCGAAGCGATCATGCTCTGCGAGTTGGGCGGCATGGTGGGTGTTGTTCTGGGGATCATCGGCGGCAACGCCACGGCACTATTCCTGAGGCTGCCAACCGTCATTCCAGTCGACTGGGCCATCATCGGCCTGCTGATCTGCTCCGTAGTCGGCATCATCTTCGGCACCTACCCCGCTTGGAAAGCAGCCAACCTCGATCCGATAGACTCGCTGCGGTATGAATAGAGCCAACTAAATCAAGTTTTTCGCGTTGTTGCCTGCCCCGGCCTTCTGAGCTACTGTCCGCCCTCAATTTTGGCGGCGCACCGCCGCCTTGGACCCGGACCCAAGACGCTAGAACCCAGACGCTATTATGGCTCAACTGAACGACAATTATCTCAAACTTAAGGCTGGTTATCTCTTTCCTGAAATTGGCCGCCGCGTGAAGGCGTTTTGCGACGCTAATCCCGAGGGCGCCACGCGCCTCATTCGTTGCGGCATTGGCGACGTAACGGAGCCGTTGCCGCCGGCGGTCATCGCCGCTATGCACAAGGCCGTGGATGAAATGGCCTCGCGCGAATCGTTCAAGGGCTACGGCCCCGAGCAAGGTTACGAATGGCTTCGCCGCGCCATCGCCCAGAATGATTACCGCGATCGTGGACTGGATGTGGCCGACGATGAAATCTTCGTCAGCGACGGCTCGAAGTGCGATTGCGGCGGCATCCTCGACATCCTCGGCAGCAAGAACAAGATCGCCATCAGCGATCCCGTCTATCCTGTCTATGTCGACACGAACGTGATGGCAGGTCACACGGGCGAGGCCAACGAAGCTGGCGCTTATGCAAAGATTGTTTACCTGCCCTGCAAGGCGAGCACCGGGTTCATCCCCGTCCCGCCGAAAAAGCACGTGGACGTCATCTACCTGTGCTCGCCGAACAACCCCACCGGCGCAGCCGCCACGCGCGAGCAATTGGAAGCGTGGGTCGAATATGCTCTGGAGCACAAGGCGGTGATTCTGTTCGACGCCGCTTACGAAGCTTACATCAGCGACCCGGCGATTCCGCATTCCATCTATGAGATCCCGGGCGCGCGTGATTGCGCCGTCGAGTTCCGCAGCTTCTCCAAGAACGGCGGGTTCACCGGCACGCGCTGCGCATTTACGGTGGTTCCCAAGTCACTGCTGGCTCAAACGAAGACTGGCGAAACCAAGCCGCTGCATCCGCTCTGGAACCGTCGCATGACGACCAAGTTCAATGGCGTGAGTTACATCGTGCAACGTGCCGCCGAGGCGCTGTATTCCCCTGAAGGCAAGCAGCAGGTGCGCACACTCATCGAACATTACATGGGCAATGCGGCTGTCCTGCGCAAGGGTGCCAAGAAGGCTGGGCTCAAGGTTTTTGGCGGCGAGAATGCACCTTACATCTGGGTTCGCACACCCAAGGGCGTCACCAGCTGGCAGGCGTTCGATAAGATCTTGAACGATGCCAACGTCGTAATCACGCCCGGTAGCGGATTCGGCTCTAAAGGCGAAGGATTCTTCCGCATCAGTAGCTTTAACAGCCGCTCTAATGCGGAGGAAGTAGCCCGCCGCTTGCAAGAATTGAAGTGGTAAGCAACACTAGTGAAGCCGTGCAGTGAGGCAGCTAAGGCTGGACTGACCTAGGCGGCTTTCCTGAAACAAACTCTATCGAACTTATGAAACAACTCAAATCATCATTGATTGCACTCGCGCTGGCGGCATTCGCTGTCGGTTGCGCTACCAAAGGCTACCAGAAGGCTGACAACGCCGGCGCCTATCTTGGAGCAACTGCCCAACGCGTTGACCGCGGCATCGGGCAGATCGACGCCGCCACCGGTGTGCTCCAGGATCTCGTGGAGAATCCCCAAGCCGACATGAAGGCACAGTTCAAGGCTTACAGTTCCGCTGTGGCCAGCCTTGAGAGCCTCACCAAGGATATGGGCTCGCGCGCCGCCAAGGTTCATTCGCTCGGCACGAACTACCTCAAGAAGTGGGACGACAATCTCGCCACGATCCAGAACGAGGACATCCGCAAGCAAAGCGCCGAGCGCAAGGCGGAGGTGATGAAGAAGTTTGATGCCGTGAAGGCCAGCTACAAAGACGCGCGCGATGAATTCTTGCCGTTGTTGGCTGACTTGCGCGACATCCGCACCGCCCTGAGCACCGACCTGACCACGGCGGGTGTGGAAGCCATTCGCAAATCCATGACCGGTGTCAACAAGCGGGCCAAAGACGTTCGCAAGTCGCTGGCAGACCTCTCCACGCAGTTCAAAGAGTTTGGCAAGTCGCTAGAAGTTCCCGTGCCGCCGCCCGCTCCCAAGACCGGGGGGGCCGCACCGACCAAGTGAGATTCATTTAATCTTAAACCAGAGAGCAAAACGCCGGGCCTGGCCCGGCGTTTTCGTTTCTGGGCTCACGGACCCCACAAGACGCTAGCTCACAAACGTGGGTGCGTACACGGGGCCGAGCCCATGCTTCTCCAGCAGTTCGATGAATTTGGCCAGCCCGCGCCGTTCATCCGTGCCGAGGTGATAATGGATATGCCAGCCCAGGTAATCCTTGCGAAACTCGCGGGAGTATTCCTTACGGCTGCTGATGATGTGCTCCAAGGTGTCCAACCCAAACAACTGTGCCTCCCGAAGCGTCCGCCGAAGAGCTTTGCTCTCCACCCCGCGCCGCAGCGCCCACACCGCGTAAACAAACGGCAGTTTCGTCAACTCATACCAAGCGAGGCCCAAATCCAAGATTTGGTGTGCATGACCTGCCAAGGCAAAATCCAGCGCACGATCGCCGATGAGCAACACCGCCTCGCACTTGGGGGCATCGGAGTAATCGGCCAGCGGCTTGAACTCCAACTTCAACCCACGTTCGGCCAGCAGCACCTTCAGGAGATTCACACTGGTCAGGGATGCTGAATCGAGATGGACGACGCGGATTTCCTCCAGCGGCACCGTGTGCGCTAGAAATACGCTCTTCACTTCGCCCAAAGACGCCACCGCGATTCCATCGAGGATGTCGTAACGTTCCGTGAACAATACCTCCACCACGCTGACCAGGGCGGCATCCAGTTCATCCCGACGCAACATTTCGGCCAGCTTGGACGGCGGTGCATAAACAACTTCATCTTCCAGCCCGCGCGTGAGCGGCACAGCATTGAGCGCATGCACCGAGCCCACGCGAAATGGCGCCAGCGAGCGATCCAGTTCCGCCTCCACTTCACGCGAGGCCACGAGTTTCTCGCGCGCCACGCGGCGCTCAAGCGACTCGGCAGACTCCGCAGGTTCCGGTTCAGCCATGCGCAATTTGGGAATTTCGTCAAACGAACTCATGCCAGCAACTTCGCCCGGAATCTATCAGCCCCGGCGCGTGCCTCCAGCAGAATTGACCGACCACGAACACCGTGACCGAATTGGAAATTGGTTGCCAAAGCCCGCCTTGATCCCGGCGTTCGGGGCGGTTTCGAGGATTGGGAGCAGGTATGCTGAAATAATAAACCCACGGCTTGCGCCGTGGGTTCTGGAACATTTGCCGATGCCGCTGATAACTAGTTCTTCTTGGCTTGAACCTTTGCCGCGACTTTCAGGCGCAGACCGTTCAAGCGGATGAAGCCGGTGGCATCGTCCTGGTTGTAGGCCTTGGTCGGGTCGGCTTCCATCGTGGCGATGTGGGGATTGTAGAGGCTAACCTTGGACTTGCGGCCGCTGACCATGATGTTGCCCTTGTAAAGTTTCACGCGCACCGTGCCGGTGACGTTCTTCTGGGATTCTTCGACGTAGGCTTGGAGGGCTTCACGTTCCGGCGCGTACCAGAAACCGTTGTAAACAAGTTCGGCATATTTCGGGATGAGCGCGTCGCGCTGGTGCATGACTTCGCGGTCCATCGTGAGGCTTTCCATCTGGCGATGCGCGAAATGCAGGATCGCGCCGCCGGGAGTTTCATAAACACCACGGCTCTTCATGCCGACGAAACGGTTCTCGACCATGTCCACGCGACCGACGCCGTGTTTGCCGCCGAGCTTGTTCAACGCCCTCATCACGCCGAGCGGATTGAGCTTCTTGCCGTTCACCGCCACACAATCACCCTTCACGAAATCGAGTTCGACGAACTTGGGCTTGTCAGGCGCGTCTTCAGGCAACACGGAGAGCGTGCAGAAATAACCACGGTTCTTGAGGTCGTAGCTGTCATACCACGGGTCTTCGAGGATGCCGGCCTCGTAGGAGATGTGCAGGAGGTTGCGGTCCATCGAATACGGCTTCTTGGCGCTGGCCTGCACGGGAATCTTGTGCTTGGCGCAGTAATCAATCATCTCCTGACGACCGGGAAACTCCTTGCGATACCGCTCGTCGCGCCACGGGGCGATGACTCGCAAGTCCGGGGCGAGCGCAGCGGCGGTGAGTTCGAAGCGGACTTGGTCATTGCCCTTGCCGGTGGCCCCGTGCGCAATGGCGTCGGCCTTTTCCTTCTTCGCGATCTCAACCATGCGTTTGGCGATCAGCGGACGGGCGATGCTGGTGCCGAGGAAGTATTGTCCCTCGTAAATTGCCCCGGCACGGATCATCGGGAAGATGAAGTCACGGGCGAATTCTTCCTGCAAGTTATCAATGTAAATCTTGGATGCGCCGGTTTTCTTGGCCTTGGCTTCGAGGCCGTGCAGTTCTTCTTCCTGCCCGATGTCGGCGCAGAAGCCGATCATCTCGGCGTTGTATTTCTCCTTGATCCAGGACATGAGGACCGAGGTGTCGAGACCGCCCGAGTATGCGAGAACGATTTTCATGGTATGAGGGAGTTTGTCAGAATTGCCAGCGGGGTCAAATCATGTGGCAGAACATGGCGTCGCGAAGTTTGGGTTCAAACCATGTGCTCTTGGGCGGCATGATGCCCCCCGCATCCGCGATGGCCATGAGGTCCACGATGCTCGTGGGGAACATGCTGAAGGCGCAGGCGTAGTCGCCGCTGTTCACAAGCTTCTCCAACTCCGCCGTGCCCCGAATGCCTCCGACGAAGTTGATGCGCTTGCTGGTGCGCGGGTCGTCAATGCCGAACAACGGCGCAAGCACGTACTTTTGCAGCAACGTCACATCCAGACTCTCAATCGGATCACTGGAATTGGTGAGCTGCGGACGGAACTTGAGCGAGAGCCATTGGCCGCCGATGAACAATCCAAGTTCGTGTTTGCCCACGGGCTTGGGATTGCCGCCGGTGGCAATCTGAAACACGGCTTCCAGCTTGGCCAGCAGTTGGCTGGTGCTGTGACCGTTCAAATCCTTCAACACCCGGTTGTAGGGCAGGATCTGCATCTGATTGTGGGGGAAGATGACCGTGAGGAACGTGCTGCTGCACCCCTTGCCCTTGCGGCTTTGAAACACTCGACCAGCCGCAGCACTGCGATGATGTCCGTCGGCGATGTAAAGCGCCGGGATCTTGGCGAACTCCGCTTCGATAATCTTAAGCGTCGCCGCATCGCTCACCGTCCAGGCCGTATGCCGCACGCCGTCCTTGCCGGTGAAGTCCACATCGGGCTGGCCTTGGGTGACGCTCGCGAATAATTCGTCCAGTGCCGCCACGGCGCGATAAGTGAGAAACACCGGCCCCGTCTGGGAGTTCAACGTCTCGATGTGCCGCACGCGATCGTCCTCTTTGTCAGGCCGCGTGAACTCATGTTTCTTAATGACGCCGCTCAAGTATTCTTCGCAACTCGACGCCGCCACCAAACCAAGCTGGCTGTGCTGGCCCATCACTTGGCGATAGAGGTAATAGCAAGGCTTCTTGTCCTGAAACAGCGCACCCTCCGCGATCAACTTTTCAAAGTTTTCTTTGCCCTTGGCGTAAACCTCTGCCGAATACAGGTCGGTGCCGGGAGGCAGGTCAATTTCCGGTTTGCTAACGTGCAGAAAGCTGAGCGGGTTGCCGTCCGCCATTTGACGCGCCTCCTCGGACGACATGACGTCGTAAGGCAGCTCGCAAATGCGGCTGGCGAGTTCGGGCTTTGGACGCAGGGCGGCGAATGGTCTTACGGTAGCCATAGGGCCGCGCAAGATAGGGGTAGCCACCCGGCAAATCACGCAGTTTTTGGTCATTTGCACCTTTCCATGCGCTGCGAAAGCTTTCGCTTGCTGGAGGACAGTTCGCGTTGCCAAGCCGACAGGGCTAGTCCGGGAAAGCTATTGCTTAAACCCCCGCTTTGGCCTAGAAAACTGCATGCACATTCCAAAATCTCTGCTCCTGGCTACGGTCGCCTATCTGGCAATCAGCGCTTCCAAAACGCTCGCGAAAGACTCAGACGACGCGGCCAAGTTGCGTGAAGCCATGCGCCAAAAGCTGGCCGAGGAGAAAAGTGCTCAAACCGCACCAGCGCAAGCAACTCCCGCTGCACCGGCGAAGCCAGCCGCCCCGGCCGCCACAGCAAAACCTGTCACTCCGGCTACTCCAGCGGCACCCGTGAAACCCACGCCGGCGCCGGCGCCAGTCAAACCGGCAACCCAAGCCTCGGCGACTGATTCCGTAGTAGTCGGTGACGATCCCGAAGATGCTGCACTGCGTGAAGCGATGCGTGCCCGCATGGGTGACAAAGCTGTCCCGGCTGCTGCGCCTGCAGAACCAGCTCCGGCTCCGACCAAGCCAGCTAAACCTGCACCTTCGAAGGCCAAGCCAGCCAAAGCCGCATCAACACCCATGCAAACACCCGCCTCACCTTTGGCTGGCAGCAAGGAAGAGCGCCTCAAGCACCTGCTCGATCAATATAAAGCTGACCAGATCACGCCTGAGGAATATCACAAGCAACGGGCCAAAATCGTTGCCGAGTAACCGTTTTATATCCCCACGCCCGCCGGACTGCCGGCGGGTTTTTTATTGGCAGAAAGCGCGCCGGTCCTACACTGCGCGCCCATGCATAGTTTTCGTTACGTTGGCAATAAACTGTTCTGCGAAGGCGTCTCCATCGAATCACTCGTCAAGGAGCACGGCACGCCGCTCTTCGTGTATTCGCAGCACACCCTGACCGATCATTTCCAGAAGCTCGACAGCGCCATGGCGGGCGTGGACCACCTGGTCTGCTACGCCATGAAGTCGAATTCGAATCTTGCTGTCCTGCGCACTTTGGCGGATTTGGGTGGTGGATTCGACATCGTCAGCGCCGGTGAATTGCAACGCGTCATCGCCGCCGGCGGCGACCCTCGCAAATGCGTATTCGCGGGCGTCGGTAAGACCGAGGCTGAAATCGAGTATGCCCTGCGCAAGGGAGTGTATTCCTTCAACGTCGAGAGCGAACCTGAACTCCGCCGCATCAACAAGGTGGCCGCGCGTCTCAACAAGCTCGCGCCCGTGGCAGTGCGCGTGAACCCGAACGTGGATGCAGGCACGCACGCCAAGATCACCACCGGCACTTACGAAAACAAATTCGGCATCGCCTTCGAGCAGGTGGAGGGCGTTTACCGGCGCGCCAGCAAGTTGAAGAACATCTGGCTGCGCGGCGTGCAGATGCACATCGGCTCACAGTTGACGGACGTCAAGCCCTTTGAGTTGGCCGTGCGCAAGGTGCTCCCGCTCGTCGAGAAACTGAAAGCCCGTCACAAGCTCGAGTTCTTCAGCATCGGCGGCGGCATCGGCATCATGTATCGCGATGCCTTGGCGAGTGGCTCACCCGATTGGTGGCAGAAGCCCACTGCAAAGAAGATCATCACACCTGCGATGTATGCCGCCCGGCTGGTCAAACTGCTGCAGCCGCTGGGCCTGCGCATTCTCATGGAGCCAGGCCGGTTCATCTCCGGCAACGCCGGCATTCTCGTGACCCGCATCGAATATGTGAAGCAAACCGGCAAGAAGAACTTCCTCATCGTGGACGCCGCGATGAACGACCTGATCCGTCCGGCGTTCTACGACTCCTACCATGAAATTGTCCCACTGCGTGGCAAGGTCGGCAAGCTCATCAGCTCGGATGTCGTGGGGCCGATTTGCGAATCCGGAGATTACTTCTGCAAAGACCGTCCCCTGCCAAAGCTGGGCGAAGGTGACTGCATTGCGCTGCTGAGCGCCGGCGCCTACGGCTCGGTGATGGGATCGAACTACAACTCCCGCGCGTTGCCGACGGAAGTGCTCGTCAATGGCCGCACGGCTGCCGTTGTGCGCGAGCGCCAGACCATTGCGGACATCTGGGAGAACGAGCGGATCGCACCGTGGCAGAAGTAGTTTGACCTGCTCGGGCAGCCTCATGCCAAGTTCGCCAGACGGCAACGATGTGGATTCAACTTCGCGGCCTTGGCGGTTTGGACTTGGGGAAAATCAGCCGCGCTCTTATTTTCCCATCAACTTCTCCACCAGTTCGGAGATGAACGCTGCTTGCGCGGGGATGATTTTGCGTTTGGCTTCAGCGAGGTGGAAGAACGCAGCACGGTCCACTTCCGGGAAGGAACGTTTTTGGCCTGAGTAAGGCGGCCATTCCATTTCGAAGTTGATGCTGTGCACGCGAGCTGGATCACAGTCGCCTTGGAATGCCCACGCGTGCACCGTCTTGCCGCTCTTCTGGCGAATGGGTTTAAGCGGTATAAACGGACCCGTGCAGTCGAAGCCGGTCTCTTCCTTGAACTCCCGTTGCGCGGCGGCCAGCGGCTCTTCCCCCTCGTTGATGCCGCCTTTGGGAACGCTCCACGCACCGTTTTCCTTGTGCTGCCAGAACGGTCCTCCCGGATGGACCAGCAGGACTTGGAGAACGCCATCGCAGAGGCGGAACATGAGCAGACCCGCGCTCACCTTTTCGCTGAGCGGCTTGGACTTTTGCTGGGCGGTCCCGCGGGGCATGGCGTGCGCATCATAGTTTCCCGCCGGTGACCACGCGAATACTTTTACCGGTAAAAATCATGTCGGCTCGTGATTGTATTTGTCCGCGCTGCCCCTAACTTTAGCTCGTGAACAGCAAGTATTCAGTCGCCGCGCACTGGGAAGGCGATTTCGATGAAGCCGGTCTGCAAGGCTGGGCGGAAGGGTTGCGTCGCCAAATGCAGACTGCGCCCATCTCGCTGGGCCTGGTTTTCATGACACCGCGTTTCTTTCCACACGCCCAGCAGGTGCTGGAAATCCTTCAAGTCCACGGACAGATCCCGTTGCTGATGGGTTGCTCGAGCAACAGCCTCATTGCGGGTGACCGGGAAATCGAGGACGGCGCGGGTCTCTCGCTCGGACTTTATTCCCTACCCGGTGCGCAATTGCACGCAGTTCATTTCACCCAAGAGCAGCTTGAAGCTGCCGAGAATCCGGAATTCTGGCCGCAGCACACGGGGGTTCAGCCCGGCGACTGCAACGGCTGGCTCACATTTGTGGACCCATTCAACATAGACAGTGAGGGCTGGCTTCGCTCTTGGAGCGCAGCGTATCCGGCTGCTCCCGTCCTGGGCGGACTGGCAGGCGGCGACTTCAGCGAACGTAACACGCAAATTTACCTGAACGGCGAGGTCTTTGACGAAGGCGGCGTCGGCCTCGCGGTGGGTGGCGAGGTGGAACTGGCCAGCGTGATTTCACAGGGCTGCACCCCGATCGGTGAAACGTGGACACTGACCCACGTGAACCAGAACATCATCCAGCAAATCGGTAATCGACCTGCCTACGAAGTGCTCGCGGAAACGGTGCAAAACCTTTCTGAAGAGGAACAGAAAGCTGCGCGTGGCAACTTGTTGATCGGATTGGTCGTGAACGAATACCTCGAAGATTTCCATCGCGGCGATTTTCTCATCCGCAATCTTCTGGGTGCCGACGCGCAGTCAGGAGCTATTGCCGTGGGCGCCCTGCCCCGGCCCGGCCAGACGATCCAATTTCAGAGGCGCGACGCAGAAGCCGCCAACGAAGACATGAGCGAATTGCTGGCGCGCGCTTCGAAACAGCTGGCCGACAGAACCATTCTCGGCGCATGCCTCTGCTCCTGCAACGGGCGCGGCGAGGGACTATTCGGCCAGCCGAACCACGACGCCTCAATGGTTCAGGAGCGACTCGGCCCGATTGGACTGGCGGGCTTCTTTTGCAGCGGCGAGATAGGTCCCATTGGCGAGCGCAACTTCCTCCACGGCTTCACCGCCTCGCTGGCGGTGTTCGTGAAGAAGTAACTCAAACAAAGTTCACTTGCGGAGCATTTGATCCAGCTCGCTGAAGGCGTTGGTGTCACCTGCGTATTTGAGGATTAACTTCTGAAGTTTCGGTGTATTGGCAGTGAGGATCACCCGACCAGGCTTATTTTCAACTACGTTGCGATCCACCCACAAGTGCTCAATGGCCGAAGGGTCGCGCTCAACGAGTTTCTCCAGCCACTTGTAATCCATGATGGAAAGCGTGAGTCCGCTTGCATCCAGCCTATGCACTTGCAACAGGTAGTGAGGCGGAATCAGGTCGTCTTTGCGCGCAGTGGGTTCAGCGTCTATGAACCGGCGGCCCTTGAGCTTAAAAAGATGAACCAGATAACCTTGCGACTCTTCGCCATCATGAATCACGAGTGAATAGGCTTGCCCATTGGTGCGGGCGAATTGCCAATACTTTTCAGGTTCGGCTGCATCGTCAGGGTCAGCCCATTTGCCGACCAGCAGCTCATCAACCACCACATCTTTGGCGGTGAAATAAGGATAAACCGAGGTCACAACGCATCCTGCCAGAAGCAACAATCCCGCGACCAACAGCAGACCAGTTAAAACTTTGATTGGATTTTTCATGTCAGATTGATGTTCCCGCATCAACTTACGCCATTTCAAGCTGCCAACAACTCCGTTTTGCAGGGAGTTGGACGATGAAGGTTTGGTGAGCGGCGCAAACGGCGCTTGAATTCACGGCGGCGCCGATGGGTTTCTTCTGCCGAGTAAAGCTCCTTCACCAGCTTGAGAAATCCGGATTGCAGTTGCTCGACAGTCATATTTCGAGGGCGAAAATTGATGTCAAACAACGTGCAAAGATCCCACGCGCCGGGCTGGATGATCCGACTCTCGCGCAGCAATCGTGCATAAAGCGGTGTGCCCGGGAAGGCTGTCTGAAAAGTCACCTGCACTTCATAAAGTCCCGACTCACGGACAAAGCCAAGCACGTCATCAAAAATGTCGAGCGTATCGGCATCGAGGCCAAGGATGAAGCACCCATTCACCGTGATGCCATAGGATTGAATCTTGGCGATGGCTGCCGCGTAATGATCCTGCTGCCGTGCCTTCCAGTTCGAGTTGAGGTCCATGCCCTCCAAACTGCGACGGCGCGGACTTTCCAGACCGATCAGCACCTGTTGGCAACCAGAGTCGCGCATCAAGCCAAGCAATTCATCATCCTCGGCGATCTTCACATCCGCTTCGGTGAACCAGCGCAGCTGCTCGGGTATCAAGGCGCGCAACAGGCGCTTGCTGTGTTCGCGATTTACAAAGGAATTGTCATCTGCAAATTCGATGAAGGGCCGAGGCCAGATACGCTTGATGGCGTGAATCTCCGCAAGGATTTTCTCCACGGGCTTCACCTTGTATCGGGAGGTCAACAGAATCGAACTCGCACAAAACTCACAGCGATGCGGACAACCTCTGCTTGTTTGAACTGTGATGCGATTGTATTTGTCGGGATCCAGCAGATCGAATTGTGGCATGGGTGCGGCGCTCAGATCGAACTGTCCAGGCTGTGATTGCACGTAGCGTGGCCTGAGCACGCCCCGGTCGAAATCCCTCAACACGTCCAACCACAGCGGTTCCCCTTCGCCGATGACTACACTGGTGCAGTGTTGCAACGCTTCGTCCACGAGGGACGAGACGGTGATTCCGCCCATGACCACTGGCACACCACGACGGCGGTAGTGGTCGGCTACAGCCAGAGCCTCGTTGAACTGCGCCGTGAACGTGCTGATAGCGACCAGGTCCAAATCATCGGGAAAACCAGACTGCTTTACGTCCGTGATCTCATGATACGCCACGGCGAAGTTGGATGGCGTAATACCGGCTAACGTCAGCAAGCCCAAACTCGGCAGCGAAGCAATGATGCGGTTACGATCCACGAAGCCGGGCAAGGTCAGCCCCAGCTGCGTCAGCTCGGCGTTGTGCGCACGCACGCCGCTCATGGCGATGAATCCAATCTTTTTCATAATTTGATCACTTTCCAAAGCGTCGCCGCTGCGCCAGTGATTAGGCCGAAAACGGGAAGGCCAAAGGTGAGTTTGAATTTCGGGCTCTGCGCCATGAGCACACAACACATCGGCATGGAGACAGCCCCTAGGGCAAAGGCCCACGACGCCACGTTCAGCATGGTTCCTCCCCAATCAAGAAGTGACGCCGTGAGCCAAAAAGCGAAGTTGACCAAACCAGTCCCAAAAAAAGCGATGTGTGCCAAGCGGTAGAGTCGGCGCTTGAAACTGCCGTAGCCCCCGAGCCAATCCTCACGATGGAAGAAGAGCCCGAGGGCGAAGCCGGAGAGAAACCCCAGCAGAATCCACAACCAGGCCAGAGCGAGGTTCAAGTAGGCGGGAGTGATGGCAGCGCTGTTGTTCACGCCACCAACCTACGGCTGCCGGCGAAACAGCGTTAATTGATAAACGCACGACGCCCATTGACCAAAATGATGCCAGCCCGCGTGATTGACTTATCGGGCGCAGAACTTAGGATACTGCCCGCTTCGGTCCGGCTGGCGCGCTCGTCTATCGGCTAGGACACGGCCCTCTCAAGGCTGAAAGACGGGTTCGATTCCCGTGCGCGCTACCAAACCTCGATTCCAACCAATAGAATCAGGCACTCCCTCCACTTTCGGAATTTGAAACACCACAAAGTGAGAATAAAATTGAGAATTTCAGGCCGAATTCCGAGCTGATTTCACTGAAATTCCAGCCCTTTCCCTTTCGATTTCGGCAGTTCACGTTACCAGAACGTGTGGCAACCCTGCTTGAGAAGCGCCGTCGAAATGCTGACATCAGTCCCCGCGAAATGGAGGTATTGAACTTGTTGGCCAAAGGACGCAGCAACAAAGGAATCTGTTCCGAACTGAATGTCTCGGAAGACACGGTAAAACATAATTTTCGCACCATCTTTTCCAAGCTCCAGGTTCGCGGTCGCACTGAAGCCGTGGTCAGCGCAATCCGACACGGAATCGTGCACTTGGACTAGCGGGGTTCGGGGAAAACCATGGCCGTTCCACAGTCATGGAATCAGGCAAAGCGGAAGCCCTGTCCTGACCAATGCAAACAAGCCGCATTGCTGCGCCGCCAATTAAGGCTCCGCCTTTGCTTTCACCGCGCTGGAATACGCCGCTCGGGATTCTTCCAGGAGACCCATTCTACCAATCATCCGTGCGGAATGGCGAGGCAGGCAAGCCCGCGCCGTTGTAGAGATTGCAATTCGGATTGTCCGACCATGCATAACGCGCCGCCACCGGCGCTGTGACCTCCGGGCTGGAGATGATGACTTGGTCGTCCCGAATTTGCGCCATTGCCCGCACCCATTTGCCATCCTTGCCAGCAATCTCAAACTCTCTCAACTCGCCGTCCTTGGCGACCAGCCCGCCATCAGTATGCTGGAATGAAACTGTGATGCGACTGCCGTCAATCCTGCGTCTCGCCGGGAGCGGACCAGAGTAAGGAATGTTCTCGCCATAAACCTTGGCCCGCGCCCAAAGCGCCAGCCGATGCCCCACGGCTTGTTTGTTTTGAGGATGAATGTTCTTCGGGTCGCCGACATCCATGGTGATGGCCATACCAGTGTTGGTCACGGAAAGAGACTTCAACATGCCATTGCGGATGATGGGCCAACCTTGGGATGCGCTAACTTTCGCGTTCGGCTGAAAGTTCGGCAATTGCACCCATGCCAACGAAAAGTCGCCTAAGCCCCATCGCTCGCGCCAGTCTTTAATCAGGAGGGGAAGTTGCTTGGCATACAAACGCGGAAAAGCCGAACCGGCATTATTTTCACCCTGATACCAGATAGCCCCGCGAATCCCATAAGGAATGATTGGGGCGATCATCCCATTGAACAGGTTCGCAGGGTAATTCTTGTCCAAACGCGGATCCCCCTTCTTTTCCGGTCGTGGCGGAAGTTTTTCGCCTGCGGCGGTGCGTCGGGCAACGGTTTTGGTCCACATTTCCAGCGCACGGACATATTCAGCCTCAGCTTTCTGTTCATCGTAGGGCACACTTAGCTTGGCTTCCCATGCCTTGAAGACCGGCGCGAACTCGGGCTTGCCTTCCATCCGCTCCATACTGGTCCATGTCTCAATCGGCGTCGCGCCCCACGATGCGTGAATCACGCCGACGGATATTTTGAGCTTCTGATGCAAATCGCGGGCAAAGAAATAGGCTGCCGCAGAGAATCTGCCCGCTGTTTGGGGAGAACATACCACCCATTCGCCCTCGCAATCTGTCAGCGGAGTTGCTGCGGGGCGGCGGGCCACAGTGAACATGCGAATTTGCGGGAAATCCGCTGTGGCCTTCTCCTTCCCGGCGTTCATCACATCGTTCACCGGGAGCTGCATGTTGGACTGACCGGAAGCGAGCCAGACTTCGCCCACCAGAACATCCGTGATCAAGATTGTGTTACGCCCCTTGACCGTAAGCGTAACTGGCGTGGTGGCTGAAAGTTTGTCCAGCTTAAGGCTCCATTGGCCATCAGCGTTTGCGGTCGCAGTCTTGGTTTGTCCCTCAATCTGGACAGTCACTTTCTCACCGGGGTCTGCCCAGCCCCAGACGGGAATGGAAATGTCCCGTTGCAATACCATGTGGTCAGAAAAAATAGCCGGCAATTTCACATCGGCCCAAGCCCATGAAACCGACAGATATATTATTGGAAGCAAGAGCGAGTGATATTTCAAACTCACTCGGTAAGCGTTTTGTGGTTTTTTCATGTGGCGAAATTAAAGAAGCATTTTTGCCTAAGGATCAGAGCGAAGCTAACTGCATGATGCGCCGATGGTCAATCCGCACGCACAAAAGCACTGGCTACTGGTCGGCTTGAAACTGGAAAAACACATTGTCCGGCCCGGCAGCTAACGGGCGAGTCACGCTGACCTGCTTGTTCGTTGTGCCCGTCTCGCCAACGGAAAAGCCATTGCTGGCAGTGGTGGCACCGCCTTGGAGGCCCTCAGCAACAGTGAGCCATTCTCCAGCGGTCAGGTTCGTGGACATCTGGACTCGCAGATTAACGTTGACGTGACTCAACTTTCTGGGCCAGTGATGCGCTAATCCAAGCGTTGGTTTGAGGTAGTTGCTTTCTGTCTCGCTTGACCATCCCGGTGGAGTTGGACCGATTGAGATTTCACTTCTTTTGCAAAATGGTTAAGGTACTGGCAAGTCCGCAGCCCTGAACTGTCCCAGCGCTGATTTCAGCGCTTTGAGCAGCCTGGAATTCCCAGGCCAGCCATTCACAGTGATCTTATGAAAATGATGAACACAGCTCTACGATACCTAGCTGTCGCTGGATTTTTGTCAGCCCTGCCGCTCCTAGCCGGGCAGGCGAAGCAGCCGAACATCTTGTTCATCTTCTCGGACGACCACGCGCTCGCGGCCATCAGTGCCTACGACGATCCCCGCAAGCTGGTCCAGACGCCAAACATTGACCGGGTTGCTCGCGAGGGGATGATTTTCAACCGCGCGATGGTTCCGAACTCCATCTGCGGTCCGAGCCGTGCGTGTGTGCTGACCGGCAAATACAGCCACATGAATGGGTTCTACGACAACGGGCGTTCGGTGTTTGACGGGTCGCAGCAAACTATGCCGAAGCAGCTTCAAGCTGCAGGCTACCAAACTGCATTGGTCGGCAAGTGGCACCTGAACAGCGACCCCACTGGCTTCGATTATTGGGACATCCTTCCCGGTCAGGGCATTTACTACAATCCCCCGATGATCAGCATGGGCAAGAAAATCAAACGCGATGGCTATGTGACTGATATCATCACTGATCTCTCGCTCGACTGGCTCAAAAAGCGTGACAAATCGAAGCCCTTCCTGCTCATGTGCCAGCAAAAAGCGCCGCATCGTGAGTGGGCCCCCAACCTGAAACACCTCGGATGGAACGGTAACCGCAAGTTCACCGAGCCGGAAACGTTGTTTGACGATTATTCCGGTCGCGGCAAAGCCGAGCGCGAGCAGGATATGACGATTGAAAAGACCTTCACACCACGCGATGCAAAGCTGGAACAACCATACGGTATCAATGCAGAGCAGTTGAAAATCTGGAACGCATACTACGAGCCGCGCAACGAAGCGTTCCGCAGAGCCAATCTCCAAGGGAAAGACTTGGTGCGCTGGCGCTATCAGCGCTACATGCACGACTATCTCGGCTGCGTGCTGTCGGTCGACGAGAGCGTGGGCAAACTGCTGGAGTATCTTGATGAAGAGGGGCTGACCGAGAATACCATCGTCGTGTATTCCTCTGATCAGGGCTTCTACCTCGGCGAACACGGCTGGTTCGACAAGCGTTGGATCTTCGAGGAATCCCTCCGCACTCCGCTCTTGGTTCGTTGGCCCGGCAATGTGAAGCCCGGCAGCGCAAGCAAGGACATCGTTTCAAACATTGATTTCGCAAGCACGCTGCTTGAAGCCGCCGGCCAGCCGATTCCTTTCGACATTCAAGGCCGCAGCCTCGTGCCGATTCTAACCGGCAACACGCCCGCTGATTGGCGCAGAAGTTTTTACTATCACTACTACGAGCATCCCGGCGACCATAGTGTCCGCCGCCATTACGGTGTGGTTACCGACCGCTACAAGCTGGTCCACTTCTACGAAGCAGACGCGAACTACTGGGAATTGTTCGACCTGAAAACCGATCCTAGGGAGCTACTTAGCGTGTATGGCCGACCTGAATACGAGGTTGTTCAAAAGGAACTGCACGCTGAGCTGGGTCGTCTGCGCAAGCAACTCAAAGTTCCTGAAAAAGACCCGGAGATAACTTATCCGAAGCGGAACACTGAAATAAAAGCAAAATCAACCGCCCCCAAAGCAGCCAATATTCCAGCCGCGTAATGTTAGCTTTACTCAACTCAGGGCGGCAAATGACTACTCTGGGTTGATACCTCCGCATTGAGGTCGCCGGCAAGCTGCCGAGCGAGCCAGTCAGAGTATGGCACGCCTTCTGGGCGTCGCCGGTTCATCCATCACATACTAGCCAATCATGATATCATGCCGCCGGAACGTTCATCTTCGCGCGGTTTTTCGTCCGCTACGCCGAAACTATTATCGTGCCGGCGGAAGTGGGCAAATACACTATCCGTCCGCACGGGGTATCAGTCGGCAAGGAATGCGCCACGTTAAAGGCTTATGTCCGCACTTGATTGATGGCGTGAGAATTTAATCCAATACCAAGAAACCATTTATGCAACCCATCACCTTCAAACCACTGTACATGGAACGCGTCTGGGGCGGACGCGAACTCGAACGCGTTTACGGCCGGCAGTTGCCCAACCCCTCGCAGCCGTTCGGCGAGTCCTGGGAAATTGTGGATCGCGACAAGCATCAGTCCGTAGTGGATGAAGGTTCGCTTGCAGGTACGACCTTGCACGAACTCTGGACCAAAAAGCGCGAGGAAATCTTTGGCACAGGTTTCCGCGATCACCCGCGCTTCCCGATTCTCATCAAGGTGCTCGATGCGCGCGATGACCTTTCAATCCAGGTTCATCCACCGGTGCATCTGGCGGACTCCCTCAAAGGTGAGCCCAAGACCGAGATGTGGTTCATCGCGGATTGCAACCCCGGCGCAAAGCTTTACGTCGGTTTGAAGAGGGGCGTCACCCGGGCAGACTTTGAAAAAGCCATCCAAAAGGGCAGCGTGGCGGAATGCGTTCACGCGGTTCAACCCAAGCCGGGCGATTCCATCTTCATCGCTTCGGGACGCTGCCACGCCATCGGCGCGGGTTTTCTCATCCACGAAATCCAGCAGAACTCCGACACGACCTACCGCGTGTTCGATTGGAATCGCCTCGGGCTCGACGGCAAGCCGCGTGAAATGCATGTGGCGCAGTCGCTGGCCAGCATTGATTTCAACGACTTCGAACCAAGCATGGATACCCCCGAGGGCGACACGCTCGCAGCGTGCGAGTACTTCAAGACGGACAAAAAGAACCTGGCAGCGGGCGCAACCATCGGCAATCCCATCGCGGGTCAGTTTTCAATCCTATCCGTGGTCGAGGGCGAGCTGAAAAGCAGCGCAGGACGAAAATTCGGCAAGGGCCAATTTTTGCTCCTACCCAAGAACGCCGCTCCCCTGTCCGCCAAGTGCCCGTCAGTGGTTTTGCAAGTCACGTTACCGAGGTGATCGGAGAATGGCAGTTATCGCACAATCACAAATGAGACGGTGCTCGATATGGCATCGTGGCGCAGCTTGAGGGCAGACGGGGAGGACAAACCGACGCGCCGATGGCATCACTGGATCGGTTGCTGACGATGGTCGTGCCTGATGAGCCCAAACCGGGCTCGGTTCCCGTGCGCGCTACCAAATTTCATTGAAACACTCAAAGCGTCCCTATTGCGCACGCTCCGAACTTAATGCCCGCCAGACGTCTTGAGGCCGCGCACACCTTCCGTCTGACTCAAACGTGACCACAGGAAGCCGTAGGCCGCAATCAATCCGAAGCACACCAGCGGCATCCAGAAGCTGACGGACATGTTATATATGTCCCCCAAGTGCCCCATGAGCTTCGGCATCAACGCCCCACCCGTGATGGACATGACGATGAAGGCCGCGGCGTTCTTCTTCGCTTGAGCGCCAAGACCATGGATGCCCAGCGCGAAGTTCGTGGGAAACATGACCGACATGAAAAAGAAGTTGGCGAAGACCGCATACACAGACAGCCATCCAAGTTTCATCACCACCACACCACACAAAAGCATGTTCACAAAGGCATACGTCCCAAGGACACGATGAGCGGGAAAGTGGTTGATGATGGCCGCGCCAACAAAGCGTCCCAGACAGAACAGCACAAAACCCACATAGCCCAGCAATCGTGTGGCCCCCTTTTCGTTCACGAAGAGGGCGCCATCACGCTCGATCACATTCCCACCGATGAGCCAACCATCAGCGGCTGCTCGCGAAACTGCCGGCATTTCGGAGATGACGTAATTGATAAAAAAGCTGAAAATGCCCGCCTGCGCAGCGACATAGAGAAACTGCGAAAGGGTGGCCGAGGAAAAGTGCGGGTGCGCCCAGATACTGTGCGATGAAAGCTTCCGTGCCACCGGCGTCAAAGCAATAGCCGCGATGGCCAATGACAAACCAGCAATCAACAGGGCCAAATGGCGGGTCTGTTCGACACTGACATTACACGCGGGAAGTATCAGCCCGAGAATCATGTAGGTCGCAAACGCCAGCACACCCACGTTCAGCACCATGAGCAGGTAACAGAGAAATCGGTTCACCTGACGGTCCGCGGGTTCGGCAGTCGTCGCCTTATCGTCCGTGTGGTAAGTGTCTTCAACTTTCAAATCCGGCACGTTTGCAAAGAAGAAGACTACAGCCAGCAACAGCACCACGATCGCGATCCCAACATACGGAATATAAAGTTGCCCGTGGGACACTTCTACGCCGCCCTCAGAATAAAAATAATACCCGCCCACAATCGGGCCGAGGATCCAGCCGATGCCGTTGAACGATTGGGCGAGATTGATACGGGTGGCGCCGCGCTCCTTCGCACCCAACACCGTGGTGTAGGGATTCGCCACTGTTTCCAACACGGTGAGCCCCATCGCAATCAAGCACACGCCCAGCAGAAAAGCCCAGAATTGTGAAATGCTGGTGGCGGGCATGAACCAAAATCCGCCGAGGGCCACGAGGATCAGGCCGGAGATGATGCCATACTTGTAGCCGAGCCGCCGCGTCAGCCAACCAGCAGGCAGGGCCATCAGCGTGTAACCCATGTAATGCGCGAACTGAACCCACGCTGACTGCGCCTTGGTGAGGTGCAGCTTGTCCTGGAAATGTTTGTCCATCACGTCAATCATCCCGTTGCAGAAACCCCACAACAAAAACAGCGAAGTGACGAGGATGAATGTAAACGTCACGTTCTTGCCGTCGTCGGTGATGAACAGACTTTTCTTGGTTGGATTATTCATGATTTTGCCAGTGATCGGGGTTGCTGGGATTCGAGTCAGAATGATTGGTGGGGCGTCACGCCCTTCTTGAGAATGAGATTGCCGTATTTGGCTGTTTCACCGGTCATCATCACGGCAAATGCTTTTCGGGCTCGCTCATAGAAGGCAAAGCGTTCGACACGTTCGGGGGGTCTGGCTTGCGGCACGTGGCGGTGAATAGCGCTCAGGTAAGATGCCTCAACTGCCGGGTCAAGTTTGTCTCCCGGCACAGCCGCCATCATGATCAACGGCGGCGCGTAGGCATCCAATTCAAAAAGAGGCAGGATACCGTGCAGAAGGGTTGCAACCCCAACTCCGTCAGCTCGCAACACACGAGCGTTCATGGCGTGACCCGGGAAATGCGCATCCGCAAGCAGCAGCTCGTCGCCGTGCCCCATCTCAGCGAGGACTTTCAGCAACTCAGGACTGATACAGGGATGAATGCCTTTGAGCATGATAAAAAAACTCTTTTGTCGGAGCGTTCAGGGAACGAGCGTCACGCCGTGCAGATCGAAACCTTTCCAATCCTTCGCTTCCGGTTGGAGTTGCAGCGTGTGTTCGCCAGCTGACGGCACTTCGATGACGCCAAGCTCTACGGTGCGGCGTCCGCTGTCCGTTGCGGCGGGGATGGCGGCGGCCTGCGTCGCCTTGACCAGCGTAAGCTTCAACTGACCAGCGTTGGTTCCGGAAATCTCTGCCAGCACGCGGAACTGCCCGGCAGGTGCCTGAAAATCCCACGACACTTTTGCGTCGGCGACTGTCCAGTCCGTGACGCGGGCGCTCTCCCCAGCCCCCTCGACATGAGCACGTGATTTGATGTTGTTGTGGATGTCCGCTGCCAAGGCTGGCAACGAAATGCTGCCGTCTGCCGCTGGCGCGGGCAGCTTGGACACCACACTTAACGGGCCTTTGAACTTCAATGCAATGACGCTGGCGATGGCGTCGGGTGCCTTGGGCGGCAGATTAATGATCACGTCGTCGCCGGCTGCAGTCGCCGTCAGTTTCTTGCCACCCGCAAACAGTCGGGCCCCGGTGACACGACTGGTCAGGCCAGGCACAACCAACTTGCCGTCTGTCGGCCAGTCGAAGACGTGCAAATACAGCGTGCCTCCGTTCGCGCCCGCCTTCGTGGTGCAACGACCCCACGCAAGTTTGCGGAACGGACTGGCCGTGGTGCCATAGATAGCGTCGCCATTCACCTTCACCCATGCACCGACCTCCTTGAGACGCTGGATGCTTTGGGCCGGGATTTCGCCCTCCGCAGTGGGACCCACGTTCAACAAGTAGTTACCGCCCTTGCTGACGATGTCCACGAGATTGCGGATAATCGTTTTGGTGGACTTCCAGTTGTGGTCGTAGCTCTTGTAGCCCCACGTGTCGTTCATCGTCATGCACGTCTCCCAGTCACGATCGCCGAAGCCGGTGGCGGGGATGTGTTGCTCAGGGGTTTCGGTGTCACCCTGGTAAATTGCCCCGCCTTTGCCCATGAGCCGGTTGTTGGTGATCAGCTTGGGGCGGAAGGCAAGCAAATCATGCAGGGGCTTCGCGCGCTCGGGATTCATCCACGTGGGCGTGTCCCACCACAAAACATCGGGTTTGAGGCGGGTGAGAATTTCGCGCGTTTGCGGAACCGCAATCTTGGTGAGGTAATCGTCAAAGCTGCCCTTTTGTGCATCATCCCAGCCTTCGCCTTCCTGGTAGCGAGACTTGGCCCCGCCGGGGTGCGTCCAATCCTGCGCCTGCGAATAATAGGTGCCGAACTTCAATCCCTGCTTGCGCATGGCTTGCGCCAGCGGCGTGAGCAGATCCTTTCCGTAAGGCGTGGCGTCGGCGATGTCCCAATCCGTCACATCCGACGGATACAGCGCGAAGCCGTCGTGATGCTTTGCCGTGATGACGACGTATTTCATGCCCGCCTCGCGGGCGAGTTTCGCCCAGGCTTGCGGGTCATACTTCACGGGGTTGAAGTCCCGGGCGAATGCGCGGTATTCGCTGACGGGAATCTTGCCATTGAGCATGATCCATTCGCCAATGCCCTTGACGGGCTCACCCTTGTAGGTGCCAGCGGGCACAGCATAAACACCCCAATGGATGAACATGCCGAACTTGGCCTCGCGCCACCACGCCATGCGTGCGTCCCTCTGTGCCTTGGTCTCGGAGGCCGAAATCTCGGGTGCCGTGGTGGTTTGGGCATTGCTGATGAAAGCGGTCAGGGCAATGCAACCGGCGGCGAGCAGCAGGGTTTTTTTCATGGGATGAATCAGGGCAATAATTCGGCTTACGGACAGGTTGTCAAACCTTGCCGTAAAGCGGACCGAAGCTGGCGCAGGCCCGGAAGTCAGCGCTCTCCATGTCCGCAGTGCCAAATGCCGTCCATGCGCTGGGCCGGAATATCCGCTCTTCACCGACGTTGTGCATATAAACCGGAATCCGCAGCATCGCCGCCAGCGTGATGAGGTCCGCGCCAATGTGCCCGTAGCTGATGGAGCCGTGGTTGGCACCCCAGCTGTTCATGACGGTGTAAACATCGCGGAACGCGCCTGTGCCCGTGAGCTTCGGTGCGAACCAGGTGGTCGGCCACGTCGGGTTCGTGCGCTGGTCGAGGGTGTCATGAACTTTTTCCGGCAGATCAACGGTGCAACCTTCGGCAATCTGCAAAGCCACGCCTAGTCCCTTCACGAGATTCAGGCGGCACATCGTCACCGGCATGCCACCACGCGTCAGGTAGCGCGTGCTCCAGCCGCCGCCGGGGAAATACTCGGTGATGCTCGGATGCCACGTCGTCGCGGCGAGGCATTTCTTCGCTTCCGCAGCGGTGATGTCCCAGAACGGTTTCATGGCGGGCTGGCCGTCAATTTCCTGCTGGCCCGTGCCGTCCAGCGTGGCCGGACCAGAGTTGATGAGGTGCATGATGCCGTTGGCCGCCGCGCCGTCGAGCGTGTGACCGGAGACGCGCTTCACGGATTCGGGACTCCAGTAGGTGCGGACGTCGGCAAAAATCTGCGCCGTCCTCGTGAGCAGATAACCAAGCAGCATCGAAGCGCCATTCAGGCAGTCGTTCTCCGTGGCAACGATGTAGGGCGCGCGCGTGCCGTTCCAGTCAAATGAGCTGTTCAGGATGGCTTCGAGAAAATCGCCGTTGGGCTGGTAATCGGTCCACTGTCGTTGGCCTTGAAAGCCCGAGGCAATCGCGTTGTGGCCCTGCGCCTCCTCGCCGAAACCCATCTTGGCCAGCACTGGATTACCGACCATCAGATCGCGGCTGATGAGAGCCATTTTGATAGACGTTTCCCACTCGCGGTCCAATTGCTTGCGCGGGCGGCGCGTCTTTGGCGAGTTGTAGTCCTTGCCCTCGGGACAATTCTTCTTCACCCACGCCAGTGCGCGCTTGTATTCGGCCTGGTCGAAAATTCCTTTGTCCATGCGGCGTAGGAACTCCGTCATGTCCACCGTCTCCACGCGCATGCCCAGGTACTCCTCAAAGAACGGCTGGTCTACAATCGAACCTGCAATACCCATCGAGACGCCGCCCATGCCGAGGTAGGATTTGCCGCGCATCAACGCCACCGACAGTCCGGCACGGACGAACCGCAGAATCTTTTCCTGCACGTCGGTGGGGATCGTCTTGTCGCCACCGTCCTGCACGTCGCGCCCGTAAATCCCGAATGCAGGCAACCCCTTCTGCGTGTGACCCGCCAGCACCGCTGCGAGATACACCGCGCCGGGCCGCTCGGTGCCGTTGAAACCCCACACCGCTTTCGGCACGGAAGCGTCCATATCCATCGTCTCACTGCCGTAGCACCAGCAGGGCGTGACCGTGAGCGACACCCCAACGCCGGCGCGTTGAAATTTCGCCGCACACGCCGCCGCCTCGGCCACACCGCCGATACAGGTATCGGCAATGACACATTCGACCGGCTGGCCGTTGGGATAACGCAAGGTGGACGAGATCAGCTTTGCGGCAGCCTTGGCTTGATCCATCGTCTGCGTTTCGAGCGACTCCCGCACGCCGCCTAAGCGTCCATCAATGGTAGGACGAATGCCGACTTTGGGCATGTCGCCGACGAGACGGTTGACGGGGCGATTGGATCTAAGCGATGAAAGGGCAGCGGTGTTCTTGCTCATAGCATTGGCGTGGTTAACGATTTCCAGTATGCCAGAGGAGGAGTTTAGCCAGAGTCAATTCCCTTGGCCTCAAACCCCAAAGACTTGCACTTATCACATGTTTCGTCTGGCTGGTTGCGCTGACGAGGGCGCGACTTCAATGCGAATGGGACGCCCGGTAACCCGACGGAGAACACCCACAATGCCGGGTGAACGCGCGGGTGAAGTAGGCCGCATCGTGAAACCCAACCTCGGCGGCGATGGTTTTGACGGAATCGTTGCTGGTCAACAGCAGATATTGGGCGCGCTCGATCCGGCGCTGGGTCAGATAGGCCAACGGACGCAATCCAACCAGATTTTGAAAGCGGTCGGAGAAGTAGGTCGGGTTCAACTTTGCCACGCGAGCCAGGTCGCCGAGCAGAATATTCTGCGCCATGTTTTTGTGGATGAACTCCTGCACGGCACGGAATTGTTCGGTCACCCGCGAGTGGATGCCCGGAAGTTTTTGCGCTCGATGCAGGAAAGGCGCCAGCAGAAGAGACAACAAACCGCGCCCCTCAAAAGCGTCCACCGGCGGCGTCGCTTCGTCTGCGCGTTCTGCCGCCTGGGATTGCCGGCGGTATTCGGCCTGCATCGGATCAAAGCAAGCCAGCTTGCGTTGCGGATACAAGGCTTCGAGCCGCTGGAATTGTCTCAATGCCTCCGCCGAGGCGGGCAGTTGAAATATGGTGCCCAACATGGAAAACAGATCAACGCCGGTGGGCGTGCGGGAAACAAAATGGATGTAGTAATGGTCCAGTCGCTTGCTGCAGAAGCAGTCGTGCGGAGTGAACGGCGGCACCAGATGAATTTGGCCGGGCTTCAGATCAAACTCTTCGCCATGATGCCGCACCACGCCCCTGCCCTCCAGCACCAGCCATAGCCGGGAGAATGGACTTATCACGTGGTGATAATTCCACCAGCGACCTGCGACGGTGCGCTGCACGGCGAGCACCCGCAAATCCAGATTGCGGAACAACTCCGGGCTGAGGCCTACTGCCATGCGCGGACTTTGTCGCAATGAAGCCCTTGGGACAATCCGGGAAAGCAGGGTGCCCCCTTTACAAGTTCACCATGAAATTCGGGGATGCGTCAAGGGCTGGAATTGCAGCCAGGCGGGACAACAGGGGGGAGCAAGAAGCGGTAAAGCTCCAGAAGCATCCATCCCCGAATCGACAGGAAGACCAATGTGAGTCTTTCTACTTTATATAGAACAGCTTACACACGCTAATTGTCATTAGTGACGCCGATTGGCTTTACCTTTTTTTACCGTTGCTTTACCGAATTTCGATTTCTCGGTCGGGTACACCCGGGGATCACCCGTCTAGCACTTTGAACCCCCGAACGGTAGCTGCCGCGCGTGGGCCAGCTCTGACTTTTCCCCGCTTTCAGATGGAGCGGCCTCACACCCGCTGCTACAGGTCACCTGCCAGGGTGATTCTTTGATACCCCCAACGAGGCGGGAGCCGACTACGTGGTGATGGTCTATATAATAGCGCCAGACAGGGGGCTTCAGGATTCACCCTGCCATTGAGGTGGAGAATGGTTACGCCCACGTCGAGCAACCGGTCCCCAACTCGCTTTGACCAGCCTAGGGACTACAACCAAAGCCAGAGTCACCTGAGAAATATCAGGACCAACAGTTGCGCTGCGACCACCCGGAGCAGCATCGTCAGGGGATACACGGTGGCATAGCTGATGGACGGTGCGTCGGAACCCGCCATGGTATTGGCAAAGGCCAACGCCGGGGGGTCCGTCATGCTGCCCGAGAGCACGCCACAGATGCTCGTGTAGTTCAACTTGTAGATGGCCCGGGCAACCAACCCGACAATCAGCAAAGGCACGAGCGTGATCAACGAGGCACACCCCATCCAATAAAGCCCGGGGCCCTGCGTGAGCGTGTGAATGAATTGGTCGCCCGCCTTCAACCCGACGCACGCCAAGAAGAGCACGATGCCCAATTCACGCAACATGAAGTTCGCGCTTTGGGGCATGTAGTAAATCAGCGGCCCCACGCGACCCAACCGGCTCAAGAGAATCGCCACCAGAAGCGGCCCCCCAGCCAAGCCAAGTTTCACCGGCGCCGGAATGTTCGGGAAATGAAATGGAATGCTGCCCACAAGAATACCCAGCGCAATGCCGACGAAGATGGGCACAATCTGGGGATGATTGAGTTGTTTGGGCGAATTGCCCAGCGCGTTGGCCGCCCGGTTGATCGCCTCTTCCTCGCCCACCATCAAGACGGTATCGGCAAACTGAAACGTGAAGCTAGCCGTCGGCGTGAACTCAATGTCGGCGCGGCTGACGCGCGTCACGGCCACGCCCATGCCATCAAGGTTGAGCTCCTCAATCGTCTTGCCGAGGACGCTCTTCTTGGTCACCACCACCCGGCGAGTCGTCACCGTGCTGGGCAATGCCTTCAGGTCCACATCGGATGGCTTGCCGATGATGATCTGGATTTCGCGCAACTTTGCCTCCGGGCCGACCGCGTGAACCACATCACCCAAGCGCAACACCGTCTCCGGCACGGCCACATCCATCTCCCCGCCGCGCAACACGCGCGAAATCACCACGCCCGAACTGGCCATGCCGGGAATCCTCTCGATGGCCAGTCCGTCGAGGTTGGGATTCGTTACCGCGATGTTGAGGTTTGCCGGACGTGGCGTGCTGGACTGCATTTGAGACGCAAACTCAGCCGCCTCCTTCGTCGGCTGCACTTTGAATAGTACCTTGATGAATCCCATCGTGAGAATGATGCCGAGGATGCCAAACGGATACGCGACCGCGTAGCCCAGCCCGGGCATCTTGGCGAGCTCCTCGGTGAAACTGGGCATATTCTTCAACGCCTGCTGCGCAGCACCCAGCGCAGGCGTGTTCGTGGTGCCGCCCGAGAACAGCCCCACTGCCACGGACATATCAATGCCGCCCAGATAAACGATGCCGATCGTCACCAGCACACCCAACCCCACGATCGAGGCGGCCATGATGTTCAACGGCAGTCCCTGCTTCCGCAGCGATGCGGCGAAACCCGGGCCCACCTGCATACCGATGGTATAAACGAACAGGATGAGCCCAAACTCCCGCACAAAATCCATCACCTCATTGTTGATATGAAAACCGAAGTGGCCGAATGCCAAACCGGAGAACAAGACACCTGCGATACCCAGACCGATCTTTTTGATCTTGATGCTGCCCAGCAGCACGCCCGTGGCCGCGACCAAGGCAAGGATCAACAAGGAGTGGGCTACCGAGTCACCAGTGAGAAGTTCATTGAGCCATTCCATATTACAAAGACGTTGCCGCACGCCGGGCGGCCCGGGCGCAACTTGATGTTACTCCTGTGAGTGAGGAATCTGACGGCTAATAGTTTTTTGCCGACCAAGCGTCCGAAGGCATGGGCAGGGGTACCAACTTTCCTGTCCACCCACAAGTGCCCAGCTCAAGTATGGGCGGGGGTAATCAGACGCATTATTGGCCCGCCAGCAGGGTGGTGCGCCGCCGATTGTTTCATTTCAGCGAGCTGTCGGTCGCGCTACACTGGGCGCGTGCAAACACTGGACCTGCATGAATTCCACACCGGCTTCCAAGCGAACTTCGGTGAAGTCAACGGCACCGAGTCCGTGTTGGACTACGGCAATGTCCGCGCCGAATATGATGCTCTGCGAAAAACGGTCGGCATTCTCGACTTGGGCTTTCGCGGACGGGTGTGCGTAGTGGGCGCGGATCGCGTGCGTTTTCTCAATGGTCAAATCACCAACAATGTCAAAACGCTGCGCCCCGGCACGGGCTGCTATTCCGCGCTGACGAACAACAAGGGCAAGCTTGAGGCGGACCTGAATGTGCACGCCTTGGCTGAGGAACTGTTGCTGGACTTCGAACCCAGCCTGACCGCCAAGGTCACGGAGCGACTGGAGAAGTTCATCGTCGCCGACGACGTGCAGATCGTGGACGTGTCGCCGCATTATGGATTGCTCAGCGTGCAAGGCCCGCAATCAATCAAGGTCGTGATGCAACTCGGATTGTTCTCCGCTACGCCCGAAAGGGCGTATGATTCCGTCAAGGCAACGGACGGAACGTTAGGTGAGCTTTACCTGATCAACGTGCCGCGATTCGGTGTTCCAGGACTGGATCTGTTCGTGCCCATCGCTGCAGTTGCGGCGGTCGCAGACAAACTGGTTGCGGCGGCAAAAGAAGCGGGCGGGGGACTTTGCGGCTGGACGGCTGCGGAGTGGGCGCGCATAGAGGCGGGCGTCCCCCGGTTTGGCATCGACATGGATGAAAGCAACCTGCCGCAGGAAACCGGCATCGAGTCCCGCGCGGTGAGCTACACAAAGGGATGTTACATCGGGCAGGAAGTGATCAACCGCATTCGCAGCGTGGGCCAAGTGACACGCGCGCTGCGCGGTTTGCGCCTTGAAGCCTCCGCTCATCCACCCGCGCGGGGCGACAAGCTGTGGCACGAAGGCAAAGAGGTGGGTTACATCACGAGCGCGATCCGCTCCCCGGCATTGGATGCAGCCATCGCGCTCGCTTATGTGCGCAAGGAATGTAACGGAGCCGGCGCCCGACTGGTGGTGCGCAGCGCTCAGGGAGATTCCGGGGCGGCAACCATCGTGCCGCTCCCCTTCGTCAGTTGACGGGTGCGGAAGAGTTCTTCTGCTGGCTGAGATGCGCCAGCGCCTGGAGCACCCGAAGGGCCAACGCTTCCCGCTCTTCGCTGGCCAGCCCCATGGGATCGAAGCGGAGCCGATAATGGGCATGGAGCATCGCCTGCATCACCTCCCGCAGCGAAGCCACTCGCGGATCGCGAAGCGCACGTTGCACCAGTTGGGACTGTGACTCACCCGGCTCCCTCACGAACCCCATCTCCCCAAGCCGCCTCTCCAACGCAAAAAATTCGGAATCCAGTCCCAGCCGATTCGGCAAACGATCCATGCCAGCCAGTTTGGCGTTCCGCCGCTCACCTGGCTTTCGCCGCAACAGGCGATACAAGAGGAAGACAAGCAGCGGCCCGATGATCCACCAAACATACTCTTTAAGGTTGCTCTGGCCCCACCGCCATTTGAGGAACTCATATTTCACGCGCTGCCATACGTCGTAGAGAAACTCGAAGGCAGAAGCCCGTTCATTTTCGCGATCCATCCAAGAGGCAGGCGTGGTATCAAAGTCATGCCACTGACCATCCGACTCGTCGAAATAGATGCACCACGCATGGGCATGACGTTCCCGCACCACGTAACCAGAACCCGAGGGCTCATCCACCGCCCAACCCACCGCGTAACGCGCCGGGATACCAAGCTCCCGCAACATCAGCACCGTGGCCGTGGCGAAGTATTCGCAATGCCCGCGCCGGTCGCTGATCAGAAACCGCGCCAGCGGCGTCGGCCGATCCTCACGACCCCAATGGAATTTTTGCCATAGGCTATATTCAAAGTTTTTCTCGAAAAAGGCCACCACTTCGCGCAATTGCCGTGCAAGCTGGCCTGGCGGAGTCTTCAATCCCATGATGCACACATTCACCGCCTCGCGCTCTCGCTCCGGCACGTACCAGTCAGCCCAAGTCGGCGGCGAATCAATCGAGCCGTCCTTGCCTGAGTAAACATCAAACAAAGCGATGCCCGGCCCCTCCGCCGTCACCACGCCGAGGCCGTTGGTCTTGAGCGTGAACACCGGCATGTTCTGTAAGGTTGCGGCCCCCATGGGCAGGGGCACAATGTCCACCCCCCCTTCGATTAAAGTCGCCATGGAGAATGAATCCGTCTCGTAACTCCGTCGCAGGACGAACGTACTCGAGTGGGGTTCTGCCGGCACCGTGTCGAAGCGACTGACGCCATCCAGATCCTCCCGCCCGCCTGAAGCTGACCAGGTCGCGCTGCGAAAAAAACGGTAGCTGGCGGTGCGCAGCAAACTGGGCGGCGTCGCATCCTCGTGCGGCTCCAGACGAATGACAATCCGGCCCGAGCCCGCAAATCTTCCAAGCTGCCCGATGCTGGTGGAATCCTCATCGGGATTGGTGCGCGAACCGCCCACGCGCCAGCCCCATTGCGGGGTGAAGCTTTCCATGAAGATGCGCAGATCCGTAAGCCGGTCCTGCCCCCAATACGCCAAGCCACATGCCGCCGCCAACAAACAGGCCCAGACTGGAAACACAAAACGCCGCGAACGCTGGCTCCAGAGCGCCCACGCCAGCAGCGCCGACAGGCCGATGAAGAATGTTTCATCGGTGCGGCTATTGATGCTGGACGAAACCAGGCACACGCCGAAATAAACCCAGCCCACATGCACCTCGCGATTGGCCATGGGAGGGGTTAATCCACCCTGCCGCTCGCGCCGGGCGATCAACGACAGCACCCGCAACTTCACGCGGCTTTGTTGGGCCAGCGTTACCGCCATGACGAACAAAAAGAAAATCATCGGCATCCACTGCACCAGCGACGCCGCCGTTTTCTGACTGGACTCGCCCGCGACGCGTGAAGTGTTGAGGCCAGGGCTGCCAAACATTTCGGTGAAGGCCGTCGGCCCCTCGTTGGTGGTGAAGGCGAAGACCGCTGAGGCCAAAAAGATCACGGTAACCAAATTCCACAGCCGGTTGAGTTCGTCCTCCGTGGACTCCCAAGTGATGCGGGTCAACCGAACTCCCTCCAGCAGGACGCCCAACAGGGCGCCCACGGACAAGAAATCGGTCTGCCAGCCCCAGAAAGCCAGCGTCGCTCCCAGAAGTAAGGGTGGCAAATTCATGAGGGGTTCAGGGCGGCCAACCCCTCGCGGACAGCACCCACCTCCACCACGCAGAAGCGCTGAGGCGCATCGCGCATCGGGCCGGGATCCAGATCGTGCGCGCGGCCGGGTTCGACGACCAACAAAACGAGCAATGGTGTGCCCAGGATCTTCAATTTTTTCACCAGTTCGCGGCGCGGCTGGTCCCACGCCAGAAAAACACAGACGCACCCACTGAAGGCCGCGGCGTGGCTGACCACCAGTTCCTCCAGCAGAGGAAAGCTCTTGGACTCGGCCTGGGACCGGACGGAGGCCAGCACTTCCAACAGTTGATCGGAATGCCCAACCCCGCGTCCGGCGGTGAAACAATACGCCTCAGTCCCGGCGAACAACAAATCCAGCAAGGACTCCGGGGTCTGAATGGTGCAGGCGAACGAAGCCGCAATGCTGACCGCCTCCTCAAACGCCTCGCTGAACGGTGACGGCGAATAGGTATCCAGCACCAACGCGTGACGGACAAAGAACTCATCTTCGTGCTCTTTCACGATAGGCACACCCGTTTTGGCCCAACTGCGCCAATGGATGTGTCGATATGGGTCCCCCCGCTTATACTCACGCAACGACACAAATTCGTCCGATTGGCCGACGGATGAAGCCATCGCCACCCCGCCCTGCTGATACTTATGGCTTCCGGGCAAGGCCACTGCGGGGATGAGGTAACGCCTCGGCAGCACCAGCAATGACTGGGGCATCGGCAATTTCACCAAGGCGCTGAACAATCCCAACGGATCAGGCCGGGCGATTGTCGCTGCTGTGAAGTGCAGAACCCCGCGCCTCAACGGGGTCAGCGAAACCTGCACCTCAACGCTTTGGCCGGGGGGAATGGTGGGGATTTTCACCGGCTCCGTGCGGGCCTGCCGAAAGGGATGACGCAGTTGCCGCCGCCAGACGGGAATTCCCCGCAACCGGCGCTCCTCCGCGCGCTGGAATGCCGCCCACTCGCGAGAGGTCGGCCGTGCATCCGCCAGGGTCTCCAAGTAAACCAACCCGACCTGTTTGCGCGGGGTAAGATTTCGCAGCAGCACGGGAAAACTGACTGCGTCTCCCACCGTGGCAAATCGCGGCAGCCGCCGCTCCACGGCCAGCCGGACGCGCACCACCCAGCCAAACATGGAGGCGGCGAGCAGCAGCGCGATCAGCAAGCAGGCTGCCTGATACGCCACATTGTTCTCCGTGTCCGCCGCCAGCGGAATCACGATCAACAATGCCGTCAATACGGCTGCGCCGGTTTTAGTGAACCTCCGGACGGCCCAGAACCGAACCGCCGACAGGAGGCGGTAAGCGGGGTAAAGGGATCGGAAGAGAAGTTGCACACTCCGAGCTAGGCTGGCACCGGCAGACGCTTCAAGATCTCCTCGACGACGTTCTCGGCGGTGCGTCCGGAGAAGCGGGCCTGCGGCTCCAACACCAACCGGTGTGCAATCACGGGCACCGCCAGCTCGCGAATCTGATCCGGCGCCACGAAATCTGCACCATCGAACAACGCCAGGGCTTGGGAGGTTTTCATCAGGGCGAGTGAGGCGCGCGGGCTGGCCCCCAATTGCACACCTGCCGCCGCGCGGGTGGCCGCGACGAGGTCCACCACATAACGTTTCAGCTCTTCACTGATCCGCACATGATGCACGGCTTCTTTCACCTCAAGCACCTCGGCCAAGGTGGCGCAGGGGCGGAGTTCCTCGAGCGGGTGGCGTTCAGCTTGCGCCGTGAGAATGGCCACTTCGTCCGCTGGCTCCACGTAACCGAGTTTGAACTCCATCGCAAAACGGTCCATCTGCGCCTCGGGCAGCGGATACGTGCCGCGGAACTCGACGGGATTCTGGGTGGCGATGACAAAGAACAACTGCTCCAAATCGCGCCGTTCGCCGTCCACACTCACCTGCGCTTCGCCCATGGCCTCCAGCAAAGCCGATTGCGTGCGCGGCGAGGCCCGGTTGATTTCGTCCGCCAGCAGGATGTTCGTAAAGATCGGACCCTGGTGAAATCGGAACTCCTGATCACGCTGGTTGAACACCGCCACCCCCAGAATATCCGAGGGCAGCAAATCAGGCGTGAACTGCACCCGCTTGAACTTGGCATCAACGGAACGAGCCAAAGCCTTGGCCAGCGTCGTCTTGCCGGTGCCAGGCGAATCCTCGAGCAACACGTGACCGCCCGCCGCAAATGCCGCCAGCAACCGCCGTATCGAACTGGTCTGCCCCTGCATGACGCGCCCGATGTTTTCCGCGATACGCCGACACACGGCGGAGGAGGCCGATAAAGATTTCGTCGTCATGTTGAATTCAACGCCAGTAAAGCACGAAGGCCACAAGCGGCGCCACGGAATTCAACACGATGACTGGAAGAATGTTGCGCAAAACCTCACATCCCCGCCCCGGCACGGGTCGGCTCCCTGCAAGCATCAAGCAGCGCAGCCGGCTCCCGCAACCGCCCGCTCTCACGCAACGCAGCAAACACCCGATCCCAAACCGCGCGGTCAGACTCGGTTTTTATCTGCGGTTGGAAGCCGTGGTTCAGGTAGAGATTCACCGCAGGCAAGCGACCGGTAGAGGTAAAGACCAACGCGCGTTGATGACCTTGCTCCTGTAGCCGATTGCACACGGCTGAAAGCAGCGGTTTGCCGAGCCCCTTGCCTTGATAAGAACGTAAAATAGCCAGCCAGAAAACCCGACCCCACGATCCATCCGGACATTGACCTGCCGGCCATGCCGTCCCCGTGCCCACCACCCGACCCGCCACGTCTTGGAGATAACACTGGCAATGACTCAATCGCTCAAAGTCACAGCCGAACTCGCGATTGAACACCTCCGGGGTGATTTCATGAAACGGCTCGGCGTCATGATGAATGCGAAGCCAGTGAGCGGCATCACCACTTTGAAACCAGCGCAACGAGAAACCCGGAGGCAATGGACATTCCGGTATGCCCCGAAAATCGGGTCGGACCATTTCCAGCCGAAGATTTTGGCGAAAGAGATCCATGGCTAACCAATAAAAAAGTAGCCCAACCCGTTAGGCAGAGCAACGCCTAGTTGGCAAAGCGATTAGCAAGTTGTCGCCTCCGTGAGTTGAGGTGCCAAACCGCGCACCCCATGGAGGCACGACTGGGCAAATGCAATCCGGCGCTTGGCAATAAAGGGAGAGGCACCTCTTTGGACTACACTCTGATGGCCTTGCGGAAACGTCACACGTCGTCTGGATGTTCTGCCGCCGCCTGTTGAGCCCGCAAGAGGTCATGAATTGTCACCAACCCGAACCTGCCGTCCTGGCCCACGCCACGCACCAGCAGCAAGCCGGTGGGCGATTCGAACAGCGCATTCTGCACATCGTTCAGGGATGTTTCCGGTTCGATGACGATGGCAGGTTGCAATTGTGGCGGACGCTTCGCGTTAAGGGCGGCGTCAATCTCCTCGCGCTCCAGAATGCCCTTCACCACACCGTCCTCGACCAGCGGGAAACGTGAGAAGGGATGCGCTCTCACGATCTTGCGCAGCGTGGTCTCATCGATTGCGTTGAGCAAGATGGGCCGTCGATTGGCCAATGCGCCGACGGGTTGCTCCTGCCACGCCCGGAGATTGTCCATCGGCCGCAGCCGCTCCACGTCGTGTCCGTCCTGCACGAGGAGTTGATCGTAGAAATTACGCTTCAACAGCGAGCGGCTGATGGCCTGGCTGATCAATGCCGTGAGCATCAGCGGCGGCACGATGGCGAACTGATGCGTCATCTCGAACACGATGAGAATGCTGGTCACCGGCGCACGCACCACGGCACCCAACGTCGCACTCATGCCCACGACGGCCAGCATGACGATGTCATTGGTGCTGAGAAACCCGTCGATACCCCAGAGGGCAGCGAGGAGATTCACCGCCCCCGCCACCACGACGCCGACCATGGCACCGAAGAACAGCGTCGGCGAAAAAATGCCACCACACCCCCCAGTGCCATAGCACGCCACCGTCGCCAGCAACTTCGCCACCAGCAGCAAGCCGGCCGTGGTCCAAAGCATTTTGCCCGCGAGCGCCCCGCTCAAGTCATCATAGCCAAGACCAAATACACCGATGCTGCCGGTCCGCCAGAAGACCAGCATGCCCAGCACCCAGCAGATGAATGCCCCCACGGCGGGCCGCATCCAGGTGGGAAAATTGGGACTCCATTGGCGGCAGTTCAAGCGCAGTCCCAGCGCCCAACGTTGAAAGAAAACGCCCACGAGACTGGCGAGCGCCGCCACCACTGGAACCAGTCCAAACGCCCGCCAATTCGCCTCACCCAACGGGGCCAGCGAGAATGCGGGTTGCGGGCCGAGAATACCATGCGCCACCAACGCGCCCAGCACGGCTGCAAAGAGCACACTCCCCAACAAGCGGCTGTTCAAATCACCGATCAACTCCTCCAGCACGAATGTGACGGCTGCGAGTGGAGTATTGAATGCCGCGGCCAGGCCGGCAGCAGCGCCCGTCGCCGCCCCGAGCCGTCGCCGCTGCTTGGGCTCGCCAAGCGCGCCGACAATGTTCGACCCTGCCGCCCCCGCCAGTTGAACGCTGGGACCTTCCCTGCCGAGACTGCTCCCACCCCCGATCTGCAGCGCACCCGCGACAAATTTCACCCAGATGACCCGCAGTTTTATGTAGCCAAAATCTTTCCAGAACGCAGCCTTCAGCTGGGGGATGCCGCTGCCCGCCGCCTCGGGCGCAAAGGTGGTGAGCAGCCAGCCCGCGGCGAGCGAGGTGGTCATGATGAGCAGAAAACTTCCGATAACAAACGCGCCCAGCCCCTGCTTTGCCAACGGCATGAGACCACCGTGATGCACGCCGTGCATGGCCAGATGGAACGCCACCGCCAACCCACCCGCACCCAGACCTGCCACCCCGGTCATCACTGGAATCCGGGCGCGCTTCGGCAACCGGTTCACCAGTGAGGGCAGCAACTCCAGTAATTTCACGCGTCAGGTTTTTTGGTCGGCTCCGGTAACGCGGCCTTGGCAGCCTCTATTCTGGTAGGGGGCAACAAGAACAGCGCCGTCACGGACATGACCAGTCCGGTCAATAGCAGCCACGATGCATTCTGCGGCAAGTTGCCGGTTTCTTTCAAGGTTTGAGCCCCCAACGCCGCCATCGTCAGGTTCGGACACAACAGCAGAAAGGCCCGTTCATGTTTGCCGATGCCCATGCCGTTCCGGTGGAGCAATTGTCGGACCCCGATCAACAGAAACGCCCCCGAAACCGCCACCAACGCCGGCCAACTCCAGAGAAATCCGAAGTCCACCCGGATTCCCAGCGAGACAAAAAACATCGGGATCAAAAACATGCGACTCACGGGAGCGATCACATCCTCGATCCCCTTCCCTTCGTGCTCCACCCGGCTCATGAACAACCCAAGAAAGAACGCCGTCTTCGGAGCAGAAAGCCCAAGACGTTCCCCCACCGCTGCAACCAGCAGCACCAGCACCACCAGCATGTGCGTGCGCCAGTGCGTCGTGGTGGTGAGGACTTTTTGGAACAGCTTGGTGACATGCGTGGCAGCACGGGCCACGAGAATGATGGTGAGAATGATGATGGCCAGCTTCACTCCGACTTGCCAGTTCAACCCGGCCTTCAGGAACGACGTCTCCACACCGATGGTGAGGATGGCCAGGGTTTCGAGCACGATCATCACATGCAAACATCGCCGGCGCTCCGCGTCGTCAAACCCCGGAAAGTTTTTCCACGCGGCGTGCACCATACCCACGGAAACACCCGTCAAGGTGGCTGCCGCCAGCAACGATTCTTTCCAAGTCAGCCCCGCCACACCCGCCACCGCCATCACCGCCGGGTATTGCAACAGCGCCCACGGCAAGGCGAAGCGTAAGGCCTTGCGGGCCGTCGCCCAGGCCGGCAGTTCGATTTCCAGACCGACCTCGAAGAGCAGCAGCAGAAATCCGACCTGCCCAGCCTGCGCGAGAAGCCCCTCCAAATCGCCGTCAATCACCGGCCCCAGGAGCACGCCGATCAGCACGAACACGGGAAACGACACCGCGCTGCGTCCTTTGCGGCGCAGAAAATCCGGCACGCCCATAAAGAGCAGCAGCAGGAATATCAGCAGTTCGATGCTGTTCATGATAGAGTTCGCAACGGGCGGCGCAGGCGGCCCGGCTACTTCGGCCGAATCATTTCAAAGCGGTCACGCGTGCGGCAATACCAGTGCGGTCCCGCCATGCGGCCGATGACCTGCAGTTGGTCTTGGTTGACGCGCAATGTTTGCGGGTCCAGCAAGCCTTCGCGGGCATGCAGCCGTTTGATCAGACCGATCACCAGCCGATTCTCGCCGATCTGCAGCGTGCTGTGTTCCACGCACTCCAGACTCACCGGCGACTCGGCGATGCGCGGCGGTTTCACCAAGGAGGATGCAGCGGTGGTCAAGCCCGCGTGCTGCAACTCACTTTCGCCATAGGGCAAGTTCGCGGCACACAGATTCATGGCTTCCGCAATGGCTTCATCCACCAGATTCACCACGAACTCATGGTTCAAGCGGAGGTTGCGGGCCGTGTCCTTGGGCGTGCCATCGGCATGGTCACCGGGCGCAAAGGCACACATCGCCGGCTCGGTGCCAAACACATTGAAGAAACTGAACGGTGCGGCGTTGACCACCCCGGCGACATCAATCGTCGTCACCAGCGCAATCGGTCGCGGCGTCACCAACCCGGCCAGCAGGGCATACGCGCGATGCGCGTGCTTTTCGACGAGGTCAAATTCCATCGTGGTCAGGCCATCGGCTACTTCAACGCCGCCCAGACGCGGTGAACGTCGTCGTGATCCTCGAACTGCTGGAGGAACTCGCCTACTTCGGCGCGTTGATCATCGGTGAGCTCGCTGAATTGTTTGGGCACGTAACCGATTTCGCTCGTGACGACGGTCCAGCCCTGCCCCTTCAACCACTCGGCCACGGTGTGGACCGC
>JAFMIZ010000036.1 GCA_017853715.1 Pedosphaera sp.
ATGGCCAGCTCGGCCACGCGTTCAAACAGGGGTGGTTTGACCAAAGTCCTAGCAGTACTCATCAACACTCAAGACGGTCCCCGCATTAAAAAGGTTTATACAAAGCAGCCGAGGCCTGTGCCCCAGCACCGTTATTTGCCGTCTTGGGTTGCACCTCCTGAGTTGGACTGCTCACGCGGTGGAAACATGCGCCACATACCCGCCAGCAAACTTCCGATGATGGAGTGGAACACGGCAGAGAGTGCGCAGGGTGTCGGCGCCGCCGGCAGGTGGGCGAAGCTGGATTTCGCGAGCACCGCTCCTAGGCCTGAATTCTGCATGCCGACCTCAATGGATATGGTTCGGCGGATGGTTTCTTCATAACCGAACAGCCACGCAAAACCCCAGCCCAGCGCGAAGCCTACCGCATGCAGCAGGAACACGGCAAGGACGAGCGTGCCGCCGGATTCGCGGATGCTGGCGGCTTGTTGTCCGATGATGCTGGCGCAGATGAGCGTGATGAATGTCACACTCAGCAACGGTGCGGTGGGCAACATGAAGCGAACCATGCGCGGCGCACACTGATTGAGACCTAGACCGATCAGCAGCGGCGCCAGCACGACTTTGACGGTGTCGAGCAGCAGGCTGATGGCATCCACATGCACATATTCACTGGCGAGCAATTTGGTGAGGAGCGGAGTCATGAATACAGCGGCAAAGGTGGAACACATGGTCATCAGCACGGACAACGCGAGGTTGGCGCGGGCGAGATAGGCAACCACGTTCGAGGCGGTGCCACCCGGACAACACGAAACGAGGATGAGCCCGACGGCGAATGCAGTATCCAGTTTGAGCAGGCGCGCGATGCTCCAGCCAAGCAGTGGCATGATGGTGTATTGAGCGACGAATCCCACCGCCACGGCGAGGGGCATGTTCAGCACGCGTTTGAAATCCTCCACCTTCAGAGTGATGCCCATGCCGAGCATGATGACGGCGAGGCCCCAGACGATCCATTGCTTGCCGAACCACGTAAACCAGCCCGGCTCAAACAAGGCGATGCCACAGGCGAGCAGCACCCACAGCGGGAAGAGGTTGGTGAAGAGCGTGAGAATGCGTGCCATGAAGCCGGATCAAATCTCTTCCGGAGACATGCCGATGCCCACGATGCTGCAGGCTTGTATCACCTTCAGGCCGAGCCGTTCCGCTTCGGCGAGCACCTCATTGGATTCCGTGCCGGGGTTCAGCCAGAATTCATCGCAGCCTTTCGCGGCGATGGCGGGCAGGACTTTTAGCAACACTGGCGGCGGCAGATAAACGCTGATCAGATCGGGGCGTGCGGGAACTTCAGTGATGCTCTTGAACGCGGGCAGGCCCTCGATCTCGGCCTCCTTCGGATTCACAGGAAACACGCAGAATCCTTGCTTGGTGTAGGCCCGCACGGCTTTGTTGCCGAACTTTGAGCGGTCGGCGGAGGCACCAATGATGGCAACGGACCTGACAGCGTTTGGAGGTTGCATGTAGACAGAGTGCTCTGGTGGGGGGGTGATTCAAGCACGGATATGGAGTGTGAGGGGGGATTCTCAGTACCGTGCCGCAGGCCTGCGGGTCGTGGCGGCGATCTGCTGTGGACAGGGACGGCCCGGAGCTGCGCACCAGGCCGAAGCCTTGCGGCCTCGGCCTGGGTGATGGTTCCGAAAGTGTTATGCGGCGACGGCTTCGCCCTTGAGCAGCCAGTCGTAGCCCTTAGCCTCGAGTTCGAGCGCCAGCGCCTTGTCGCCGGTGCGCAGGATGCGGCCATCGGCCAGCACGTGCACGAAGTCCGGCACGATGTAGTTCAGCAGGCGCTGGTAGTGGGTGATGACCAATTGTGAATGCTGCGGCGAGCGCAGCTTGTTCACGCCATCGCTGACAATCCGGAGCGCGTCGATGTCCAGCCCGGAGTCGGTTTCGTCGAGGATTGCGAGCTTGGGTTCAAGCACCGCCATCTGGAAGATTTCGTTGCGCTTCTTTTCACCGCCGGAGAAGCCCTCGTTGACCGAGCGCTTCAGCAAATCCTCGCGCAGCTCGAGCAGCTTCATCTTCTCCTTTACGAGTTGGAGGAACTCCATGGCGTCCAGTTCGGGCTGGCCGTGGTGCTTGCGGATTTCGTTCAGCGCCGCCTTGAGGAAGTAGGTGCTGTTCACGCCGGGAATCTCGACGGGATATTGGAACGCGAGGAACACACCCTCTCGGGCACGCTCTTCCGGGTCCATCTCCAGCAGGTCCTTGCCGCGGTAGATGACTTCACCGCCGGTGATGTCGTAGCCTTCGCGGCCGGCCAGAATGCTGGCGAGCGTGCTCTTGCCGGAGCCGTTCGGTCCCATCACGGCATGCACTTCGCCTTCATTGATCGTCAGGCTGATGCCTTTGAGGATTTGTTTGCCCTCAACGCCAGCGCTGAGGTTTTTGATTTCCAGAATCGGTTGCTTGCTCATGGTCAAAAATCTTTATCGGGATATTGGAGCGACGGAGTATCGGAGTAATGCAATCAACACTCCAGCACTCCTCTGCTCCATTGGTTCCTATCCCACACTGCCTTCGAGGCTGACGCCGAGGAGCTTCTGCGCTTCAACGGCGAATTCCATCGGGAGTTCCTTGAACACTTCTTTGCAGAAGCCGTTCACGATCATGTTCACGGCGTCCTGCGTCGCAATGCCCCGGGCGTTGCAGTAGAAGATTTGGTCTTCGCCTATCTTCGAGGTGGTGGCTTCATGCTCAACGGACGAGGAGGTGTTTTTCACTTCGATGTAGGGGAATGTATGTGCACCGCACTTGGCGCCGATCAGCATCGAGTCGCACTGCGAGAAGTTACGCGAGTTGGTGGCGCTCTTGCGGATTTCCACCAGGCCCCGATAGCTGTTCTGGCCGCGTCCGGCGGAGATGCCTTTCGACACGATGGTGCTGCTCGTGTTCTTGCCGATGTGAATCATCTTGGTGCCGGTGTCGGCCTGCTGGCGGTTGTTCACCACCGCGACGGAATAGAATTCACCCTTGGAGTTGTCGCCCAGCAGAATGCAGCTGGGATATTTCCAGGTAATAGCCGAGCCGGTTTCGACCTGCGTCCAGCAAATCTTGGAGTTCCTGCCTTTGCAGAGGCCGCGCTTGGTCACGAAATTGTAGATGCCGCCCACGCCGTTTTCATCGCCCGGATACCAGTTTTGCACAGTGGAGTATTTGATCTCGGCGTCTTCCATGGCCACGAGTTCTACCACCGCGGCGTGCAACTGATTCTCATCGCGCATCGGTGCTGTGCAGCCTTCGAGATAGCTGACGTGGGAACCCGCTTCCGCCACGATGAGCGTCCGTTCGAACTGGCCGGTGTTGGAGGCGTTGATGCGGAAATAGGTCGAAAGCTCCATCGGGCAGCGGACGCCCTTGGGGATGTAGCAGAATGAGCCGTCGCTGAAGACGGCGGAGTTCAACGCCGCATAAAAGTTGTCGGTGTACGGGACCACGGAGCCGATGTATTTCTTCACCAGCTCGGGATGCTCCTTCACCGCCTCGCTCATCGAACAGAAAATGACGCCCTTTTCAGCCAGCGCAGCCTTGAAGGTGGTACCCACAGAGACGGAGTCGAACACGGCGTCCATCGCGACGCCTGCCAGCCGGCCGCGTTCCCGCAGCGGAATGCCGAGTTTCTCGTAGGTCTCCAACAGCTTGGGATCCACTTCATCCAGACTCTTGGGGCCGTCGCCCTGCTTCTTGGGCGCGCTGTAATAGCAGATGGATTGAAAATCGATTGGCGGATAGTCCACTTTCGGCCACGTCGGGCAGGACAACGTCTGCCAGTGACGGAAGGCCTTGAGCCGCCATTCGAGCATCCACTCGGGCTCGCCCTTCTTGGCCGAGATGAAGCGCACCGTGTCCTCGTCCAGACCGATCGGCGCGGATTCGGACTCGATCTCGGTGACGAAGCCGTATTTGTATTCCTGCTTTACTAGGCTCTCAATGGTTTCAGTGGCTGTGCTCATGAATGAATCCCCAAATGAATTATTTGTTGCGCGCGGAACTGCAGGCAGGGCAAAGCCCGTGTGCAGCAATCTCGAATTGGTCGATTTTGAATCCCTTGGGCAACGGGAACGCATCGCAGGCGTTGTCCGGCTGATCCATGTCGAAGACGCCGCCGCACCCGGTGCAATGGAAATGCCAGTGCTCGTGCATGTTCGGGCAGAATCGCGCGGCGCCCCGCTCGATCTTCACCTGACGCACCACACCGGTTTTCACCAGGGCGTCGAGGCAATTGTAGACGGTGGCCATCGAGATGTCCGGCATCGCCTGCTTGGCGCGCAAAAAGACTTCTTCAGCGGTCGGATGGTCGCGCTTCTCCATCAGCACGTCGTAGACGCGCTGCCGTTGCTGGGTGGAACGAAAACCGGTCGCTGCCAGTTGTTCACTCAACTGGTTGGGCGTGGCGGTTGACGGGTTCCGTTTCACAGGCGGGAAAACATACGGCTCAGAACGGCAGTGTCAATAATTAGAATTATTCTAAAGAGAGCACCCTGGGGCGGGGCTAGCCCATAAGGCTCAACCAGTGCCGGGCGTGCCGACTCCCGATCGCAGAGAAAAAGCCTCTTACTTGGCAGCGGGGGCGGAACGCTTCACGGCCACCCATTCGAAGAAGAGTTTTACGTCATCACCGGTCTTGATGCCGAGGCCGAGCACCGTCAGCGCCGGCGGCGTCATTTTGAAATCCGTCATTTTAACAGTGGTGCTGCCTGCGAACTTGACCTTGTTCTCCTCCAGCACCGTCACGGAGACGGGCATGGTGATTTTGTTTGTTACGCCAGCCACGCAAAGCTCACCGACGGATTCAAAAGTGTAGGGCTGGTCCGCTGCCTTGGGCTCTTCTTTCAGAGTCAGGCTGGTCAGCGTGTAAGTGATGCGTTTGTTGGCCGGCTCCTTCATTTCCTCGTACATTCGCTGGTCCATGGACGCCTTGTAGGGCGTTCCGTCCTTCTCAACGCTTTTCAACTGCTGCACTGGGATGAACACGTTGACCTTGGCCTGAACCGGACCAGGTTTGACCGCTGCGCCGGGCTTGAGCGGAAAATCAGGTCCAACCTCCGCTGTGCCGCCGATCAGTGACCCCCCCACCTGCCAGTCGTGCAGGGTGGAGGTGCCTTCCATGCGGATCTTGTTGCCTTTGGGCGTGGAGTTCAAAACGATGACGTCTGCTGCCTGCAGGGAGGCGATGAAGGACAGGGTGAGCGCGAGTAGAAGTGCTTTGGCTTTCATGGGTAAATGCAGTGTGTAGGTCTTGTCACAACGCAAACCATTCCTCCTCAAGTTCAATGCGCTGCTTGTTGAATGTGGCCTCGCTGGCCTTGATGGCGAGGACGGTGGCTTGGAAGCCGTCCAATGCGCTGGCGGCGGGCTTGCGTCGCGGCGCCGTTTCGGTCTTGAGGTAGTCCAGCAACGCCTGCTGGTCATCGGCGCCGTAGAGTTCGATGAAGGAGTTCATCGCGGTATCCTGCTCCGAAACGTTTTCGAGAAAGTTGCCCAAGGAGTTGTAGAGCGGCGAGCTCCGCAACAGCGTGATGGCATCGGGCTTTGCTGTAAAAGATTCTTGTTTGGACGCCCCGGCGATCAGCGCAATGCCAGTCTCGCCTTGGAACTGCTCCTTCTTGGCATAAACTTCCCAACCAAAAAGCGGCGAATCCACTTCCTTGAACATCCAAGCTTTGCCTTGGCCTAGGACTTCGCGCATCAACACCGAGGCAAAGGTGCCGTAAAGCATTTCGTAGTCGGCATCGAAGGAATTGGCCAGCGTGGCTTCGTAGATCTGTTGCACGCCGCCGGTGAACTCGGTGACGGTATGAACGGTGTCCGGCACATCGCGTCCATCGTTCCACAACATCGTCGCACTGAATCCGGTCACGGCACTGGGTTTGCGGTTCATGAACCAGCACGCCTGATCCAAGGCGTGGATGCCGATTTCACCCGCCAAGCCGAGCGAGGTGGCACGGCTCAAACGCCAGTTGATTTCTTTTTCGCGATCGGGGTTGGGCGAAGCGGAACGCCAGCTTTGCTTCTTGTGCCATTGTGCGCGCGCAGCCGCGAATTGTCCGAGGGATCCTGAGCGAATGAAAGGTAACAGCCAGTTGCGTTGAGGGTCGGAACGGTGTTGCAGCCCCGCCTGGAAAATCTGCTTGGGTAGCGCGTTTGCAGCTTTGGCAATGGCGCGTGCATCCTCCATGGTGTGCGCCAGCGGCGCTTCGCAATAGACGTGTTTGCCCGCCTGCAAAGCATCGAGCGTCACCTGCAAATGCTGGTGCGTAGGTGTGGCGATGAACACGCCTTGAATGCTCTTGTCGGCCAGCAGATCTTGGTATTTCTCGTAGGTCTTCGCGCCGGGCGCATCCTTGGAAACTTTCCGCACTGAAGCCGCATAGGTGTCGCAAATGGCCACAACCTCCGCTTTTTCATTCGCGCCCAGCGACTTGACGATTTCGCGCCCCTGATTGCCAAGGCCGATGATACCGACCTTGACTTTGTTGCCGACACCGATGCCTTCCGCACGGCTGGCAGCCGGGGCGAGCAATTCCACGCCGCCCATCAGCGCCATCATGGTGGCCACCGAGCCGCCCCGTAAAAAGTCGCGGCGGTTGAGTTCTCCAGAAAACGATGCGTCTTTGTTCATGGTCGGGGGTTCTCGGTTGTGGCTTGCTCGAGGCGTAAAGCCCAACGGATGCCGCCCAGGATATGTTGCTGATACTGCTTGGCAACCTCCGGGCTGTTCATGCGCTTGCCCTCCTTATCCGCCCAAGTGGGATCCCAAATGTCCTCACGATGTCCCAACGACGTGTAGAACACCCGGCCCTTGCCGTATTCCTTCTTCCACGCGATCGGATAATCGCCAGGCGTGGCCTTCTTTTCCTTCACATCATTGGCGTTCAACATGAGTTCATCGAGCGAAAGGAGCCGGTGCACTTTGCTGCTGTCGAAGCCTTTCAATTGATAGATTTCATCGAATACCGACCAGCGACCCTCAAGGTGTCTGCATGAAGGACAGGCGGGGTCCTGATTGATCACGCTCACCTGCACTTGCGGACCGTGGGTGCGGAAATGGCCGCCGATCATTTCGGTGTAGGGCTGGAAACCCGGAAACGTATCCGTGGCTGCGTGCATGCCGACGAATGCGCCCCCTGCAGAAATCCAATCCAGCAATGCCTGCGGCTCCGGCAGGGGCAGGTCGCCCGTGGTGTTCGCAAAAATCACCAAGTCATAGTTCTTCAAAGCCGACGCACTCATCTTCTCGGCCAGCACGGGTTTTAATGCAGCGATTACTTTGTCCTTGTCTGGTTTTCCGTCAGCGCCCTTGAATTCAGCTGTCCCCGTCTCAAGCCGCGCGAAATCGACCTTGAAGGTGCCGCTCCGGTTGCCGAGTTCAGCCAGAACCGTCTCAGCCGTCGGAATGGAGCTATGCCGGAAGCCCGCCGTGGTGGTCACGACCAGTGCGCGCCTGGGGAGTTCGCCGGCCAGACCGGCAAGCGAGGTCAGTCCCATTGCAAGGGTGAGAGCGAAAGATGATGTTTTGTTCATGCGTAAGGAGATGTCTCGCAGTTCAGACTAGCCAGCGGGTCGGAACATTCACGCCTTTTCTTGGTTGAAGCCAACAAACTGGCACCGCAGAAAAACGGAATTGCTAGGCCTGCTTCCATTTCTCGGACTCGTCCACCTGGGGCTGCACTAGCCGGACCATGAGTGGAACGCTCGCGATGGTCTCACTGCCCAGTGTGACGTCAATGGCGTAGAGGCCGGGAGCGGCGAACTTGAGCTGCTGGATGTTGATGATGAAATTGCGCGTGCCAAAATGGGAATCCTCGGGCATGGCCACTTCCACTGGGATGTCCATGCTGGGCATGATGGGGCGGCCATCGGCGTCCACGAAGTGCAGCTTCATCTGATGTGCGCCTTCGTCGCCGCTGGTGAAAGTGACGCGCAGGGCGATGGCGCACTGCGGATGCACGGCGGGTAGTGACTGCGCGTAGATCGTGTCGAACGCGCCCAGCAGGTTTAGCTTGCCGTGATCGTCAGTCGCTGCGTCGCAGAGCACTGCTACCTGGATGTTCATACCCGGATGAAGCCACGAATCGGGGAAGTTCGCACTAATTTTTCAGCGTCGAATCATTTTTACGTTCCACCGCTCCGTTCAGCCGGGCCATTAGGAAGGCCTTCAGCTCCGCCGCCACCTTGCCCCCGAAGCCCGGTACCTCCGCGATTTGTTCCTCGGTTGCCAGACGCAGCCGTTGAATCGAACCAAACCGTTTGAGGAGAGCTGTCTTGCGGGTTTCACCGATGCCGGGGAATTCATCCAACAGGCTCTCGGAGATTTTCCTGATGCGGAGTTGAGCGTTGTAGCTGTTCGCCACGCGGTGCGACTCGTCGCGGATCCGTTGCAGCAGTTTTAAAGCGTTGCTGTCATGGCTCAGCCGCAGCGGGGTCGGTTCCCCAGGCCGATAGATTTCCTCAAACTCCTTGGCCAAGCCAATGATGGGAATCCGCTCCAGTCCAAGCTTGCTTAGTTCCTCACAGGCGGCGTTCAACTGGCCTTTGCCACCATCAATGACGATCAGGTCCGGGAGCGTGATTCTGGCCGCCGCCGCCGGATGTTTGGCGGTGGGCGGTGATTCTTCCTGTGCCTTAAGTTGCTCAAGGGCTTCCTGTGGATGGGTCATCATCTCGCGGAGTTCTTCCACAATGGACTGGTTCGCCTCCCGATCCTCCTCAGGGTTGCGGGCTGCAGGTTGCTTTTGCTCCGCGCTCTGCATTTCGCGCGGCGCGTCTTCCTTGAGCAGCCGCGCATACCGCCTCCGCACCGCCTCCGCGAGGCACGCAAAGTCGTTCTGACCTTCCACGTCCTTGATGCGCAGACGGCGATAATTCACCCGGTCCGGGCGCCCGTTGCGAAACGCAACCACGCTGGCCACCTTGAGCGTACCGCTGATGTTGGAAATATCGAAACCCTCGATGCGCGTAGGCGGCCCGGCGAGGCCCAATGCTTTGGCCAGTTCAAGATTGTCGCGTTCCGGCATCACGGCCACCGGCAGGTTCCATGGCGTCCGCTCGAAGCGCGTCGTGCGCGCCGTAGTTTCCTTGAGCGCGGCAATGGCATCCCGCAGTTCGGCGGCCTTCTCGTATTCCTGCGCCGTAGCTGCTTTGCGCATCTCCGCCTCCAACTGCCCCGCCAGTTCGCCGCACTGGCCATCGAGGAAGTTGCACGCGGCCTGCACCTGTTCGAGATATTGCTCGCGCGTCACGTTGCCGATGCATGGAGCCGTGCACCACTTGAGGTTGCCGTAGAGGCAGTGCTTGTAGTCCTGCGGCCCCGGCGTGAGCGGACGGCACCCGCGCAGGTTGAACTGCCTCCGCATCAGCGCGAGCGTGTTCCGCAGCGCGCCTGAGTTCGGGAATGGACCGAAGTAACGCGAGCCATCGTCGGTGCGTAGGCGAGTGAAGGAGAAACGCGGGATGGGATCGCGCACATTGACCTTCAACATGAGGAACCGTTTGTCGTCGCGCAGATCGATGTTGAACTTCGGCTGCAGTTCCTTGATCAGCTTGCTTTCCAGCAGCAACGCTTCGGGTTCACTGCGCACGATGTGGATGTCGAGGTCGTGAATCGAATCCGTCAACGCGCGGAATTTGAGATCCCAGCCCATCCGCCGGGAGGGTTGGAAATAAGTCATGACCCGCTTGCGCAGGTCCCGCGCCTTGCCGACATAGATCACCGTGCCGAAGCGGTCCTTCATCAGGTAAACGCCCGGGCGATGCGGCATGTCCGCGAGTTTCTTGCGCACTTGATCCGTCGCTGGCACGGCCTACTTTTGCGCAACCTGGCGCGGTCGCAAAGGAATTGTTGAACGATTGGTCAGGGGAAGGATTAAAGAGAAATTGGCTGTCCGGCTTGGATTCGAACCAAAACAAACTCCTCCAAAGGGAGTTGTGCTACCGTTACACCACCGGACAAGCCGCCCGGACACTAGCAGCCACCCAAAAACGCGCCAAGCAAAAGTTCCCGGACTTGGTCCCTTCCCCCCAATAAAAACGCCCATCCAGTGAGGATGGGCGGCAGATGGAACCCCGCTCTCTATTTGGCTTTCCAGGTCTTTTCGCCGGCTTCCTTCCAGCCGCTGATGCCAGCCGGCAGATGCTTCACGTTGGTGTAGCCCAGCGCCTGCGCGGCTTGGGCCGCCTTCCGGTAGGCCTTGCAGCGCGGGCCGCCGCAGTACGCCACGATCAGCGTATTCTTGTCGGCGGGCAGTGAGGCTTGCAGGTTGTTTTTCACGGCCTCGAAGTTCAGTGCCCCGGGCACATGTCCGTTGTTGTAGGATTTGGTTCCATTCACATCGATCACCGCGACCTGCTTGGCGGCAATGGCAGCCTTGAGATCCGCGATGGTGATGTCGGCAAACTCTCCCGCATAGGCGCTGGCAGCCAGCAGGAGTCCACCGGCCATGCTCAATAGTGTCTTCATCAGTTTTGCTTCAAGTTTGGTTCTGTCGATTTGTCAGCCGACTGCCTGTTTTTAGAGCCGGTGGCGGATTGCGGGCAAATCTAAACGCAAGTGGCCAGCCTGCAACTGCTGCTGCAGATCTTATTCCGCGTCAGGTTCTTTCTTCGGCCAGCGCTCCCAATTGGTCAGGAACAACTGGTCTTGCAGTCGGAAGGATTTGCGCAGCGGGAAACGCGGCGGCAGCTCTTCTTTGCTCAAGGACATGATGACGATCTCGCCCCAAGTGGCTTCGGCGCCGCTTCTCGACCATTGCGTGAGGAATTTTGCGTCCAAGGCTCGCGGTGACAGATAAAGCGCCGAGACGGGTTTGATGAAATCGTTTATCGCATAAAAATGCTCACGGGCATCGCTGGTAAGCATGACGGATTGGCGGTTGCCATACCATGCGACCGCCCACGGGATGTCGCTCATGGTCAGCTCGGACTCGTTCATCCAGCCGGAGACGGCCTGGATGCTGGGAGGATGGTAGGGCGGAAATGAAACCGGGTTGGTGCGGGGTGGCAGAAACGTAAGGATCATCGAAAGGGAAACCGTTATGCCAAACAATACGATCGCCGCGACGCGCAGTGCCGGTATGGGAAAGACCCATTGATCCAGCAGGATCCTGAACAAGGCGGTGCCGAAGATGATGACTAGCGGCACCAGCAGCACCAGGAGATTCTCCGTGTTCACAACGGGTGATTCGTCGCTCAGATAGGTTCTTCCCGCTGCTTGCGCCACGAGCAGCGTCAGCAAAGTTCCAACGATGAGGTGACGCATCCGGGAAATGGACTGGTTGCGGAATGGAATAATCATGCCCGTGACAAAAAAGGCGAAGATCAACCCTCCGGTCATGGTGAGCAGATCGCTTGAAACAGTGTTGCGCAGATTTCCGAAAACCTTCCACCAAATGGCAGTGAGGCGCAGGTTGTTCAGCCCGGGTTCCAGCGCGCGTTGCAGGCTGTCACCCTGGAAATACGCGGTGCCCTCGTAGATGGCGTAACTCGAAACGCCGAAGGGCGCGCCGCACAGTGCGACGTTGCGCGCGATCCAGGGCGCAACAACCAGAACGAAGGCAGCCAGAGCGGTCAACACCGCGGGAATACGCCAACGCCCGCCGAACGCTGCCACGAAGGCCAGCACCGGCAGGGCCAGGGCTCCGTAGCCATAGCGCGTCAACATGCCCACGCCGAGCAGCAATCCGATCCCCAGCGCCAGCCCCAGGACCGTCCGCTGTTTTGCTTCCGGTGCCGCTGCTGCCGCCTCAAAGCGCAGCGCCAATTGAACCAGTCCCAGGAACATCGCGATCAGTAGCATGGTCGAAAGGCCCGACACACTGAAGCGCCACATCAGCTCAGTGCCCATCAACAACAGGGCGGCCAGGACTGCGACCGTCGTATCGAACAACCTGCGGGCGATGAAAAACACCTGCACCACCACTCCTAGCAAGGCGAGTTGGTTCCAGAGGCTGATGAAGAAATCAGGTGGAAAGCGCATGAAGACGTTGCCGCTGGACCAGAATTTGTGGCGCGTCGCCGCGTCGGCCTCTTTCGGGATCAGTCCGGCTTTCATCAACCCAGCCAGCACCAGTGGATAGACCGGCGGATTGGCGAGGTCCGGGTGGCCCGCTTTGACGACGCACAGATCGCCCCTCTGCTCGGCGGTAAGCGAATCCAGCCGCTCGCGGTTCGCGCGCTGCATGAGAAACATGCTGAACGGGCGGATGAACTTGGTGGTGTAGCCGCGCCCTTCGGCGATATTGCGGGCCAGTTGGGCTTGGTCCATGGCCTCCTGCGTCGAGAAATTGCGGTACGAACGTAAGTTGTAGCCGACGACCAGAAACAGGCCGACCAGTACGCCGGCCATGATGCGCATATAGCCGGCGCCCGCGCCCAGCTCGATTTTATGGACGAAGTTTTGCAGCCAGATGGTCACGGTCAGAGATCCTCCAAGTTGTAGGTGTGCAGTTTGCGGTGCAGTGTGCGGCGGCTCACCCCGATCTTCTTGGCGGCTAGCGTTCGGTTCCCGCCCGTCTCCTTCAGGGCGCGAATCAACAGCTGCTTCTCCGCCTCCTTCACTGTCAGCGCGGACGAGATCACTGGCCCAGCCCCGCCGTTCGCTGGCGCGTTGCGCACGGCAGGCGGCAGATCGCGCACGGAGACGCGTTCGCCCCGGCAGAACACCACCGCGTGTTCGATGGCGGCGCGCAACTCGCGCACGTTGCCCGGCCACGAGTGGGCGGACAACGCATCCAACGCGTCGGTGGTGAATTCACTTACGGGTTTGTCGTTCTCCTTCGCAAATTCACGCAGGAAGGCGCGGGCCAGCAGTGGCACATCTCCGATACGCTCGCGCAGCGGCGGCAGATGCATCGGAACCGCATTCAAACGGAAGAACAGATCCTCCCGGAAGGTGCCCGCCTTGACGAGTTCTTCGAGGTTCTTGTTGGTCGCCGTCACCAGCCGGACGTCGGCGGAAATCGTCTTGCTGGAGCCCACGCGTTCAAAAGTGCGTTCGCCAAGGAAGCGCAGCAGTTTGATCTGGATGGTGGCATCGATCTCGCCGATTTCATCGAGGAACAAGGTGCCGCCCTGCGCTTGTTCGAAGCGGCCGATGCGCCGTTCGTGGGCGCCTGTGAACGCGCCCTTCTCGTGCCCGAACAATTCGCTCTCCAGCAACGATGGCGACAGTGCTGCGCAATGCACCGTGACCATCGGTTGCTTGGCGCGCGGGCTGAGCTGATGGATCGCCTTCGCGATGAGTTCCTTGCCGGTGCCGCTTTCGCCCAGCAACAACACGGTGGCCCGCGTGGGGGCAACCTGCTGCACGATCTCAAACACCTCGCGCATCACGGGCGACTCCCCCACGATGTTTTCCAGGCCGAACTTCGTGTCGAGTTGCTGGCGCAGGGCGACGTTCTCCACTTCCAGATTCTGGCGGCGCAGCGAGCGGGCTATGCGCATCTCCAATTCGTCGATTTGCATCCGCCCCTTCGCGATGTAATCGTCCGCGCCGCGTTTCATCGCCTCGACGGCAATTTCTTCGGAGCCGTAAGCTGTCATCAAGATGCACACGGGCGGCTTGGGCAAAGACTTCGCCCGTGAGATCAGCTTGAGTCCATCTTCGCTCGGCATCCGAAAGTCGGTGAGCATGACATCGAAATGCTCGCGCTCCAACAGGTCCGCCGCCGCCTTGGCGTCTTCGGCGATGTAAACGTCGAAACGGTCCTCCATCGCGGCGCGCAATCCCTCCCGCGTTGGCTTCTCGTCGTCAACGATGAGTAATGTCGGGTTCAAGGCTAAAGTTCTTAGTCGTCAGACGGCGCTTCGAGCAGCCTGGGTTTCGGTTCATGCAACGGCAGCCAGATCCGGAACACGGTTCCCTGCCCGGCGCGGCTGTCGAGTTCGATGCGGCCATTGTGGGCGCGGACCACGCGTTGCACAATCATCAGCCCGAGTCCCGTGCCCTTTTTCTTGGTCGTGTAAAATGGTTCAAAGATGCGCTTCAAGTGCTCGTCGGCGATGCCGCACCCGGTATCGGCCACGCTTAGCCACACGCCCTCGGAACTTTCTCCTGTGGCCAGTGTCAGCGTGCCGCCCTTGGTCATCGCTTGCATCGCATTTTTGACCAGATTGACGAGCATCTGTTGCAACTGCGTGCCATCAATCGGCGCAAGGGGCAACTGGCGGCCCAGCTTCACTTTCACGCTGATGCCGCGGTTGTCGAGTTCCGGACGCAACAGCTCCAGCGTCTTATCGACGACGTCATTGATCTGGTCGGGCCTCAGTTGCGCCGGCGTGGGCCGGATGGCTTGCAGGAATTGCGTGATGATGTAGTCGAGCCGGGTGATCTCGCCCTTGGCGACGCAGAGGAATTGATCCAGCTTGTGGACGGCGTCAGAGGTGTCAGCCGGAGCAGGACGCTCCGCTCGGGTGGGCTTCTTCCGGTCGCCCCCCCCTTTCCAATCTTCCTGCTTCAGCTTCTTCACCTCCCGCTCCATGAGCTGGAGGTGGATGTGCAGCGCATTGAGCGGATTCCCGAGTTCGTGCGCCACGCTGGCCGCAAGCAGCGTCAACGCCTGCACGCGTTCGCTCTCGATCGCTTCAACGGTTTGCTGCCGCGCCTCTGTGGCGTCGTGCAGGATCAGCGCCACGCCGGAACTGCCCGTCGCCTCGCCATCCAACGGCGCGGCATAGAGCCGCAGGAAACGCGGGCGCGGATAGTGGACTTCAAATTCATGGCGGATGACGTGCCGGCCGCCGTCGCTGTCGAAATGGGAAATTTTCTTCCAGTCCACCTCCGGCAGGATGCGCGTCACCGGCTCCCCTTCGAAATCTTCCGTGACGCCAATCAGCCGCGTCACCGCCTCGTTGAAGTAGAGGACGCGCCCGGCCTCGTCCACTACGAGTACGCCGTCCTCGATCGCGTTGAACAGTGTTTCGAGGAAGCTTCGTTCGCGCGCCAGCCGTTGGACGACCGTCTGCAATCCCTCGTTGTCCAGCCGCCCGATGCGGCCGAGGACTTTGTCGAGGAAGCTGGTTTTCGGTGGAGCCACGGAGTTAGAACCAATTGCGCTTTCGGAAATAGAGATACGTCAGCAGGGTCGAAATGCCGGTGACCCCGGCGGCGATCATGTAGCCGTGCGCCGTCTTCAGCTCCGGCATGTCGTGGAAGTTCATGCCATACCACGTCCCGATCATCATCATGGGGGTGGTGATCACCGTGATGAGCGTGAGCAGCTTGACCACCTCGCCCGTCTGATTGGACGACATGTTGAGGTAGATTTGCAGGATGGCCGTCAATGAGTCCGCGTAGCCGTGGGCGGCATCGGCGATGTGCGAAAGCCCGTCATACACGTCCCGGTAATACGGCACCATGTGCGCGCGGATGAGTTTGAACTGCCCCTGCGCGAACCGGGCCAGCACCTCACGCTGCGGGCTGACGATCTGCCGCAAGTGGGTGACCTCCTTCTTCACCTGCAGAATGCGGTTCAACGTCTCTTTGCCGGGATGTTGCAGCGCGGCCTGCTCCATTTCGGCGATCTCGAGCGAAAGCTCGTCGAGCGCCGGCTTGTAGTTTTGCACGATGGAATCGAGCAGTCGTTGCGCCACGCGATCGGGAGCCTTCGCGATGTGAACGGTTCCCTTGCACGCCATTTCTTCCACCACCTGCACGCTGCGCACGGGCAATTCGTGGTAGGTCACGAGGAAGTTTTTCCCGAGGAAGAAATTCAGCTCATTGGTGTCGAATACGCCGTCCTTGCGGCTGTAGTCCACTGCGTGGATCACCATGAACAAGTGCGGCGCAAAGCTGTCCCCCTCTTTCGGTAGGTATTCCTCCACCTTCGGCGACGGGCTGACCATCACGCAGTCCTCGATGGCCAGCGGATGGAAGTGGAAGATGTCCTCCAGCACCATCTTGGTTTCCTCGGGCGTAGGGTTTTCAAGGTCCACCCAGAGGAAGAGATTGGTGTCGTTCAACACCGTCGGCATGAGGAAAACATCCACATTCCGGCTATGCAGCCGGCCTTGCGTGGTGAATGCGAGCGAGCGAATCATGCTTCAATAGGATGAAACCATGCGTGTCAACTTGACCCGATTCTAGGGCAGAACCCTGCTTCGGCAAGCCAAGGGTGAACTCACTCTTTGTTCTTCCGCCCGATGCCCCAGATCAGCCAGATGGCAAGGGCTGTGAGCAGGATGACCCACCAGAAGTAGCGCAGTTCGCGTGCGGCCATTTCCACAAACGCAAACGCACGCGGGAAAATCAGCACCAAACCCGTCAGCACGGCAACCAGCACTGCGACCTGCAATCCAGCTCTGAGACGGGGGTTCATTTTGAGCCGACGCTGTCTTCTACGGGGCCAAGCGGCAACAGCAATCCCGCGCCCGTGCGGTTGGCGTCCCCGGGCACCACCAACGGTGACTTGCCGTTCCAGCGCTCGACCAGTTGCAGTCGCAGGAAGGCAGGATTCAACTTCAAGGCGTCACCACGGGTTTGGATGGCTTCCGCTTCGCCCTTGGCGCGGATGACCGCCGTTTCGGCCTCCACTTGCGCCTGTAGCTGGCTGAAGCGAGCCTGTGCGGCCTGTTGTTCCGCCACCATTTTCGCTTCGATGGCACGTTCGAGTTCAGCCGACAGGTCAATGTTGCGGATGACGATGTCTTCGACCCACAGGATGGTGCCAATCTTCTGGCGCGCGGCGGCGAGGGACTTTTGCTTGACCTCTTCGCGGCTCTTGACGATCTGCTCCGCTGAAAGGTTGGCCGTGACTTCCTTCAACGCTTCCTGCACGCGCGGGGCGATGAGGCTGTCGAACGGGTCGCCCGCGTATTGGCGGAAAATCTGGACGACCGATTCTTCCGGGACGCGATAGAGCACGCGCAATTCGAGCGTGACCTGCTGCAGGTCGGAGGAAAAGCAGTCAGCTCGGGCGGTCTGGGTTTTTTGGCGCACATTCACCGGGACGATCGCCGTGATGAACGGAGCCTTGAAGCCGAAGCCTTCGGGCAGGAACTGATCCGAGGTCTTGCCCAACGTGACCCTGATGCCGCGTGTGCCGGGTTCGACCACGTAGGTGGCCGTGGAACTCGCGATGATGAACACGAACACCAGGATGCCAATGCCAATCAGCTTGGGCAGCACCGCGCGGGCGATGTCGTCGATGTTGGGCGGAACGGCTCCTTGATTTGCGTTTCGGAATGACATGGTGCGTTACTTGGAATTGCGTTTCAGCTCTTGGAGCGGGAACACCAGATTCTCGCCGCCACCGACTACCAACGGCGTGATGCCGTCCCACTTGTCCACTACCTGTAAGTCGAGGTAGGTGGGGCTTTTCTTCAACGCCTCACCCCGGATGCGGATGGATTCCGCTTCCCCCTTGGCTTTGATGACCGCGGTGTCGGCCTCGATCTGGGCCCGTTGCTGCACAAACTTGGATTTCGCGGCTTCCTGCTCCTGAATCATCTTGGCCTCGATGGCACGCTCCAGCTCACCGGTGAGGGTGATGTTCTCGATGACAATGTCCTCGATGACCAGGATGTCGCCGACCTTCTTGCTCGCCAGTTCCAGGGACCGGGTCTTGATCTGCTCCCGATTCTTGACCACCTGCTCGGCGCTTTGCACCGCCGTCACTTCCTTGATGGCCTCCTGCACGCGCGGCGAAATCAGACTCTCAAAGGGGTCGCCAAGGTATTCCTTGAACAGTTTCACGACCGACGATTCCGGGATGCGATAGAGCACGCGCAACTGATACACCACCTGCTGCAAGTCGGAGGAATAGGCCTCGGCCTTGTCTTGCGCCGTCTGCTGTTTGGTGGACACGGGGACGATGGTGGTGATCAGGGGCGCCTTCAGTCCAAAGCCCTCGGGTTTGAACATCGGCGACACCTGTCCCATGGTCACTTGCACGCCGCGTTGACCGGGCTGCACCACGTATGTGCCCGACGATGCCATTAGAACGGCGACAAATATTAAAATGCCGACGCCTACCAATCTAGCCATGCCTTTTGGACTCATGATGAAAAAACCGTCCTGCCACACTAATGGCGATGCGCATTCGCACAAGTGTCTTTTTCCCTTTTCCCGTTATAACTTTTCCGGTGATGTGGAATTGCGCTCTCAAGTGCCAACGGAAAAAATCTTGCCCCGCCGGGTTCGGCCACCAGAATGGCGCGAGTGCGCAAATCGCCCGCGGGACGCGCGTTCCGTGCCACGGGCCCGTAGCTCAGCGGTTAGAGCAGGCGACTCATAATCGCTTGGTCCTCGGTTCAAATCCGAGCGGGCCCACCATCTTTCCTCACAGCAACTCAACCGCCCGCTGCAGTTCTGCGTCGGTGTTGTAGTAGTGCGGGCTGAAACGGATGAGGCGTTGTCCTTCGCGGTTGACGCGGAGTGACGCGACGATGTTGTTCTCGGCCAGTTTCGCGTTCAACGCCGTCATGTCCGCATCGGGCTTGCGGAAGGTGACGATGCCGCTGGCGTTCTCGGGTTTTGCGTCGGCGTTCAATACGGAGTAACCCTTCGCCTCCAATGCAGGCACCAGCCACGCCCGCTTGCGCAACAGCTCGCGCCCGATGGCTTCCGGACTGATTTCGAGAGCCAATTCCATCGCGGCGCGCAGGCCGACGATGCTGAGCAGGTTGTGCGAGCCGGCCTCGAACCGGCGGGCATCCTCGCGCAGCACCATGTCCTCCTGCGCCATGAAGTTCGGGCAACGCACATTGTGCCACCCATACACGGGCGGCGACATTTTGGGCACGAGCGATTTGCGCACATACAACACGCCCGCCCCGCACGGACCTAGCAGCCATTTGTGCGCATCCGCCGCCAGAAAGTCCACGTGCTCAACGGTGGTTGGAAACGCACCGAGCGTTTGAATGCCGTCCAACCCAAACAGGATGCCGCGCCCGCGCAGATAACGCCCGACCTTCTCGATCTCCAGCCGGAAGCCGGTGATGAAATGGCAGCTCGCCATGATCACTGCGCGCGTGTTCTCGTCCACCTGGCCCATGATATCAATGCTGCGGAGCGTGCCCCACTCGCGCGTGTTCAAGAGGCGCACCTCCACGCCGCGCTCCGCCAGCTTCATCCACGGATAGACGTTCGATGGATAGTCATCAAAGCAGATGAGGATGTTGTCGTTCTTGCGCACGGGCAGACCCGCGGCGAGCAGACTCAAGCCCAGCGACGTGGGCCCAACGAAGGCAATTTCCGAAGAATCGCAGTGCAATAACTTCGCCGCCACACCACGCGCATCGCCCAGAAAACCCTCCAACATGCCCGTCTCCTGGTCATGTTTCGAGGCGCCCAACACGTAATTGGAAACCGCTTCAGAGACGCGCCGGGGGAGCGGGCAGACCGCTGCATGACCCAGGAATACCTGGCTCTTGGTGACCGGAAACTCGTGTTGGCGGAGTTCTTCGTTGGCGTGAAGCTCGGCACTCGTCATGAGTGAAGGCTAGGCGAAGCGGCTTGGTCCGTGAAGCGAGGAAATGCGGTGCAAGCGCGTCTTACAACTCATCCTCGCGCTCCGCGTAGAACAACTGCCAGGCGCGGTCATATTCTTTCTCGGGCACGAACACATGACATTCGCGGCTCAGGTCGCCGTCATCGGGCTGGCTCGGGTCTGCAAACTCATAGCGGGCGGCGATGCCGTGCTGTTCCAGCATGAGCACCAGCATTTCTGCCTTGATGAACTGGCCGGTGAAGAATGGCTTCATGTGTTTAATCAGGAACTAGGCTGAACGCGTCCAAAGGATGTTTGGAAAAGTGGTGGTAGGTTCTGGATTCGAACCAGAGAAGGCGTAAGCCAGCAGATTTACAGTCTGCCCCCGTTGGCCACTTGGGTAACCTACCACGAAGGGGCGCAGATTAAGCCAAACGAGCCTCCTCTTGTCAACCCGCGCAGGCTGCCCTCCCTCAAACGCCCAAGGCCGTTTCGCTGGGGTTTTGCCGCAGTGCCGCCAAGTTCGTGGTGCCCAAACGCGTGGCCCCGGCCTTAATGGCCGCCACGCCGGTGGGATAATCCGTTATGCCCCAAGCCTGAAGGCCAAAGGTTTCGCCGACGGCTTGGCGCAATTCCTTGAGCGTCTCAGGCGAAACGGACTTTCCGCAGGCGGCGACATAATGCGCGCCCGAATCCAGAATAATTTGGCAGAGCAGGGTCAGTTCTGACTCGGTCAGCAGCGTCAAGTCCACGATCACTTTCACGGGCCGCTCGTCCGCCGCCTCTGCCATATCGCGCAGTTCCCGCAGGACATACTGATCGTCGCCGGAACGAAGCCGGCCGAAATTGGGCACCACATCAATTTCCTGTGCGCCGTTGTCCACGGCTACCTCGGTTTCGTAGCGCTTGGTATCGGAGTCCATGCCGCCCAGCGGGAAGCCAATCGCCGCGGCGACTTTGATCTCCGAGCCGTCCAGAAAATGGCGGGCATGTTCCACCCAGGAAGATTGTACGTTGACGGCCGCGATGCGGTGTTCGCGCGCGATCGCGCAGTGAGCTTCAAGCTCGCGCGCCGTGATTCCCGGATGCACCAGCGAAAAATCAACGCGCCGGAGGAGCTGCATGTGAGACAATTCAGTCATGTGTTCGACAAGGGCTTGTGAGCAGACGGGGTCAATCGGGTTAAACCCCGATGGGGTGCCACGCGGTCTTCATTTCGACGGTGTCGAGAATCCAGTAGGGATTTTCCGCCCGCGCGGTGAACCACTCGTCGCTGGTCAAAGCACGTTGCGCGTAACGCTTCAAATTCACCGCCGTGCCGGACTGGAGTTGTGCGGTGAGCGCGTGGTCGCCGGAGGCATCCACAATTGCATTGATGTCCAGATGGTTGGCGAGGTGTGGCGCCAGTTCTGCGCGTCTGCCAGCCAGAATGTTGACCACGCCGCCGGGCAGATCGCTGGTGGCAAGTATCTCGCCGAGCGTGAGCGCAGGCAGCGGATGCTTCTCGCTCGCCAGCACGATGGCTGAATTGCCGCTCACAATGACCGGAACCACCGCCCCGATCAGCGCCAACAGCGCGGGCTCGTCCGGCGCCACCACCACGACTACTCCCGTCGGTTCGGGCGTGGTGAAATTAAAGTGTGACGTCGCCACGGGGTTCACGCTGCCGAACACTTGCTGGTATTTGTCCGTCCAGCCGGCGAAGTGAACGAGGCGGTCGATTGTGGCGGTGACTTCGCGGCTCGATTGCTCGTGCGACACGTTCAGCGAACGTGAGAGCTCATGGACCAATTCCGCCGCGCGGCCCTGCATCATCTCAGCGGCGCGATAGAGGATCTGCCCCTTGAGGTAAGCGGTGGATTTGGCCCAACCGTCCTGAGCCGCGCGCGCCGCCGCCACGGCATCTCGCAGGTCTTTGCGCGACGCCCAGGCATGGTTGTCCAGGAACTCGCCGTTCGCTGCGTGCGCGGGCAGGGTTTTGCCGCTCTCGCTGCGGATGAACTTTCCTCCCACGTATAGCTTGTAGGTCTTTTTGACGTTGAGCGCGTTCATGGGGTCATTGTTTCCAGAATACCAGGTAGATTCCAAGGGCGATCAGCGCACCGCCTCCGGCCATGAGGAGCACGGGTTGGTGTCCGGGTGAACCGAACAACAAATACTGCAAGGTGCCGCCGGTCGAGTGGGCCAGTTTGTTCGCCCACATCAAGAGCACTGCCCCCGCCACCATGCATGCCGCACCCAGCAGGTTCTGCCGGAACGCTTTTTTTCTGCCGCGCCCCATCGTTCAATCCACCTGGCAATACGCCGCCAGCCCTTGCAATCCACCCTCCCTGCCAAAGCCGCTTTCCTTGTAGCCGCCGAAGGGACTGGTCGGGTCGAACTTGTTGTAGGTGTTCGCCCACACCACGCCCGCCCGCAGCTTGTTCACGAGCTTGAAGATTTTGCTGCCCTTGTCGGTCCAGACGCCCGCACTGAGGCCGTAGGGCGTGTTGTTCGCTCGCTCGAACGCTTCCTCCGGGGTGCGGAAGGTCATTACGCTCAGCACCGGGCCGAAGATTTCCTCCTGCGCTACGCGGTGGCTCATCGTCACGTTGGTCAGGAAAGACGGTGCATACCAGTAGCCTTTGCTGGGAAGGGCGCAACGCGACTGCACCAGCTCGCCACCTTCGTCCACGCCGCTTTGCACCAGCTTGCGGATCTTGTCGAGCTGCGCGCGCGAGTTGATGGCCCCGATGTCCGTGTTCTTGTCGAGCGGATTGCCCACCCGCAAGGTCTCGATGCGATCGCGCAGCTTCTTGATGACGGTCTTGTAGATGCCTTCCTGCACGAAAAGCCGCGAGCCCGCGCAGCAGACATGACCTTGGTTGAAATAGATGCCGTTGATAATTCCTTCGATGGCCTGGTCAATCGGCGCGTCCTCGAACAATATGTTGGCCGCCTTGCCGCCGAGCTCGAGGGTGAGCTTCTTCTTCGTGCCCGCGCAAGCGCCTGCGATGCGTTTGCCCACTTCGGTGCTGCCCGTGAAGGCAAGCTTGTCCACCCCCGGATGATTCACGAGCGCCGCCCCGGTCGCGCCCGCCCCGGTGACGATGTTCACCACGCCAGGCGGCAGTTCCGCCTCCTGCAAAATTTGCGCGAGTCTCAACGCTGTGAGGGACGTGGTTTCTGCGGGCTTTAGCACCACCGTGTTGCCGCCGGCGAGCGCGGGGGCGATCTTCCACGCCGCCATCAGCAGCGGGAAGTTCCACGGGATGATCTGCCCCGCGACGCCGAGCGGACGGGGCGTTTTCCCCGGGAAGGCATACTGCAGCTTGTCGGCCCAGCCCGCGTAGTAGAAGAAGTGCGCGGCGACCATCGGCAGGTCGAAGTCGCGCGATTCCTTGATGGGCTTGCCGCCGTCCATCGTTTCGAGCACGGCCAGCTCGCGGGACTTCTCCTGGATGATGCGGGCGATACGGTAGAGGTATTTGCCACGTTCGCGGGCGGGCAATTTGCTCCAGACATTCTCGTAAGCGTTGCGCGCTGCTTGCACAGCATTGTTCACGTCCGTCTCGTCCGCGGCGGCGATTTCCGTCAGCGTTTGTTCCGTCGCCGGATTGATGGACGGGAAATACTGCCCCGAATGCGGCGCCAGGAACTGGCCGTTGATGAACAGCTCGTGGCGCGGCGCGATCTGGATGTGCTTGAAATCCTCCAGCGCAGGCGCGTAATCCCACTTGCCGCCAAAATTCAGCGCGCGGCTTTTTAGCGGAACGACAGCAGCCGTGTGCGCGGCGGCTTTGACCACGGCGCGATTGGCAGCAACTTTGCGGGTGGCGAGTTTGGTCTTCATTGGTGGATTGAGTTCGATTCGGACGAAATCATGGCAGCGAGAAATAATCACCAGCCTGGTAGTTGCCCTCCGCCAGCTTGGCGATTTGCATCAGCACATCGTTGACGAGCGTGCTGGCGCCGAAACGGAACAGGTCGGGTGTTAGCCAGTCGTCGCCAAGGGTTTCCTTCACCATCACGAGGTATGCGAGCGCCTGCTTGGACGTGCGGATACCGCCTGCGGGTTTCATGCCGATGCGGACGCCCGTGGCGAGGAAGTACTCCCGGATGGCCTCCAGCATCACCAGTGTGACCGGCATCGTGGCGGCGGGGTTCACCTTGCCGGTGCTGGTCTTGATGAAGTCGCCGCCCGCTTCCATCGCGATCTGGCTGGCGAGGCGGACGTTGTCGAGTGTGCCCAGTTCGCCGGTTTCGAGAATCACTTTTAAGTGCGCGGGGCCGCAGGCTTCCTTGACGGTGGCGATCTCGTCGAAGACCAGGGCATGCTCGCCTGCCAGGAACGCGCCGCGGTCGATGACCATGTCGATTTCATCCGCACCATCGCCGGCCGCGCGACGCACTTCCTCGAGCCGGGTGCGCAAGGGATATTGACCGCTGGGGAAGCCCGTCGCCACTGAAGCCACCTGCACCGGCGAATCCGCGCCTAGAAACTTGCGCGCGTGTTTCACCATGCTCGGATAAACGCACACGGCCGCGCAGGACGGAACATCATACTTGGGATCGGCTGGTTGGATCGCCTTGCGGCACAGGAAGGCCACCTTGCCCGGCGTGTCTTTGCCCTCCAGCGTGGTGAGGTCCATCATCGCCACCGCCATTTTGAGGCCGGTCAGTTTGGCGGCGGTCTTGATGCTGCGTTTGGTGAAAGCCGCCGCCCGCTCCTCGGCCATGACTTGGTCCACGGACGGAACCCGGAACGCAAAACCTGAAACGGCAGAGCGGGGCATCGTATGCGCTGGCATGGCGGGAGATTAGGCCGCCCTTACCTTGATGTCTAGCGGCCCAGTGAAGCCGC
>JAFMIZ010000127.1 GCA_017853715.1 Pedosphaera sp.
GTCCTCGCTTGGCGCTTGGCGCTTCCCCCTCCCGTCGCCTGATGCAACAAGGCAAATTTTTTGGGGTTGAGTGTTGACGCTTTGGACTGTTTCTGGAAAACTTGTGTGTCCAGAGAAAAATTGTCCCGGTTGTAGAACTGTAGTCCGCAGGATCACCTATGAAACCAGTAACCATTCTATTGGCCTTGGCGCTATCAATCGCGTTGCCGCTCGGCGCCTTTTCGCAGGTGGTCGTCTACGACAACACCGACAATGATTTGACGCTTCGTTTCAACATCGGTACCTCCCGCGTGGGTGACGAGGTGAATCTGGCCGGCACCGAGCGCGAGCTGTACGGCTTCTCATTCGAGTTCTTCTACACTAATTCATCAGCCGCTCCCAGCTCTCCAAGTTTCCAGGTGACGCTCTACGCCAACGACGGCCCGGACTTCAACGGTGATCCCACTCCGGGCACGGTGCTCTGGGCAAGTCCCACTTACTCCGGCCTGATCACCGCGTTCACTGATCGCTCGACCATCACCTTCGACACCACGGATTTCGGCACCGGCATCCTGCTCCCGGACACGCTCACTTGGTCGGTGCAATTCGGGAGCCTCGGCCTCAACGATCAAATCGGCTTGGATGTCTACAGCCCTCCCGTCACCGGCAGCAGCTACGACGACTACTGGATCGAAACCGGGAGCGGCTGGCAGCTCAACTTTTCCCCCAGTTATCCGCTGAACTTCGCGGCGGCCATCACCGCGGTTCCCGAGCCTTCCAGCCTTGCGCTGGCGCTGTTGGGCGCTGCGGGACTGATGGCCTTGCGCCGTCGCCGTTGATTTCGCCGCCAGTCGGCTTTTCTCCTTGTCAACGCGGTCCCCTCCGGGACCGCGTTTTTTATTGGCGGACCACCGCCCGATAACTCGCCCCCCCGGGAGGCGCACTGCTGTTGGTGACCCACACCCCCGGTCCGGCCAGCGCATTGGTGGATACCGGCCACCATTGGTCCAGATTGGTGGATCGCTCCACGACAAAGCCGTTCGGGGCCACGCCGGTCACCCGGAACACAAAGGCGTTCGTGGTCCAGCTCGGCAGTTGCAGTTCCAGCCAGGGCAGGGTCACGCTCACGTTCCACGTCACTGTTTGCGACCGCAGCTGGCCCGGATCCGTCCGGACCCTCGCGGTGGGATCAAACACCCTGGCCTGCACGCTGTGAAGCCCGTTGCCCCACGCGGCGGGTTGCAGCAGCAGGTTGGTGGCGGTGGCCCCGGCGACGGCCGCGCCGTTGGTGAACCATTGTACCTGCAATGCGTGGCTCGCCGGCCGCAGCAGACCCACGGAGAACCCCACGCTCCCCGTGCTGGTGACGGCCACATTGGTGGCCGCAGGGCTCCAGGCCTCGATGGGGCGGACGCGATCGTAGAGCGACAGCACCAGCGCCTCGCTGCACACCTCGCAAAACGGCGTGCTCACGGTGCGCATCCGGCAGTCCAATTTGGGCCGATACCAGCCGTTGCTCTGGTAATGCGCTCCCTCGAACAGCCCCACCACGTTGGCGTAATTGCCGTCTTCGGGGGTGGGGATCGGCGTGTTGGTGCTGATCCATGCGTTCCACTTGATGGCGGCCCGGTTGGTCTGCTGGGTGGTGTTGGGTTCTTCAGTGTTCGGATAACCGGGGTTCGGCGTCTCGTATTCGTCGCCCAGATTCGCCAGCACATGCCCGACCTCGTGCGGAAGGACACCTGTCCCATACACGGCGGAGATTTTTGCCACGACAGCCAGCGAACCGCCCCCATCAGAACCGCCGTCCTGCCAATCGTTCACTAGGAGGATTGCCAGGTCGGTGGCCGGGGCGTGCGCCGCCAGCAGCGCGTCCACCTTGCCCCGGCCATCGGCGTAGTTGGTGTTCGCCCAGTTCGGGGGAATGGAGATGATGTAGCCATTCTGCGCGTCGTAGGTGCTGTTGAAATAGGTGTTCGCCGTGCTGGTGCCCGGATGATCGGACCCGCTCTGGGCGGAAGCCACGTGAATGGCCAGCGCATTGAAGGAGTTCGAGTAGTCCGCAAAGGGGGCGGTGGCCAGCAGGCTTTGCACGGTGCCGGTGGCGTCCGCAAAGAACTCATTGGTCTCGACGGCGGTGTAGCCCTCCGCCAGCAGCGTGATGTTGATCCGGTTGGACGCCGGGCCGTTGGTGAGGACGGGACGTGTGACCGCCGCCATGACTGGCGTGATGGTTGCCAGCACGAGCCACCCGATCAGCACGCCTGTTCCCTGATGCTTCATGGCAGGCCCAGACGGTAATAGCGTTGTGGCAGGGCATCCCGGGGCAGGCTGACCCGCCATTGGCCGTTGCTGGAGACCGGCGCGTTGGTGACGGAGGTCCACAGCACCGGCGGAACGAGATTGGTGGCCGTGGTCAGGACATAACCGGTCGCCGAGTTGGTCCACGACAACTGGATCGTGGCGGACGCGGGCAGGGGAGCGATGGCCAGGGCCGGATAGGGCTCGGTCGCTGCCGCGGCGGAGAACTCGCTGGTGTTGCCCGCGGCGTCGGTGGCTGTGGCCGTCACCACCCAGCCCGGCGGAATGGATCGGGCCAGTCCCACCACAAAATGCTGGCTGCATGATGGGCCTGCCGGAATGGAAACCTGAGCGGAACCCAGATAGACTTCACCCTCGCCATACCCGCTCGGATCCGCCAGCGGGCTGGCGAAGAAATCCACCCCATAGGTTTGCCCGGCCGTGCTGTTCAAATCGCCCTGGATGGTGATGCCCGAGCTGGTCACGGCGGCCTTGGTCAGCACCGGGAAGTTCTGCTGCTGGTTGGCGCCCGCGTCGCCGTCGCAGGCGTCGTTGAGGCTCGGGTTGGCGGCCTCCAAGTCGATCCCCAGCGCGGCGTTGCTGAAGATGGCGTTGCCGCGGATGGCGTTGCGCAGCGCCCCCGGACGAACGCGCACTCCAGCATAAGTCTGGTTGAAGGCAATCCGGTTGCCCTCATTCGCTCCTGTTCCGCCAACCTGATTGTCGTTGCAACCCGATTCAATCTCGATGTTTTGTGTGGCGATGAGGCCGTTGGGTAGCGCATTGGTGCCGTCGGCTTTCGTTCCCAGGCGGTTGCCCTGGATCGTGTTGCCGGACGCGCCAAACTTCAGGAAGATGCCTCGCGTTCTGTTGCCCGCAATCAGGTTGCCGGCGCCCGTCGCACCACCCCCGATGAGGTTGGTGCCCGCATTTTCCAGGTAGATTCCCTCCAGGTAATTGGGCAGGGCGGCATTGCCGTCGGCACGGGTTCCGATGAAGTTGCCTTGCACCAATGTCCCCCTCGTGCCCGGATTGTGCAGGAAGATTCCGGCGTTGTTCACGCTGCCCGAGATCAGGTTGCCCGCCCCGGCGGTCACACCGCCGATGACCGTGCTGGGGGCGTTGAGGACGTAAATGCCCGTGTTTGTATTGCCCAGCGCCCCGGTCCCGGACGGAGTGGTGCCGATGTAGTTGCCCTGGATCACATTGCCGGCCGCCGCCGCGCCGTTGATGTAGATGCCTTGGACGCCGTTGCCCGAAATGACATTGCGGGCGGCCGCACTGGCGCCGCCCACGAAGTTGCTGCCGCTGGCGAGATAGATTCCGGCGCCCAGGTTGGGTCGCGCCGCGTTGCCCCCGGCGTTCAGTCCGATCCAGTTGCCCAGGAAGCTGTTCCCGGTGGCGTTCTCAAGCAGCGACACCCCGTTGACGGTGTTTCCCGAGACCACGTTTCCCGCGCCCGCAGCCGTGCCGCCGAGGGTCACGCCGGTGGAGTTCACCACGGTCACCCCGTTGAACGCGTTGGCCAGTGCGGTGTTGCCCGTCGCATCCAGTCCGATCCAGTTGCCTTCAATCTGGCTGCTCTGGCAGTTGGTGAGGTAGATGCCGTCCTGTCGGTTGCCGGCGATCACGTTCCGCGCGCCCGGCGCCGTCCCCCCCACCACGCATCCGGAGGAACCCTCCATGGTCACCCCGGCGCGGCTGTTGCCGCGCGCGAGCGTGCCTGCCGGGTCCGTGCCCAGGCGGTTCCCTTCCACGCTGCTGCCGCTCGCCAGCCGCAAAAAGATCCCGGCCGCGCCGTTGCCGGAAACCACGTTGCCCGCGCCGGTCGCTACCCCGCCGATCCGGTGGCCGGCTCCGCCCTCGATGCGGATGCCGTCCGCCCAGTTGCTCACGCTGGTGCCGCTGGATGAAAGCCCAATGGTGTTGCCCTGGATCATGGCGTCGCTCGAGCCCTTCACATATACGCCCGCATCCCGGTTGCCGCTGATGAGATTGCCCTGTCCCGCCTCGGCCCCGCCTATTTGCGCGGTGTTCGAACCATCCACCACAATGCCGTTGTTGCCGTTGGGCACGGCCGCGGTGCCGGCGGCGTTCAGGCCGATGTGGTTGCCGCGGACGAAATTCCCCGGGCTTTGGGCGAGGTAGATGCCCGCTTTCGCGTTGCCGGAAATCACGTTGCGCTGGCTCGCGTTGGTCCCGCCGATGACGTTCCCGACGGAACCGCTGCTGATCCAGATGCCGAACTCCCCATTGGCGCTGGCATTGGTGCCGGCTGCATCGGTGCCGATGAAGCAGTTTTCAACCGTGTTGCTGTCCCCCACCAGCAGGCGGATCGCGCCGCCAGGAAAGCGGTTCAGCACCAGCCCCCGCACCACGCAGTTCCCGGGGACGATGTAGAGCCCGGGGTTTGATCCGGCGCTCGTTCCATTGAGTTCGATCAACGGCGTCCCCGCATAGCCCGGCTGCGTGCTGCCGTCGATGGTGACCGGTTGGTTGATCGTGGGCAGCCCGCTCAACAGGGTGATGCTCTTGGAACCCGAGTCGATCGCGAACTGGATTTCGTCCTGTGCGGCGTCGGCATTGGCGTTGGTCAGGGCCCAGCGTAGCGTGCCAAGGCCGGAATCCGACGCGTTGGTGACGGTGAACACGGCCGCGCGCAGCGTTGTCAGCCCAAGCAGCCCGAGTCCCAGCCAGAGCGCCGCCAGCACGCGGACGTGAACGGCACCATGCGCGACGGATGATCGGGCGGGGATCGGCATGGTGTGAGGAGGTCTGCTGGCGCGGGCGCTGGCGGGCAGAGTCCCCGCACCCGGCCAGATGTTGGTGTTCTTTTCTGTTGACTGCACGTGTTGTCGGGCTAGTGTTCAACAGATAGCCGGGTTATTCAAACCGTTTTCAAAGCTAAAAATATATCATGAAGAATTTCCGTATCACCCTTTCATTGGTCGTGATGGCCTTTGCGCCTGCGGTTTTCGCGGGGGAGACGGTGGAAAAGGTTAACCCCTATCTGGCCCCCCTCGCGCAGCTCAAGGCGCCGGAACTGCCGGCCGGGTGCGCCAGCCTGGTGAGCCAGGCGGGCAAGGAACAGCGCGAAACCGTCACCGTGGACGTCATCTCCGCCGGCGCGCGCGTTAATTCAAGTGCGCTCTCCGCCATCGTGGGTGCGGTTGCCAAGGCGCAACCTGATCTGGCCGCGCTGGCCGCCGCCACTGCGGTGGGGCAGCAGCCGAAGCAGACCTCCCAGATTGTTCGCGCCGCCGTGGGCGCCGCACCGGAACAGGCCGGAGCCATCGTTTATGCCGTCTGCATGCGCAATCCGGGCAGCTACCGCTCGGTGGCCGCCATCGCTGCGGAACTGGCCCCCCGGGAAGGCAAGGCCATCCTCGAGTCCGTTTCTGCCGCCCTGCCGGGCCAGCGCGCCTACATCGCTCAGGCTCAAGCGCGCCTTGCCGCCGACCGCAGCGTGGTGGCGGTCCTGAACGAAGCCTCCCAGCTTTCCGCCCAAGCCCCTTCCACCTCGGACACCCTTGCCTCCGCCAGCACTCCCACCGTGCGCGGCCCCAGCATTACGCCTCCCTTCACACCGATCGGTGGAACCCCGGGCAGCACGGACCCCAGCTCCACCATCAACTACCCGCCCGGCGGACGCGACTATTCCGCCCCGTAATTTAAGCGTCAGAAAAACCCCTTTCAAAAAAGGACCGGAGACCCGCAAGGCTCCGGTCTTTTTTTCATGCCCAGCGCTTGACGCCCCTGGCTCG
>JAFMIZ010000037.1 GCA_017853715.1 Pedosphaera sp.
CGGAAGGGATGGCGAAACATCGCGCAAGGGCCATATATGTCAACTTCGGAATTGGACCGGCGGCGTCCGCACGAACCGCGCGATTTCCGGCGGCCGGGTCATCTGCATGGTGTGCACCACCAGCCCGCCCAGGATGAGCAGGTTCAGGGTCATGGAAACGGCATGCCACCGCTTGAAGGACTTGGCCGCAGCGTCACGCGCGACCTGGGTGTAGTTGGGGGCGTATTTTTGCTTGTGCAACAGCTTCATCTTGGGCTGGAACACGAAGGCCCCCAGCAGCGTTGCGATGAAGATGGCCACGACGACACCGATCACGAGCAGCCGGTTGCGCCGTCCCTGATACAGCCAGTCCACCGTGAGGTGCAGCAATGCCACCACGCCGCAAAAAAGGTGGAAATTGAAGTAACTGGCCAAGCCGACCTGGGCGATGGCACCCGAGTAATAGGGGAACGACTCCGGCCCCAGCAGAGTTTGCATCTCCGCCGAAAAAGGCATCTTCCCGGCCACAAAGCTGAAATACACCGACCCGCCCAGCCAGATGGCCGCGTTCATGATCCCGATGAAGCGTAGAATGGCCGTCATCCCGCCAACCGTAGCAAATGCGGCCCTCGTGCCAAGCCTCCATTATCCACAGGCAACGGGCCATTGACATTCGCGGCCGTTCGGTCCAAGGAAAGCGCAGCGATGCCGATCTACGAATACGAACTGTGCGAGGGCGGCTGCAAGGTCTGCGGGGGCAAGTTCACCCTGACGCGTCCCCTCAGTGCGCCGCCGCTGACGAAGTGCCCCGCGTGCAAGAAACCCGTGCGCAAGCTCATCTCCACCTTCAGCTCCCCCCTCAAACTCAAGCCCCTCTCCGTCACGGACGCCAAGAAGGCAGGGTTCACGGTGCTCAAGAAATCGGGCAAAGGCGAATACGAGCGGCAATGAGCCCGCTCACTGGATACTCAGCTCGCGGGTGATCCCGAACTTCTCGATCCGCTTCCGTAACGTCGCCCGGGTGATCCCCAGAAGCTTGGCAGCCTGCACCTGATTGTTGCCGGTCTCGCGCAACGCCTCCGTGACCAACACCCGCTCCACGGACGGAATCACCTTCAGCTTCGGATCCTTGCGGACCAGCTTGAAGATTTGACGCGCCATGCCCACGAGTTCTCCCGCATCCCCGGCGGGTGTGGGCCGAGGGGCCGAAGGGGAGGCGGCCATGACGGTTGGCACGACACCCGCCCCGATGATTTCAGCGGGCAGGTCGGAAAGCAAAATGGCATCCCCCTTGGCGACGACCAGGGCGCGGCGGACCACGTTCTCCAGTTCGCGCACGTTGCCCGGCCAGTGATGTTTCTCCAGCGCCCGCAGCACGCCCGCGGAGAGGGAGCGCGGCTGGGTTTGCTGTTCGCGCGCCAGCTTGCGGAGGAAGTAATCCACCAGCAGCCGCACGTCGTCCCGGCGCTCACGCAACGGCGGCATGGGGATGCGCACCACGTTCAGGCGATAGAACAAATCTTCCCGGAACTGGCGCGCGGCCACGGCCTGCTCCAACGGCTTGTTGGTCGCCGCAATGACGCGCACGTCCACCTTGATGGGCACGTTGCCGCCCACGCGCTCGAACGTGCCGCTCTGCAGCACGCGCAGGATCTTGGTCTGCGTGGCGGGCGTCATGTCGCCGATTTCATCCAGGAAAATGGTGCCGCCGTTGCATTGCTCGAACTTGCCGATGCGCTGGCCGGTCGCGCCGGTGAACGCGCCTCGTTCATGGCCAAACAGTTCGCTTTCCAGCAACTGTTCTGGGATCGCCGCACAGTTGATGGCGAGGAAAGGTTGTTCCGAACGGCCGCTGTGGCTGTAAATCGCCCGCGCCACCAGCTCCTTGCCCGTGCCGCTTTCGCCCGTGATCAGCGCCGTGGCATCGCTGGCGGCCAGTTGGCCGATCAGCTTGAAGACGTTCTGCATGGCCTCGGTCCGCCCGACGATGCCAAGCTCGTAGTCCTCCGACTCCAGCAGCGGCGCGACGGTCACCACCTGACGCATGTCACGCGCAGCCTTGAGCGCGTTGTTGACCAGCTCCTTGATTTTCGGGACGTCGAAGGGCTTGAGGAGATAATCGTAAGCGCCCAGCTTCATCGCCTCGATGGCGGTCTGCGTGGTGCCGTAGGCGGTCATCAGGATGACGAGAAGCTTCTTGTCGGCTTCACGGATGCGGCGGAGCGTCTCCAAGCCGGTCATCCCGCCCATGCGCACGTCCATCAGGACGACGTCCGGCTTGAACTTGGGAATGATCTGCAATCCCTCCTCGCCGCTGGAAGCGGTCCGGATCTCCAGCTCGGGGGAATCAAAAATCCGGCGGAACGAATACTGCACGTCCACCTCGTCATCAATCAGGAGTAGCTTGCTCTTGCTCATCAGCACGACCATGAATCCATGCCGGAGAGAAGACTGCAAGCCGTTTGCTCCAATTTCAGGGGGTCTCCATGGACTTAGCCGCGCGCTGCCGCAGCCAACCTAGAGCTTCCTCGCGTGTTTTCAGCTCTTCCCCCAACTGCAAGTCGCGCGCTTCGGATAGCATGGCCCCGAACTCCGGACCGGGCTTTAGACCAAGCGCCAGCAGATCGTCGCCCGTCACGAATGGCGGAATGATCTGCGGCTGCCGGTTCAGCGTCGCCAGCTCCGCAAGCATGAATTCATGAACGTCCAACCGCTGGTGCGAGCCCAGGCAATCCAGCCGGTGCAACGCCAGTTCCAGCCGGAAAGTGGGGCGTAAAAGCATTCGTCGAAGCGTCGCCTTGCGCATCTTAGGCGCGTCTTTGAACTGCATGTGATGTCGCACCGCCGTGGCCACGTCCTCGATTTGTTGTTTGGGGAAACGCAGCCGCGTCATGATGTCCACGGCCATCTCGGCCCCGATGCGTTCGTGCCGGTAAAAATGGATGCTGCCCGTGGCCGGATCGCGCTCGGCGGTCACCGGCTTGGCCACGTCATGCAGCAACACCGCCCAGGGTAATAGCGGATGAGCATCAGCGGGCAACTGCGCCAGCATGAGGCAAAGATGATTGAACACGTTGCCTTCGGGATGATAATCCGGCGACTGCTCACAGGCGAGACACGCGGCGATCTCCGGCAAGATCTCGGCGAGCAGGCCGGTTTCATGCAGAAGCTCCAGCCCGCGCGAGGCGATGGTGGCAGGGCGCGCCACTCCGTGCGCGCCGTAGCCCGCCTCTTCTCGCGGCGGGCAAAGGACGGCCTGCCCCGGCTTGAACAGCTTCACCAGTTCATCCCGCACCCGTTCGGCGCTGATGGTCCTGATCTTGGGCGCCAGCGTGCGCACCGCGGCCAGCGTCTCCGATTCGATCTCGAAGCCGAGTTGCGCGGCGAAGCGCACCGCTCGCAACAGCCGCAAATGGTCCTCGGCAAATCGTGCTTCCGGTTTGCCAATCGTGCGGATGACCCGCGCCCTCAGGTCGGCCTCGCCGCCCACCCAGTCGCGCAGTGTCTGGCGCACGGGATCGTAGAAGAGTCCGTTGATGGTGAAATCACGCCGCGTGGCGTCGGCCTGCGGATCCCCAAACGAGACTTGGTTGGGATGCCGCCCGTCCTGGTAATCCGACTCCGCGCGAAACGTGGCGACCTGGAACTGTTCCCCCTGCTCCACCACCACCATCACGCCGAACTTGCGCCCGACGGCGATCGTCTTGGGAAACAGCCGCTCGATCTCGTCGGGCACGGCGTCGGTGGCGATGTCGTAATCACCCGGCTCGCGACCGAGCAGGAAATCGCGCACGCACCCGCCCACCCAGAAGGCCGCGAAGCCGGCGCGCTGCAGCCGCTCGACGATTTGGACGGCGATTTCACGGGCTTCGGCTGCGGCAAGACCATTCATTCGCCCCAGCACCGCCTCACGTGCTCGACGCCCGCCTTGAGCTCTTCCACGCCCAGCTTCGGGCTGAACTCGAACACCTTGATATGGTCGGGCTTCACGAAGGGTTTCAGCGCGGCGAAATCAATGCAGCCCGTGCCCGGCGCGCAGTGGTCGCGTCCGGGCGGCTGCACGTCGTGGAGGTGAAACCCGCCCAGGCGCTCCTGTAACGAGTCGAGCTGCATGACGTGGCTGATGAAGCCGAGGTTTTCCTTGATCTGCGCATGCCCGGTGTCGTGCCAGTAGGCCACCGCCGGGCTGGTGAACCGGCGGAAGAACAACGGAAAATCGCCGTCGATCGGGATCTCCTCCAGCGCCTCGCGATTCTCGATGCCCAAACGCACGCCGCGCTTTTCCGCCTCCGGCACGAGTTGTTCGAGGAACGCGTAGGCGCGCTCGACGAACTTCTCCTTCTTCGCCTCGCGCTTGATGTCCACCTCGGCGCAGAGCGTTTGATACTTGGGTGCACTGTTCTGCCCCTCCGCCACCATCTCGAGCAGCTTGTCGTTGTAGTCCTTCATCTCGATGCAGCCCAGGTGCAGCACCACCAGCGGCGCCTTCACCCGCTCGGCAAACTCCAGCGTCTTCAGCGTGTAACGCATCGCCAGCTCGCGTTCGCGGTCACGGTCGGAGGAAAACTTGTAGAGGTTGGGCGCCGAACCGTTCACGCCCATCGGCAGCGGACAGAAGTTGTGCAGGGTGGAGATCTTGATGTCCCCCGCGTCCACGGCTTCCAGGATGCCGGGCACCAAACTGATGCGCGTACCATGGCTCAGTTCGGCGTATTCGAATCCGAGTTCGCGCACTTCGCGCAGCAGGGCGCGGCCATCCGTGTGCCGATGCGAATTCCAGCAAGTCGAAAGTGAAAACATCCTGCGCCATGGAATACACGAACGGGAGGCCGGTTGGAAGTTGAAGGTTGCGGGTTCCAGATTTGGGCTCGAGGCCACCTGCAACCGGGCGCCAAAGAAAAAACCGGCCACCGTTGGAACGGTGACCGGCTGGAAAGTCAGCGAATGTGACTAGTCGGCGTAACGACGCGCGAGCATCGCGGAGAAGCGGGAAACCTTCTCCTTGCGGCGGCGGGCTTCACTGGGCTTTTCGTAGGTGCGCTTGGCACGGACGGTCCGCAGGGTGCCTTCGCGATCCAGCCGTTTCTTCAGCCGGCGCAATGCCTTGTCGATCGGTTCGCCCTTTTTGAGTTTAATCTCAGTCAATGATTGTCACTTCCCTTCGATGACCTCGGACGCATGGTTGAATGCGCCTTCTCCGGTCAGGGGCGGCCAGTGTATGAATGAACCTGCCCCTGTCAACGGCCCATCCAGCAATGTTGCAGAAAAGCGGCATTTGAACAGCAAACCGGGCCAAATTGACGCCAAACACCCCGTTTTAGGGGAATTCGAGGCTTGCTTTGAGGAGTGTTTTACCTAGTGTTCACGGCTCCCCGCTGGGGAAAGCAACCGATAATCCGATATTTGCAGAATTTATGGCAGTAAACGCTTCCGAACTCCGCCGCGGCATGGCCGTGGATTTCAACGGTGACATCTCCGTGGTGCTCGACGTGCAGCACCGCACGCCCGGCAACTTGCGCGCCTTCGTGCAGGCCTCGTTGCGCAGCGTCAAGACCGGCAAGTCCTCCGACATCCGCTTCAGCTCCCAGCAAAAGATCGAGGTGGTCCCCATGATGACCACCAAGATGGAATACAGCTACAAGGACGGGCAGGATTACGTCTTCACCGACCCGGAGAACTACGAGACGGTCACGTTGACTCCCGAACTCGTCGGCGACGCGAAGAACTGGCTCGTCGAGAACGCGCCGGTCACCGTGACGTTCATCGAGGAGAAGGCGGTTTCCATCGAGGTGCCCGCCAGCGTCGTTTTGACCGTCACGGATTCGCCCGAAGGCATCCGCGGCGACTCGGCCAACAATGTGCAGAAGCCGGCCACCCTGGAAACCGGCATCACGGTCCAGGTGCCGCTGTTCATCAAGACGGGCGAGAAGATCAAGATCGATACCCGCACCGGCAAATACATGGAACGCGCCTGAGCGTTGCCTCCAGAAACCTTGCAGCCCGCCGATCGGCGGGCTTTTTTGTTTTCCGGAAATCCAGCCGCCGCCATCAGCTCCGGTCGATGGGGAACAATCCCGGGCAGCACCCGTGCGTCTGGCGGAACGCGAGGCTGAAATGGCTGAAGCTGGAATAACCCACCTCCAGCGCCGCCTCGGTCACATTGTATTTGCCCGAGCGCAACAGTTCGGCGGCGCGGTTCATGCGCAGGCGTTGGAGATGTTGCGGGATGGTGAAGCCCATTTCCTGCGAAAAGGTGCGGCTCAAATAGTAAGCGCTGCACCCCACCTCTTTCGCCAGTTGCTCCAGGGCGGGCGGGTTCGCCAGGTCGCGTTGCAGGATCGCCATGACGCGCTCCGTGCGTTCCTTGCCGATGCGATGTTGCCGGGTGCAGAAGAACTCCTGCTCGGCGGGCTGGAAGAAGAACTGCGCCATGAGTTCGGCGGCCTTGCCCTGGTACCACAGCGGCTGGGCCGCCGCGAACACCGGCGGGTTGCGCAGGCTGGCGATCAATTGTTGCTGCGCGGCATTCATCGGCGCACTGTCCGCCACCCCGGTGACTTGGCGGCGGCTTTGGACGATGCCGCGAATGAGCGGATGCAGCGAGGTCACGTGTCCCGCGAGGTGGCGGGTGAGAAATTCCGGTGCCAGCTCGACGGTGATGAACTGGTGGCGCTCGCGCGCCTGGCGGGTCGCCGTCAACGGCTCGCGGCCACGGCAATAAAATCCCGCGGTCATGGCGCTGAACTTGGTTTCATTCTCGCCGGATCGAACAGAACCGTGGCCTGCCAGGTTGAGACAAATCTCCACGCTGCCGGCATGGAAGCTGCGCGCCCAGTCCACGGCTTCGTCCGCCTTGAAATCGTGCCATTCGAAGCTGACGCCCACATCACGAAAGCTGCCGTAGAGCTGCCGCCAACCTGCGCCGATCGCCTGCCACGCCGCCGTTTCCTCGCGCGGAAGCGAGGCGTTGCGGGCCAGTGATTCCGTTTGAAGCGACGTTTTCAACCTGGCCAGACTCGGGAATGTGTTTGGACAATTCAAGTGATTTACCACTGACAGGGGTGCGCAATTCATGTTATCCCATGGGCATGAGGCACGCTGGCAACAAGTTGACCTCCCTCAATCGAGTCCGAAATGATTTGTCGTAAAGCAACTCTTCTTTGGCAGCGGGCCGTGTTGGCCACGCTGATGATCGCCGCGTTCAACGCGCTGGGCGCCGAACACGCCACGGACCACGCCGCCGCCTTTCCGCCGTCGCTCGAGTCCTACCAGGACGCCGAGGTCACCGGCCTGTGGGACGTGCTGACGGGCCGCATTCAGAAAGTGCCGTTCAATCTCTGGGCCACCATCCTGTTCTTGGGCGCGGTGGTTCACACCTTTCTGACGCATCAATTCCTGCATTGGGCGCATCTTTTGAAGGATCGCCACAAGGAACGCCTCGGTCGCGCGGGCAAAGATCCGGAGTCCGAAGCCTGCATGCCCGCGCAGCTCCTGCATTTCATGGGTGAGGTGGAAGCCGTGTTCGGCATCTGGGTGCTGCCGCTGTGCGTGCTGATGATCTTCAACGTGGGCTGGGATTCGACGCTGAACTACCTCAACCACAAAGTTCACTACAACGAACCTCTGTTTGTTGTGGTGATCATGGCCATTGCCTCTACCCGCCCGATTCTGAATCTCGCGGAAGAGTTCCTCAAAAAAATCGCCCAGCTGGGCGGCGGCAGCCCGGCGGCCTGGTGGCTGTCCATCCTTTCCGTGGGGCCGGTGTTGGGTTCGCTGATCACCGAGCCGGCAGCCATGACCATTTCCGCCCTGTTGCTCGCCCGCCAGTTCTACTCGCTGAATCCACCCGCCAAGCTGGCCTATGCCTCGCTCGGCCTTTTGTTCGTCAACGTATCCGTCGGCGGTGTGCTGACGCATTTCGCCGCCCCACCCGTCCTGATGGTGGCAGGCAAATGGGGTTGGGACACCCCCTACATGTTTACGCACTTCGGCATCGAAGCGCTGACGGGCATCGCGATTTCCAACACCATTTATTTCCTCTGCTTCCGCAACCAGTTCAAGAAGCTGGCCGACGTCGCCAAGAGCCGTCCACCCGCCATGCGGGACGAACGCCCGGTCCCGTTCTGGGTGACACTCGGCCATATTCTGTTCATGGGCTGGACGGTGCTGAACGCTCACTACCCGGTGCTGATGGTCGGCGGGTTTCTGTTCTTCCTCGCGTTCTACGAGGTGACACAGGATTACCAGTCCAATCTCGTGCTGCGCTCGCCCGTCCTCGTCGGCTTCTTCCTGGCGGGTCTCGTGATTCATGGCGGCCTGCAGCAGTGGTGGATTGAACCCGTTCTAAGTCGCCTGAGCGAAGTGCCGTTGATGCTGGGTGCCATCGGCCTCACGGCGTTCAATGACAACGCCGCCATCACCTATCTCGCCACGCTGGTGCCCGGCCTGACGGAGGGAATGAAATACGCCGTGGTGGCCGGGGCCGTCACGGGCGGCGGCTTGACGGTCATCGCCAATGCCCCCAACCCTGCCGGGCAGTCCATCCTTTCTAAATACTTTCCAGATGGCATCTCTCCGCTGGGCCTCCTGGTGGGCGCTTTGCCCGCCACGATCGTGATGACGCTCTGCTTCCTGCTGATGCGCGGCGCGGCGGGCTGAGCGGGTGGGACGCGCAGTCCTCTGCGCGCCGCGAACGTCGTAAAGGACGACACTGACCCACGACGTCGCGCACAAAGTGACACGCTTTACCTTGGGGGTTCCTGGGAAGAGGGAACGCCGCGTTCCCGCCACCCACCGCTGCCTGTCAACGGTTGCGCGCAGGAAAAATTGCGCTGGCCAATTTCGTGGGATGACGGACCTTGTCGGTGGTCCGGCAAAGGGACCCTGGCATGAACGCGCAAGAGCTGCTCTCCCACCTTTGGCACATTGCCGTGCTCGCACTGACGCTGGTTTTGGCCGTCTGGGCTTCGGGCCATGCGCTCCTCTACCGGCGGGATACCCGCGCAGCCTCGTTGTGGGTGGCTTTCATCTGGTTCACGCCGTTGATCGGCGCCGTGCTGTATTTCATCCTCGGCATCAACCGCATCAAACGCCGCGCCAGCCAGCTCAGGGGCGGCGTGGAAACTTACTGCGCCAGCCACGTCGTCACCCCCTGCCCGCCGGAGGAACTCCACAAACATCTGCCGCCTCAGAGCGATCACCTGGATGCCCTTGCCCACGCCACCGACGCCCCCCCGGCCCGGCCGCTGTTGCCGGGGAACTGCGTCGAGCTGCTGATCAACGGGGACGCCGCATTTCCCGCGATGCTCAGTGCTATCCAGCAGGCCCAGCACTCCATCACCCTGTGCACTTATATCTTTGACCGCGATGAAGCCGGACGGGAGTTTGCCCACGCACTCGGCGAGGCCGTCCGACGCGGGGTGGAAGTGCGCGTGCTGATTGATGCGGCAGGCACGCGTTATTCGTGGCCGCCCATCACGGGCTTGTTGAAACAGAAGGGTGTGCGGGTGGCCAAATTTCTCCCCACCTTCGCACCGTGGCGGTTGCTGTCCATGAACCTGCGCAACCACCGCAAGATTCTCGTGGTCGACGGACGCATCGGGTTCACCGGCGGCATGAACATCCGCATCGGCAACTGCCTGAAGAAGAACCCGTCCCATCCGGTGCGCGATTTGCATTTCCGCCTCGCCGGCCCGGTGGTGGCGCAATTGCAGGAGGTGTTCGCGGACGACTGGCGGTTCACCACGGGCGAAGCGTTGCGCGGCGACCGGTGGTTTCCCAAATTGGAAGCGTGCGGTTCCCTGCTGGCGCGCAGCATCGCCGACGGACCCGATGAGGACTTCGAGAAATTGCGATGGACCATTCTGCCCGCGCTGGCGGCCGCCAAGCATTCCCTGCGCATCGCCACGCCTTACTTTCTGCCCGACGCAACGCTCATCGCCGCTTTGAACCTCGCGGCGATGCGCGGCGTGAAAGTGGACATCCTCCTGCCGTCCCAGAGCAACCTGCCGTTCGTGCAATGGGCTTCGAGGGCGCACTGGTGGCAATTGCTGGAACGCGGCTGCCGCATCTGGTTGAGCCCGCCGCCGTTCGACCACTCGAAGCTGCTGCTCGTGGACGACGCGTGGGCCTTGGTCGGTTCGGCCAACTGGGATCCGCGCAGCCTGCGGCTGAATTTTGAATTCAACGTCGAGTGTTACGAGCCGACGCTGGCGCGCGCACTGGCGGACTGGTTTGACGGCGCGTTGCAACAGAGCCGCCCGGCCACGCTGGCCGAGGTGGACAGCCGCTCCCTGCCAGTGAAGATTCGCGACGGCATCGCCCGCTTGTTCACTCCGTTTCTTTAGAGCCGCCCGCATTCCGCCTTGCCCCAAGACCCCGATTGCCGACATCCTCAGTCAAACCTGAATCAATAAGACTATGGGATCACTTGACGGCAAACTCGGCATTGTTTTCGGCGTCGCCAACAAACGCTCCATCGCTTGGGCCATCGCCCAGTCGTGGGCCAAGGAAGGGGCCAAACTCGCGTTCACCTACCAAGGCGAACGCCTCAAGGACAACGTCGAGGAACTCGCCGGCACGTTCGGCGCCGACACGCTGATCATGCCTTGCGACGTGACCAAGGACGAGGACATCGCCCGCGTGTTCGCCGAGGTGGGCCAGAAGTTCGGCAAACTGCATCTTCTGCTTCACTCCGTGGCGTTCGCGCCCAAGGCCGCATTGGAAGGCGACTTCATCAACACCGACCGCGAGGCGTTCAAGATCGCTCATGACGTCAGCGCGTATTCCTTGGTTGCCCTCTCCCGTGCCGCCGCTCCGCTCATGACCGGGGGCGGCAGCATCGTGGCGATGAGCTATTACGGCGCGGAAAAAGTCGTGCCGCACTACAATGTCATGGGCGTGGCGAAAGCCTCACTCGAAGCCAGCACCCGCTATCTCGCCTACGATCTCGGTCCCAAGAAGATCCGCGTGAACTGCATCAGCGCCGGTCCCGTCAACACGCTGGCGGCGCGCGGCATTTCCGGCTTCATGGAAATGATCAAGCATTACGAAGCCCACGCGCCGCTCAAGCGCACCTGCCTGCCCGAGGAACTCGGCGCCACCGGCACCTTCCTCGCCAGCGATGGCGGTGCCGCCATCACCGGCCAGGTCATCTACGTGGACGGCGGCTACCAGATCATGGGCATGTGAGCGGCGCCCCCTCTCATCGGGTGGCGCAGGCGTCCCGCCTGCTCTTTTGGTTGTCCCGCCCAAAAGCGGGCTGGACATCATTTGCGCCGGCAGGGGCGGGCTAAATCGGCCGTTTTCTTTGGCGCCCTTGCGACGGCTGAGTTATCTGCTCTGCATATTCACGCCGCCGTCGCTCCGAAGCTGGACCGGCCGAATGATACGGTATCAACAGCATCACCACGCCGACCTTGTGTGATCCGACTGAATTGGGACCCCTGGTCTGTCCCAACCGCATCTTCATGCCGCCCTCACCCGCTGCCGCGCTGGCGAGGGCCATGTCCCCCACCGAACTGAACGCCGAATACTACCGTCAGCGCGCCTGGGTGGGATTATCATCAACGAAGTGACCGCGGGCGGCTTCACGAAGGACACCACCAAGCCCTCGCTGAGGGCTGGGCCGATGCCATCGCGTTCGGCGTGCCGTTTCTGGCCAACCCGGACCTGCGGGAACGCTTCCGCCGCAACGCCCCGCTCACCAGCTGGACGAATCCACCTTCTACGCCTCCGGCCCCAAGGGGTACACGGAATACCCCCGCTGGGCGCTTGAACGGAGACATCTTCCGCATTTCCCCGCCGCGACTTTCCTGCTTTCCTGAGTTCCACATTCGAACTCATGATCGCCCGCGTCACCCTCGAAATCGCCCTCCGCAAGGAGTTTGATTACGCCATTCCGCCCGAACTCGCGGGCAAGGTGGGCGTGGGCTCGCGCGTCCAGGTCCCGTTCGGTCCGCGCAAGGTGCTGGGCGTGGTCACGGCGGTTGCCGAGGAATCCGCCCACGCCAACCTCAAGCCCATCTTCAAAGTCATCGGCGCGCAGACGCTCGTGACGCCCAAGGTGCTCGCGCTCGCCCGCTGGATCGCTGATTACTACTGCTGCCCTCCTGAGATTGCGCTCAAGAGCGTTTTGCCGGAAGCCGTGCGCAAGGAGGAGGCGGGCTGGCGGGAACGATTGTTCGTTCGCGCACTCCCATGGACCGGCGAGTTCCCCAAGTTGCCCAAACGCCAGCGGGACGTGTGGAACATCATCGAAGAGCGACGCGAGTTGCCGTTGCAAGAGCTGCTCGCACTCGCGGACACCACGGCCGCCACGGTGCGCCGCCTTGAAGACCGCGGCCTCATCAGCATCACCAATCAGATTTCCGAGCGCGACCCTTACGCCCACGAACAGATCGTCCCCAGCAGATCCCTGCCGCTCAACCCCGCGCAAGCGAAGGCGCTGGAAGCAATCATCCCCGCCATGGGTGGCACATTGGCAGGTGGCGCCGCCACCGTCTCGCCTGAATCACGGATGACCGACCCGCTCCAACAACCACCAACCAAAGGCCATCAACCAACCTGCACCTTCCTCCTCCACGGCGTCACGGGCTCCGGCAAGACGGAAGTTTACCTCCAAGCCATTGACCATGCACTGACCCAAGGCAAAGGCGCAATCGTGCTCGTGCCCGAGATCTCCCTCACCCCGCAGACGGTTGAGCGCTTCAAGGCCCGCTTCAGCCATGGCCCCAATCAAACGCTCGTAGCGGTTCTGCATTCTCACCTCTCTGCCGGTGAACGCCATGATGAGTGGCACAAGATCCGCCAGGGCCGCGCCCGCATCGTCATCGGGGCCCGTTCAGCCATCTTCGCTCCGGTCGAGCCGCTGGGCCTCATCATCGTGGATGAGGAACACGAGCACACTTACAAGCAGGAGGAGGCGCCGCGTTATCATGCCAGAGATGTTGCGGTGGTGCGTGGCCAGCGCGAAGGAGCCGTGGTGGTGCTGGGTTCCGCCACCCCGTCGCTGGAGAGCTTCCACAACTGTAAACGCGGCAAATACCAGTTGCTCGAACTTCCCGAACGCGCCGACGACGCCAAGATGCCGCTCGTGCGCGTGGTGGACATGCGCCAGACCGCCCGCAAGGAAAAGGGCATCCCCGTTTTCTCACCGCAACTCAAGGAAGCCATCACCCAACGCCTCGAGCGCGGCGAGCAGACCATCTTGTTCCTGAACCGCCGCGGTTATTCCTCCTCGCTGGAGTGTCCCAAGTGCGGGTTCGTAGCCGAGTGTCCCAACTGCAGCATCTCGCTGACCTACCATCGCCGCGACCAAAAGCTCGCCTGCCATATCTGCGGCCACACCGCCAAAGTTCCCAACGCCTGCCCCAAGTGCAACAACCCGGCGATCCGTTACGCCGGACTCGGCACGGAGAAAGTGGAGGACATCCTCGGCAAACTGTTCCCCAAAGCCCGCCTGCGGCGCATGGATTCCGACATCATGAAACGCAAGGAGGATTACCGCCGTGTGCTCGGCGAATTCCGCACCGGCAAAGTGGACATCCTCGTCGGCACGCAGATGATTGCGAAGGGACTGCACTTTCCCAACGTCACCCTCGTGGGAATCATCTTTGCCGACATGGCCCTGCACCAGCCGGACTTCCGGGCGGGCGAACGCACCTTCCAACTGCTCACCCAGGTCGCTGGCCGGGCCGGACGCGGCGACGTCGAGGGCGAAGTGTTCGTGCAAAGCTTCACGCCCTTTCATCCTGCGATTCAATACGCCCGTCGTCACGACTTCGCGGGATTTTATGAGCAAGAGATTGAATTTCGGAAAGAGTTGAACTATCCGCCCTTTGCCCGCATTGCGATGCTCACCATCAAAGGCCGCAACGAACAGAAAGTTCAGTTCGCGGCCGAGCATCTCAAGCGCGAACTCGAAAAGCTCACCGCCAATCTGAAAGGCGTCATCCTGCTGGGCCCTGCCCCTGCGCCCTTGCTCCGGGCCGAGACGTTCTACCGCTATCAGTTGATGCTTCGCGTGCCGCAGATGCCCGAGCTCAGTCGCCGCCTCGCCAAACTCCTGACCGACCTGGTCCTCCCCGACGAAGTCACCGCATCCGTGGACATTGACCCCGTCAGCCTGAGCTAGCCGCCAGTTGGGTCCGGCGGGCCGGTGAGATGGCAAAAACGAATCTTGCACCGGCGGAAGCTGTGATTACTCTTCGGGACGCTCCCAACGGGGCGGGGTCGCCAAGTGGTAAGGCAGAGCTCTGCAAAAGCTCCATTCGTCGGTTCGATTCCGACCCTCGCCTCCAGCCTAAAGTACTTAAGCACAGTGGGTTTTGAAAATCGATGGCCGGAACCTTCACCGGAATCAACACCTGTCTGACCGCCCCCGCAGAAAATTATCTCCGCTCCGAAACCGGCCGTATGGCTCGCTCACGCGAAAGCGCCGCAGCCCGGCACACTCAAAATCATGAGTACTGCAATGAAATCAACCTTCGGTCTGGTCCGCCGCCCTTGGGGCGTGTTCCGCCTCAAAAACAAAATCACGGGCGAACAAACGAGTCTTAAGACTTCCAACAAGCAGGAAGCACAACGACTACTCAACGACCGCAACGAAGCGGAAAGCCAGACGCAGTTCAATGCGGCGCTCGCGCGGGTGTATCTCAACGGCGCGGGTCCGAACTAACGAAGCGCACCAGGCAGGTGGTGATGGAGCACATTGTCGCCCGAAGGAGGGAGTAAACGAAGCGGCGGCGGCGTGGTTGCAGCATTACTTCGATTGGTTCCGGCACAACGTGGTGGCGCTGCACTGGACGGAGGAGGCGCTGGTGCATCACGAGCTGGGTTACGCGGGCACGGCGTATCTGCTCATCGAGCACGCCCTTCATGGTCTCTCGCTGGTGGACTTGAAAACCATGCGGTTTTCGCAGAGGGCAGAGCGGAGAAAGCGGCGCTCGCAGCGCGAGTCGACCTGCCACCCCCAAGCCTTACAAGTCGTGGTGCTACCAACTGGCGGCGTATCGGCAGGCATTGGGCCAGCCGGTATGGTGCATCAATCTCATCGTGAACTCGGTGGAGCCGTTGGCACCGATCGAGCACGTGTGGACTGACGTTGAACTGGAACATGGCTGGGAGGCGTTTCAAGCGGCTCGCCAGTTGTGGGTCATCGATAAGGGTTAAAATCCTTCCGAAAAGCTGAAAGGGAGAAAGGGAGCAACGAGAGCCGAGCGCGGAGCGGATGACGGAGGAGATGATCCTGCGATTCATCGCGGCACGTTACGGCGCGAAGAACCTGTTCTACCTGCCGCCGAAGGTGGCGGAGGCCGTGATCGAGCGGCCGTGGGATTTCATCCGGGCGGCCAAGCAACATCAACAAACACGGGAGGGAGGATGAAACGCATTCAGGCGATGAAAACGCGGAGCGAACGCTCACTGCGGCGGGGCGTTGGTGGCATGGGTGACGCTGAGGGCATCCACAATGTCGGCCACGTCGAAGGTGAAGTCCGGCGGCGGCAAACGCCAGACCTCGAGGGTATACCATTGGTAAAACGACTGCATCGCAGGAGACCGGCCAGCGCACCAAAGGAGGGGCGCATAGATGACGCCGGCGACCTTTTCGCCGGGGCCTTCCCGCAGGAAGGCGCAGCGTTCCGCGAGCAGCAGCATTGGCGGCGGGCTCAGGAGGTAAAGCATCAGGAGAGGCAGGACCAACCAGGCGAGACTGCCGAGGCCGCGCCCGTGTCTCGGGGCGGTCGTGCGCGGAGAAGCAGGCGCGTGCATGGCGGGAGCCTTTCTGCTGCAAGCCTAACACCGCGGCGGGCGGTTTTCATATTGATAAGCGGGATGAACCGGTGGCAAAAGCGATGGAGAGAGCGGAAACCGAAAACTGAAGGTGCGGGCCGGTGGCAGCCCCTGGGGCGCCCGGATACCAATGGAAGAACTCGAACAAGAATCTCCCATTTATCCCGGACCGTACTGACCCAGGAAGATGTTCCACACGCAGCCCAGATACCAATAGATGAACTCCCGCATGGGTGCGAAGTGTTTCATGGCCCACACCAGCGGGACGTAGAACGGCTCCAACGTGCTCTCAGAAATGATACCGAGTTCGACCAGCTTGGCGGCGGGGCCGGAGCTGAGGACGTAAGCGGCGAGCAGGAGGGGAAACCAGGCGAGCAGGCCCGCACCCGAGCTTGGAGGAGTGTGCGGCTCCGTCAATGCGTGCGAGGTGTTCATGGCAGCGTCCTTAACTGGATAAAAATAGCACAGCGGGACCGAGTGCGGTTGATCGAAAATGCGGCCTGATGACCCAGAAGAACTGATGAACGATCCCAGACTTATTGCGGCCGGCATCGTCGGCGCGGTGGCGTTGGGCGCCCACCCCTTCCTCCGGCGTGAGGAGACTTCGGCGCCATCCACGAAAAACAAGTCGCTCTTCTGAACAGCTCATGATACTCAAGCGGCAAGTCTAGGGATTTCGATGGAATCAATGGAGAGGCACAGCGCAGATAAGAAAATCGCACCGGTCGGATCATGGCCCTTTGTGATGGCGGCACTTTCGGTCTATGTCATGGGTGCTATTGCGGCTGAATGGCTGCTCGATTTGCCGCCTGAAGTCATCCGGCTGCTTGGAATCTTCGACAACACCATCTGCGCCGTCTTCTTTGCCGACTTCTTGACCCGCTTCTGTATAGCGGAGCGTAAGTCTGACTTCATGAAGTGGGGCTGGGTCGACCTCTTCTCATGCATCCCCACCATCGACATTTTTCGTTGGGGTCGGCTGGCCAGCATTGCACGCTTCGTGCGACTGTTGCGGGCGGTGCACTCAATCCGGTACCTCGGCCAGATCATTTTGCGCGAGCGGGCCAAGGGCGCATTCGCGCTCGTGGCTATTGTCGGGGCCGGTTCCATTATCGCCTCCTCGATTCTTGTCCTTGTTTTCGAGCAAAGCGCCGACTCCAACATAAAGACCGCAGGCGATGCGTTGTGGTGGACCTTGGAGACCATTACCACAGTCGGCTACGGCGATTGTGTTCCCATAACCCCGGCGGGCCGCGTCGTTGGGGCTGTCCTTATGGTCTTTGGCATCGCGCTTTTTGGCACCTTCACCGCAGCTGTGGGCAGCCTGCTGCTGAATTCGGGCCAAAGGCGCTCGGAGATTGAATTGCTCACCGAAGAGATACGCCAATTGCGCAGCCGGATGGACCGCATCTCGTCGGGCAATCCGCCTGAGGACTCGCAATGAATAGTGCTTACCAATCATTTCGGGCAACGCAGGCTACGCAGCGCAAGCGCGAGCGCGACGAAAAGGCACGTCGCCGCGACTTGGAAGCCGCTGCGCCCGAGCTGAGTCCCAAATGTCGGGTCAAGATGTGTTCCATGCCGCCGCCCCAAACCATGGAGCAGGCTCGGCTCGCGCAGCTCGTGGCTCCCAGCTCCGCGTTGCCATGACCGCCCACTTGCCGCTTTCCGCCAATCACCCACCATACCTCTTCGCCAGCTCCTCACCCGCCACCCGCAATTTTTCACGTAATGCTTGGGGCCTGACCACCGTGGCGTGCGCCCCATAGCCCAGCAGCCATTTTTCCGCCTCCTTGATGTTGTTCAACCGCAGCCGCAGTCGCAGCGTCCCCTTCGGCAGCTCCGTCAGCTCCTGCGTCCGGTGCCAGCGTCGTCCTCGGATCTCATCCGCCGCCCACGCGTCAAAGTCCACCACCACTTCGTAATCATCCCTACCTTTGAACACGCCCAAGCTCCCCGCCAGATAGTCCTGCGCGTTGAATGTCTTCGGCACGGTGAAGCGCTTCTGCAGCAGCATCGGCCGCTGCACACGCGTCAACGCAAACGTCCGCATCGCCGACCGCCCCACGTCGAACCCGATCAGATACCAGACGTTCTGGATGCACGCCAGGTGGTAGGGTTGTACCCGCCGCCGCTGCGTCACCTGCGCCCCGTGGTTGCGATAGGTGAAGCTCAACTCCCGCCCCTCCGTCAGCGCCCGCGTGATGACCTCGAAGGCCCGCAGGTCCGCATCCTCCGGCGCGAACGGATGGAATGACAGCACTCCGTCCAGGCTCCCCAGCGAGAACTTCACCGTCTGGTCCAGCTGCCCCGTGAGCCGGCGGAACGCGGTCTGCAATGGCTCCTCGAAGGGCGTGCCGCGGTATTGGGCAATCGCTTTGCCCGCCACCAGGAGCGCAAACACCTCCGCCTCGCTCAGCGGCAGCTCGGGAAAATGCTCCACCGGCTTCGTGTAGTGATACCCGTTCGTGCGCGCGTCGAACTCCACCGGCAACCCCATCCGCAGCTTCATGAACTCCACGTCGCGCTTGATGGTACGCGTCACCACCTCGAACTCCCTGGCCAGCGACGTGCAGTTCGGATGCTCCCGGTTTTGCAGCAGCTGATGGATGCGATACATCCGGTCCATCGCCACCCGGCTCGCCCCCTGCCGCCCGGAGTGTCTTCTTCCGCCATGCTTGATCTTGCTCATGATATATCTCCCATTCTGCATTCCGGACGGCGGTGAGTCGTCACCGCTTTCTCACCGGGCGGTGACAAATTTTGTCACTCCCTCGTTCCGGTGGAAACTGTGGATAACTTTATACCCCCAAGGGACAGCTTTTGTCACTCCCCCTCTGAGATGATGCGGGCATGAACACGATCCAGAAGCTGTTCGCCCTTCACGCTCCGCACCCGCGGGGTGGGATAGGCGTCCCGCCCGCCTTGGAAGCCTTCCCCTCAGGTGGCGCCGGTCGCGCTACGACCAGCCCGTCGTGGAGCGCAGAGTCGGGCGGCGGAACCGTCCCTCAACTTTCAACCCCCAACTTTCATCTTGGCTCTGCCGATTCACTTTTACCCACGCCCGCCTCCCTCGGGCGTGGGCCGGGAGGTGGGGAGACACCAGGGATGCAGGGGTCTCCCTTAGGGGAGGCCCCTGGCATCCTGCAATCCTCCAGCCGAGGTCAAATCGATGGGTGACGAATGCTTCAATCCCGGCGGCGAGGACGGACTGATCGACCGCGTTGCCGAGTTCTTCGACTGCAAGCAGTGGAGTTATGACCGGGTGGCCGACATGCCGGTCATCCGCCTCAGCTTCAGCGGCGAGAGCGCCTGCTGGCAGTGTGTCGCCATCGCCGACCCCAAGGCGCCGCATCTGGTTTTCATGTCCCTGTTGCCCTGCCGCGTCCCGCCCGCCCGCCGGGCGCAGCTGGCCGATCTCTTTTCCCGCCTCAACTGGGGCCTGACCCACGGGTGCTTTGAGGTCAACATGGATACCGGCGAACCGCGACTCCGCACCAGCCAGCCGTTGCCCTCGCCCGAGGTCTCGCTGGAGTTAATCAGCGAGCTCGTGGGCTCCAACCTGTGGGCGGTGGACCATTTCTTCGGCACGATCATGAAGGTCGTTTACACCAAGACCTCCCCCAAGATGGCCCTGGCCACATTGCAGGACGCCGCGAAGCCCAAGGCTGCCAAGCAGCCCAAGCCGATCGAAAAGCAGCGCCGCTTCGAGATGAACTGACCGCTCCGCCATCCTCAATCGCCCATGCAGCTCGCAGCAGGAAATTCTCGCCGCCAACCGCCACGCTCCTGCATCTGGTCCAGAAAGCCTGCGGGCCGCTGAAGGCCAAGAAGGCGAAGAACCTGAACCTCAAACACACCGCCCGTTGCGCCTGCTCGGGCCCGGTGTCACCATGCTGTGCGAACCCACCGCCCGCCAGTTTGCCCTTCTCTGATATAATTTCTGGCTTATGATATTCCCGCTCATGCTCCGCACCCTCAACATCGAAGCCGGCATGCCCTCGCTCGACGAGGCCCGCCGCCACGTCGTTCAAGAAATCCGCCACGCCAGAAAGCAAGGCGTGCGCGTCCTGAAACTCATCCACGGCTACGGCTCCAGCGGCAAAGGCGGCACCCTGAACCACGGCCTCCGCAAATCCTTTGCGCTGCGTAAAAAGGAAGGGGTCATCAAGGACTTCATCCCCGGCGAAAGCTTCAACATCTTCAACCCCGTCGTGCTCGACCTCCTCGACGCGGCGCCCGCCCTCCGCGGCGATCCTGATCTCGGGGCAACGAACCTCGGCATCACCGTCCTCTGGCTCAAATAGCCTCCCGTCCTGCGGCCCTGCTAAGGTTGCGCCACCCGCCACATCACTTCGTTCCGTCGCAAAAATCCCGGCGTCCACGGAGGATCAAAATATCCATAAACCGGGCCGCTTCCGGTCGATTGCAATCCCTCCTGCTTCATCCAACCCTCCAGCTGCTTCAGCGCCGCTGCTTCCTTCTTCCCGCTCCGTCCGCCGCTGAACCGGAGCACGGCAAACCGTCCGCCCTGCACCTCGCGCACCCGCACCGCCTGGTCCGTCGGTTGCGGCACCTTCGCGGCCTCCATCTCCGCCGGCATCACAAACGCCATCGTCGCGTTCGCCTCGGCGCCTGACATGAACACCGGCGTGGTCATCGCGATCTTTTCCTCCGCCGCGTTCTTGCCTGAGATGTAACCGAACAATCGCCCGAAGCTACCGCTGCCGGAATCCCCGCGCGAACCCATGGCCGTCTCCACCAGCCGCAGCGCCGGATAATCCCGCAGCTCAAATTTATCGGCCTGCCGCACCACCTTGTAAGGTGCGGATCCATACCCGGCGCGTGAGGTCTTGCAGCCTGCGATCAGGCCACCCGCCAGCACCACTCCCGCGACGCCCCAGCCAATCATCATCTTGTTCATGCCCCCAATCTAAACCATCCGCCCGCTTTGGCGAACTTGCGCCGAACATCCGTCAAACATCATCGACGATCGCTCATCCAGTTCCCCGCCCACGTCCTGCCCGCACCCCGCCGCTAGTGCAAATTCCGATACTTCAATAATTCAACCGGCCACTATTACCCCGCGCAAGCGGACTAGTCTGCGCACCAGAAGGACAAGGCGGGTTCGTTGGTTTGGGTGCCGTCATGAGGGTGGGCCTCCGTAGTGGGGAATCTCAGGGAAAATGGACACGCGTTCCCATCTTGGGCCCCAGTGCCCTGGGCGCGGATCAAAGCAACCCGAGAGCCGCGCCCCGCAGGCGCAGCAGCAGCCGCTGTTGTCGAGGTTCCAACGCCCGAGGCGATAACCATCGCGCTCGATCAGCAGGGCGCCACATTCCGGGCAATAGGTGGACTGGGCCCGGAGATGGTCCAAGTTGCCGAGGTAAACGTGGTGCAGTCCGGCTCCAATCGCCTGCCGCCGTGCCCGAATCAATGTGTCCAGCGGTGTGGGCGGCACGTCGAGCATTTTGAAATCCGGGTGAAATGCCGTGAAATGAAGCGGCACATCGGGTCCAAGGTTGGCGGCGAACCATTGGCAGAGCTGCTCAATCTCCCGCTCCGAATCGTTATAACCCGGGATCAACAACGTGGTGACTTCGAGCCATACGCGGGTCTCGCGCTTGAGCCAGCGCAGGGTGTCCAGCACAGGCGCGAGACTGGCAAAGCAAAGTCGATGGTAGAAGTCCTCGGTGAAAGCCTTCAGGTCCACATTCGCCGCATCCATGTCTGCGAAGAATTCACGCCGCGGCCCGGGATCGATGTAGCCCGCCGTCACCGCCACGGTCTTGATACCGCGCTCCCGGGCAAGCGCCGCGCAGTCCATGGCGAACTCGGCGAAGATGACCGGGTCGTTGTAGGTGAAGGCAATGCTTTTGCAGCCATGTTCGGCCGCCGCGTCGGCGATGCCGGCCGGCGAAGCCCATGATTGCAGGCAGTCGTCGTCGCGCGCCTTTGAAATGTCCCAGTTCTGGCAGAAGCGGCAGCCGAGATTGCAGCCGGCTGTGCCGAATGAGAGCACACTGCTACCCGGGTAGAAGTGGTTCAGCGGCTTCTTCTCAATGGGATCGATACAGAAACCGGAGGCCCGCCCGTAGCTGGTCATCACCATGCCGCCGGAGCGTGCCTCCCGAATGAAACAGAAGCCGCGCTGGCCCTCGCGCAATTTGCAGCGGCGGGGACACAGGCCACATTGCACACGGCCATCGGCCAATCCACGCCACCATTGACCCCGCACCACGCCCGGCTCAATCATGGTCCTCATGGCACAAGGTGCGCCGGTTCAGGGATAATACCTATCCGTTGCCACTTCCGGCTGCACCAGTTTGTAGTGCGATTCCAGAAAGGCGACCAGGTCAATCATCTGCTCGACCGTCATCTGGCGGTTATGCACCGGCATGGGAGAGAGTTTTACGTCCTCCATCCTTGCCCGGTATTCCGGGGAGATGATGTGTGAAGGGTTGATGATGGAAGTGACCAGTTCACCATACGTTTTGACAACCCTGGTTTCGCCGCCCAGCGTCAGGTTAAAGGCCGTTGAGGCCGGTAATTTCACGCCGTCCACCTGGTGACAAGAATAACACTTCAGATCAGTGAAGGCCTGCTGGCCCCTCTCAACATCACCTTCGGGAAGCCGGAAGCCCCGGCTGGATTTCGGGCTGGGATTGCAGCCCGACAGGAGAGACAGCATCAACAGTCCTGCAATGAATGCATGCATCTTCATGATTCGCTCCTTTCGACTGAACTTTGACTTATTTTGGGAACTACGCACTGAGTCGAACTAACCCGGAACCGTTCGCGCCCTGGCGATGTTTCCACCGCCAGGGCGGTGTCAGCCATTCATTTCATGCCACTTTCACCTCAATGGCTTTCGGCTTGGTGCCCGGAACTTTGGGTAGATGAACCTTCAACATACCGTCCTTGAACTCGGACGTGATCTTCGTGGCATCGGCGTCACTCGGCAGTCTGAAGCTGCGTTCGAAACTGCCGTAAGCACGTTCAATGCGATGATACTTTCTCCCCTTCTCCTCCTTCTCCGACTTGCGTTCGCCGCTGAGCGAAAGCATGCCGTCGCGAACGAGCACCCTGATCTCCTCCTTCTTGACTTCAGGCAATTCTGCCTTGATCTGATACTCCTGGCCATCCTCCGTGATGTCCACGTTGGGCGACCATGTGGTCGTGGTCAAATCCTCGCCCGTGCTTTCCATGGGCCAGCGACCGAATGCGCGGTCCATGCGATCCCAAAGCATCGCCATCTCCCTCTCCATTTCGCGGAACGCATCCCAGCGCGTGCCGAGCCCCGATGGTTCGAGATCCATGCGTCTCGCACGCGGACTCCACTTGGTTAATGCTCTCATAACGGTCTCCTTGCCGGCGGGAGAATTCCGAGCGTTCAAGGGCAGCCCCGCCAGCTGCTCCACCCTTGCCGACTGCGGACCGGCGCGCCGCTCGTGCAGCACAACCGCCGCACTCCACCCTAATCTAGCACAACCTGGCCTGTTTGCACCGAAACCACTGGAGCTGGACTGCCCAAGCCATGTCACAAATCGTGCCCGACAGGATCATCCAATCGGCCTCCCACCCCGCACCGACCCAATTCAGCGGGTCCTTCCGCCGAATATTCGGGTGGTGAGTGCGGCCGACTGTGGCGGCAGGCAGGTGGGGACTTGGATGCAGAGACGGATCCATGTCCCCGGGCATGACATGGACACCGTGGCAGGGTTGATAGACCCAGCCATCATGGAGTGATTGCGCCGGTCGGCGCGCGCAATCATCAGTTCCGCCCGGCCTTATTGGAAGAATCCCACGCAACTGAACAGCGCGCGATCCAGCTGCGTCCCCAATAAACCGGTCATTCGAACCCGAGGCCCCGGACCGGTATTATGAAATCCTGCTCCGGATTCTCGAACCTGCCGACCACTTGAACCATCTCCAAGTGGTGCAAATGACAGTAAAGGAGCGCGGCCACACACCCGGAAAAATCCTGTGCCTGCTTGGCGTCTTCGGTCCACTGCGCCGGCCCCCGAGCAAAGTGGCCATTCTTGAGATTCTGGATGTACACGCTCATGGCTAACGCTCCTTCACTTTTGCTC
>JAFMIZ010000128.1 GCA_017853715.1 Pedosphaera sp.
TCCTGGCGATGAGCTTGTGGCTGCCGTGACCGAGCTGCGCGCCGGTGTTGTTGACCGTCAACGTGGTTCCAGCCGCGAGGGTCAGGGTGCCTGCCGTGGTGAAGGAGGGGGTGCCAGAAGCGAATGAAAGCCCCACTTTGCCGGAGCCGTTGCTGATGTTGCCGACGAGGTTGGCCGTGGTGGCTCCACTGTTGGTGAGAGTCTGGCTGGCGCCCAAGGCGAAGGGCGGCGAGGAGAGGCCGGACACATCGAAGGTCGCCCCGCCCGCCACGATGATGCTGGGCGTATTGGCAATCGTCCCGCTCCCGCTCAAGGCCAGCGTGCCGGCGCTGACGGTGGTGTTTCCGCTGTAGGTGTTGGCGCCGGAGAGGGTCAGCGTGCCGGCGCCCAACTTGGTGAAGCCGCCGCCACCGGAGAGAACGCCGGAAAGCCCGATGTTGCCGCCTGTCGTGTCCACATTGACCGAGCCGCCCAGGGTCATGGCGCAGGTTGACGACCAGTTGGCCAGCGCGCCCAGCGTGCCGTTGTTGGTCAGGATGATGCTGTAGGTGTCGGGTCCCATGGCGATACCGTCCACACCAATATTGAGCGTGCCGCCATCCACCGTGAGATGAGGATCATGGGAGATCGTGATTCTGCCCGCATCCCAAATGCCGCGTAGATTGGCCGTGCCACCGTTGACATTGAGGTAGCTGCCGCCGTCCCAGGAGAGGACGATGCGGGTATTCAGCGCGTTCAGCTCACCACCGGAAATCGTGTAAGTCGAGATTTCGTTGCCAAAGTAGCCGATGCGAATCGCGTCCGCCGTGGACGTGTTCAAATTAACCGTCCCACCGGTTTGGGTGATGGTGGCCGACCTGGTATTGGCGTTTCCCATGTAGAAGTTTCCCCCAACGGTCAACGACGCATTGTTCGTAATAGTCATCGCGCCGCTGCTGGAGCCGGCGCCGACTTCCAGCAGAGTGGACACGGCCGTGGTCGAATTCCCGGCTAACACCAGATTGGTGCCCCTTACGGATAGAGTCCCCAGCGAATTACCCACGCCGGTGAGCGTCTGCGTGCCCGCGCCGGTCATGATGAGTGACATCCCGCTGGCACCTTCGGTAATAGCACCGCTGTAGGTGACCGAAACCCCTGTCTGCGGATTGTTGGTCAGTGCGGTAACGCTGCCGTATCCCGTGATCAAAGTTGCCGAAAGACTCGCGCTGCCCGTCAGACCACCGAGAGTCGGGGTCGTAAATCCGGTCACATCCAGACCGCCGTTGACGGAGGCGGTATCGTAGGCGCTGTTTTGCAAGGCGAGCGCGTTGCCCAGGGCAATCTTGCCGCCGTTGACCTTGGTGCTGCCGCTGAAGGTGTTGGCGCCGGATAATGTCACCGTGCCAGCGCCGTCCTTTGTAAGGTTGCCAGTGCCGGTGATCGGATCGTTCACAACGATATTGCCGGAACCGCCAAGGAGCAGATTATTAGCGCCCCCGGCGATGGCGCTGCCGGAAGCAACATCCAGCGTCAGCGTGGTGCCGGCGACAGCGCTGATCCGGGTGGGCGAAGATGCGAGCGTGATGAGTCCGGACCAGATGTTAGTGCCAGCGACGTTTTTCAGGGCGCCATCGCTGGCCAACCCGGGTCCGTTGAGCGTGATTGGTTCGGCGACCGTAATGCCGCCTTGAATCTGGAGTTGCGCCCCGTCGAGCACGATCGTCGGGGCCGTGGTGCCCAGCGCATTCGCATGTTGGATGTTCAGTATGCCCACGCTGTTGGTGAGGTTACGAGTAAAGGTGTTATTTCCGGCGAGCACGAGGATGTTGGTGGGAGTGCTTCCAGTTTTTGTCCAGTGAGCGTTGCCGTTGTTTGTCAAGGTCGAGCTGATCGTATTGTATAAATTGGTGTTATTAACAGTGATGGTAGGCGCGGTGCCGCCGAGCGTAATGATGCCTGCGCCGGAGTTCGTGATGGCACCAGAAGCGGCACCGTAGGTGAGTTTGTTTGCGGAGACCGTGCCGGAAACCGTGACCGTGCCTGCGGCCAGCGAGGCGTAAAAGAGCGTGTCCCCAGTGGTGGTGGTGATAGTGGTGCCGAGAGTGTTCGGAGTTCCCGCGCTACCGCCGGTGCTATCGTTGTTCCAAAGGGTGCTGCCCGCAGAACTCCACGTGCCGCCCGCCGTGCCGAAGCCGGCGGTGGTGCCGTTGTTGTCCCAGTAATAGGTGGCGGCGAGCGCGGAATTATGCAGGGCCACAAGGCCGAACAAGCACAGTGCGGCCAGGAGCAAGGAGGGAGGAATCCTCATTTTCGAGCTTGGCGCGGAACGGAGTGCCTTCGCCAGTGGGGAGAGAATTGTTAACCATTGTTGGCTTCTCACGGGTATTATTCTTTGGAGTTGGTGGATTGCTGATGTCGGATTGAGGCGGTCTAATTTAGACCATAATCCCGCCGGGCGGGCAGTGACTAAAATTAACTACAAAACAGGCACCGCAGGCGGCGGAGGTTTTACCGCGGAACTGTAGCTTTTACGTCTGTTTAATAACTTGTTGGTTGGGCTGTCGGGTTGTTTGTCGCGTTCTAATTTGAACAGAATGCCGCACAGACTGCTTCGCGGCTTTAGGGTTCAAATCAGTCTAGCAAGCCGCCGTTCAGGCGACACCCCCCGTAAATACGGGGTGTGGCCGGCTGCCCGTTGCCATCCATTTTTCAGCGCTGCCGCAATCCATGAAGCCAAGCAACCGCCAGAGCATGAGGTGCAGGACGTCAATCCTCCGAATCGAGCATTTCGCTATTTTGCACTGCGCCCCAAATTCCGTTCCATAAAATCGGCGGTCTTCCGGATGATCTCTTCCAAGGAAGGATCCAACGGGCCGCCAGCCTGCTTCCAACCGTGCGAAGCGTTTTTGACAATGATGATTTCCACCGGCGCTTGGACGGCCTCCGCTCGTTCCTTCATGTAGCGGGCATGCGCCACGGGAATCGTCTTGTCTTGATCGCCCTGCAGCATCAGCAGCGGCGGGCGGTTGGATTTCAGATAATTCACCGGGCTCATTTCGCGGGTCACGGCGATTTTCTCTTCGGGCGTCTCGCTGCCGCGCAGCATCCGCCCGGCAAAGCGGTCCTGTTTGACCGGCTCGCCGTCCCGGCTGAACAGGTCCTCCTTTTCAAAATCACACGGGCCATACCACGAGACACCGGCGACCACCTGAAACCCGGCATTCGCCAGCGCGGGATCGCCCGGGAAAGCTTCCGGCGGCGCGAGCAGCAGCATTTGCGCGATGTGCCCGCCGGCGGAATCGCCGAAGGTGAAGGCATGATTGGCGTCGAGACTCAACGGCCGGGCGTTTTTCGCGAGATAACGCAACGCGTCCTTCGAATCGGTCACGCAATCCTTCACGACAATGCTCCCGTCCTTCGTGCAGAGGCGGTAATCCACCGAGGCGACGCAAAAGCCCCGGGCGTTGAGCGCGGTCACGATCATCCTTTTTGGCCCTTCGTTCCCGATCGACTTGTTGCCCGCCGACCACCCGCCGCCGTGCGTGTAGAGAACCAATGGATACCTGGCGTTGGTCCTGGGCGCTTCGGGGTAGTGGAGGTCCAGGCGCAGCGGCCCCTGCGCGGTGGTTTTGTAGGTGATGTTGGTTTTCGTCGTGGCGTTGTCGTCAGCGGCATGGACCGCAAGGGCCGACCACGCCAGCAGTGCGCCGGTCAGCAAACATTTGAGTTTATTCACGTGATTTTACTTTTTGGTTACCCGGCTCATCCGGTAGGTGACAACGTCGTGGGATGAAACGGTGGTGGTGATCTGGTTGGTGAATGCGCCGAGATCCTGGTGCGCCCAGAGGTCGCGAACGCGCCAGGTCGTGCCCTTTTCCAGCCCGAGTTTGTCCCAAGCGACGGTCGCCGCCTGGTTGGTATTGGCGCGGTTCAGAACGCACACCCCCACGTCGCCGTTGGCCAGCGGTTTGGCAAACACCTGAATGCCGTTCGCGTCTGTCACCCGAACCGCCTGCCGGCAGAGCAAGTCTTGATTCAACGCGATCACTTCCTTGTTGGTGATGATCTTGAGAACACCTTCGGGAATCTTGCGCAGGTCGTTGCCGAGCATCAACGGGGCATTCAAGACACACCACAGCGAGAAGTGCGCCCGGTTTTCGGCCTCGGTCAGGTTGCCGTTGCCAACTTCCAACATGTCGGGGTCGTTGAATGCATTTGGCCCGGCGAGCGGGGCCAGCCCCTCCTGCTCATCAAGTATCTCCATGATGCGCTGCCAGGTGGGTTTGATGTCTCCCGTGGTGCGCCACATCACGCCGCCGACCTCCCGGCACCAGGCAAAAGCCTGCCGGCGCTGTTGCGAAGTGATGGCAGACGCATTCGTGGACCGCTGACGCTTATTGATCTGGCCGGCCCATCCCTTGTCACAAATGGAAAACAGCATGCCCGGCGCGTTGGTCTTGATCGCGTCGCCGAGCGCGCGATAGCGGCCGATGATGTTATCGCTGGGAAGCCCCGGCTCATCGTTGCGAACCGGACAGTAATCGTATTTGACGAACCGGCAGCCCCAGTCAGCGAACTGGCGCACATGCACCCCCTCGTGTCCCAGCGAGCCGGCAAACCCGGCGCAAGTCAATGTGTTGGGGCTGGAGTAAATCCCCAGTTCGAAGCCGCGCTGCCGGACGTATTGCGCCACCGGCGCAATACCGTGCGGAAAAATCTCCGGATTCGCCACCATTTCACCGTTTGCGCGCAGTTCCCGCAGCTGCCAGCCATCATCAATCACCAGGAATTTGTAGCCGGCTTCGTCCAACTTGTATCGTTTCGCTGCATCCGCGATTTCCTCGATGAGCCGGGCAGAGATATCGCCTTTAAACGCGTTCCATGAGTTCCATCCCATGGGCGGGGTTTGGCCGGCATTCTTCGCCAGCTCCGGGCTGGCGAGTTGAAGGTCACCGCCACTATCAGCACGGTTCGCCGGCAATTGCGCGGCGGTGAGTTGCAACGAAACCCACGGCAGCAGCGCAACCAGACTGAGAGTTGAAAGTTTCACGAGGTTTAATGCCATTCAATCTTGGCGGTTTTCTTTTCCAGATCCACGAATACCGATGCGTGTTCGAACTCACGCGTGTAAGTCCACCCTTTGCGCACCGCACCGCCTTTGGGCGGCCCGAGCGGCTTGTCAAATTCGGGATACCAATCGAATGTGCCGTATTCAGGCTTCCAACCCCAGGTGTAGCAGAAATAGGAGTTGGTTTCAGCCGCCACCAAGAAGCACGACAGGGGAAATGTGATGCGTTTGGCGGCCAGCTGGTGCACCTCGTCATGCGGCTTCTTCACCAGCTCCGGGTCAGTCCGCCATGTGAAGCCCGGCCAGCCCTTGAAGATGATGATTTTGCCGGCGCGAGCAGCCTTGCTCATCTCTTCAATCTCGCTGGCGAAATACTCCTTGTTGAATTGCTTGAGATTCGTAGCACGGTCGAAATCATCCATCATCGCGCCGTCGGTCACCGGCAAATAGCGCTCGCCCAGCGGCGGTATTTTCCCGTTCCGGCCATGCAGCGGATTGAAAATGATCAGTTTGTCAGGCCCCATCTTTCTGCGTGTGTCCTTCAGCATGGCAAACACGCCTGCATCCAGAACCGCCGCCCGCTCGGGGCCGAACACCCGGCTCCACTTTTCCCCCGGGTTGCCCGCCGTCGCCCCATCGAAGAAAATACCATCACAGGCATAGTCCCGAACGGCTTTGCCCGCCGTGTCCGACCACCAGTCGCGCACGTCCTGACGGGAGACGTCAAACCACTGCTT
>JAFMIZ010000038.1 GCA_017853715.1 Pedosphaera sp.
CCCGTGCGACCACGCACCCCTTGCCAATGGCGCTGCCGCCTTCCGCGCACCACTTCGACGGCAATGGATGTGGCGCAGTCATCCTTTGCCTGCGGGTGACGCGAGCATCCTGCTCGCCGTTAAGAAGAAAATGTCCGGTGCCAAACGCCAAGGAGGTGGGGATGGGGGATCCCGCTGAAAAAACGTCCAGCACCGGACCCGCCTGTTTTACGCCCCTCCCACGCATTGCCAACTCCAAAGTTCGATCCCTCCGCTCGAAGTTTTACGGACTCCGCCCCGTCATTGGCCTCCTGCTCATTGCCCGCGGGCCCTGCCACCGGCTCGCACTTTCAGCGTGTCAGCCTTTTTCCACAACACCAATCCGTCCTCTGGCTGTTGCCGCCGCTTCGCGCTTGCTGCCCCATTTGTCTCCTGAACACCCCGCAAACATTTTTAGGATTCGAAGCCGGGCAGATCGCCGCTGCTGCCGCCAGGTTGCAGGCCCGGATCGCCGCGCAAGCCCAACGACACCCTTGTGGCCCAGTCCGGCATCTTCTGGACGCACTGCAGGACCTGCGGTCAGCGACTCATCTGCACCGACGATCCCAACGCCGAACCCCAGGAATGCAAGGGTCGCATATCTTGAGGGTGGCACTAGCCTCCGGCCTGTCGCGCCCGGCGTCTCGCCGGGCGCATTTCCCCATCCCAAAAAATTGTTCGCCTGACGGCTTGCGCACGTCAGGCGATTGCTTCCATCCCTTTTCCCCACCCCTATTCAAAAGTGCTTTCCCTCACGGATATGTCGAAGTTCTCCCGCGGATTCGCGAACTGCCCGATGATCCTGACATCCGCCAGATGGTGTTGGTAGCAGTAGAACAATGCGTTGGTAGCTCCTCCGAAGTCGCGCGCCTTGTTGGCATCATCCGTCCATCCCTGGACCTCTTGCACGAATTTCGCGGTCTTCGCGTTCAGCAGCCTTACACTCATGGGTATGCTCTCTTTCGCTGGCGCCTGGATTTTGGTTGAGCACTTCTTGATTCCCACCCCTCACTTCGCAAGCGGACGCCTGACACTCGCTCTATGAGCGGGCAGTAATATGATTATACCTTCAAGGCGTCAGGATGCAAAAAGAACTTGTTCACAATGGGTGGCCTCCATCAGGCTCCCTCCGCGTTGCTTTTGGAGCGGCGGCCCGCTCTCCAAACCTCATCCGCCAGGGATCACGGCCTCCGGACCTCATCATCGTCCAGGCATTTCAGACAATTTGCCACGACTGATGACGCTCCAGGCGGGGCCCGGTTTCGTTTCATTGTTCATCTGGCGGCAATGGCCTGATCCTCCGCGCCCTCGGCGACCCGGCCTGCGGCCTTCGCCCCTCGCTCTTCATCCATCAACGCTGCCTCCGCCTCATCGAAAACCTGACCAGCCTCCTGCACGACCCGAACCGCCCCGAGGATGTCCTCAAGGTGGATGTGGATGACGCGGGCAACGGCGGTGATGATGCCGCGGATGCCTTGCGTTACGCGCTCGCCACCAAAGTTCACCACCTCCACGTCCTCCGGCTCCGCGGCCTATGAGTCATCACCCGCCCGCTGGACATGACAAAACCCCGGAAGTCATTGCTGGCTTCCGGGGGTGAATCCTGTGGCGGCGCTCTATGGGGGCCGCTCGTGGCCGTGTGCGAAGACCGGCGGTCATGGACCCGCCGCTGCAATCACCGCCGCGCCTTGGGCAGGGCGTTGCGGCCCGCGTAAACGGCGTTCTTGCCGAGCTGCTGCTCGATGCGCAGGAGCTGGTTGTATTTCGCCAGACGATCGGAGCGGCTGAGCGAGCCGGTCTTGATCTGGCCGCAGTTCGTCGCCACCGCGATGTCGGCGATGGTGCTGTCCTCGGTTTCGCCGGAGCGATGGCTGAGGACGGCGCTGTAGCCGCTGAATTGCGCGAGTTGCACCGCGTCAAGCGTCTCGGTCAGCGAGCCGATCTGGTTCACCTTCACGAGAATCGAGTTCGCCGTGCCGGTGTCGATGCCCTTCTTGAGGAACTTCACGTTCGTGACGAAGAGATCGTCGCCGACCAGTTGGACCTTGTCGCCGATCGTGTCGGTGAGCAGCTTCCAGTGCTTCCAATCGCCTTCGGCGCACCCATCTTCGATGCTGACAATCGGGTAGGCCTTGCAGAGCTTCGCGTAGAACTCGACGAGCTGCACGCCGGTCACGGTCTTGCCGGTGCTCTTCTTGAACGTGTAGGTGCCGTCGTGGTTGTAGAACTCGGACGCGGCCACATCGAGCGCGAAGAAGATGTCCTTGCCGAGTTTGTAACCGGCGTCGGCCACCGCCTTGCTCATGGAGTCCATCGCGTCCTCCACGCTGTTGAGCTTGGGCGCGAACCCGCCTTCGTCGCCGACGGCGGTGCTGAGCCCGCGCTTCTTCAACACGCTCTTGAGCGCGTGGAAGATTTCCGTGATGGCGCGCAGGCCTTCGCTGAAGGTCGGCAGGCCGTGCGGCATGACCATGAATTCCTGGAAATCGATCGGGGCGTCGGAGTGCGCGCCGCCGTTGATGACGTTCGCCATCGGCACGGGGAGGACCTTGGCGTTCGTGCCGCCGAGGTAGCGGTAAAGCGGGAGGTCGGCTTCGGCGGCGGCCGCCTTGGCGTTGGCAAGCGAGACGGCGAGGATGGCGTTGGCGCCCAGCTTGCCCTTGGTTTCGGTGCCGTCGAGCTTGAGCATCGTCTGGTCCACGGTGACCTGGTCGAACGCGTCGAGGCCGATGAGCTTCGGGGCGATCTTGGTGGTCACGTTGGCGACGGCCTTGGTGACGCCCTTGCCGAGATACTTCGTCTTGTCGCCGTCGCGGAGTTCAACGGCTTCGTGTTCACCGGTGCTGGCGCCCGAGGGAACGGCTGCACGACCGGCGGCGCCGGATTCCAACGTGACGTCGACTTCAACGGTAGGATTGCCGCGCGAGTCGAGGACTTGGCGGGCGATGATGTTTGCGATTTGGCTCATGATTTCTAGTTCAGGTTCAGTTCAACTAAGAGCGCGCAGCATAGGTTTTCGCGGGCTTGAACTCAAGAAACATCCCGCGGTCAAAGGGGTTGTCGTGGGTGTCCGGAGTGTCGTCTGAAAGGCCCGATGGAAGCGGAGCACCGATCTCCGACCGGCGCGTTTGTGCCCGGTCTGGACTGCGGTCAACCGTCCTTTGCCCCAAATCTCCACCAGGCGACGTGCAGCAGGCCCAGCAAGATCAGCAGCAGCCCGTTCGCCACCACCGCACCGACCACGGGCGTGCCCGGAAAACTGCTGGCCGCCACCAGCACGGCCAGTGCGATGTTTCGGTTGCTGCTGCCCAGCGCCAGCACCAGACGCGAGCTGCGCGAATCTCCGCCGCCCCGGTAACCGGCCAGCAGTGACAGCTCGAACACGATGGCCATCGCCGTCAGCGCCAGCCACCCCGTCGCCAGGACGGTTTTGAACTCGACTGCGGTGACGTAAGCCAGCGACAGCGCCCCGATGGCTTCCGAGGAGATTTCCACCGGTCGCAACAGTTTGCCGGCCAGCTTGGGTTGCGCATGATTCAGCGCGACACCCAAGCCCAGGGGCAGGGTGATGGTGGCCACCAAAACGCCCAGCACCGTCAAAAAGTTGAACTTCATGCTCTCCGCGCCCGGGATGAACTTGAGGCAAAGCAGGAAGACGGCCGGAGTGAACACGGCTGAAAGAAATGGGAACACGCTCGTCAATCCCGCCGCCAGCGCCAGGTCGCCGCGGGCCATGCGCGTGAACACCGGAACGACCGGCGCGAATGGAGCCGCGGCCAGCAAGGCCATCCCGAGCAGCACATCGCGCTCGACGTGAAACGCGCTTCCCACCGCCAGCGTGATGACCGGCACGAGCACGAAGTTGCTCAAAAGAACCCAGCCCATCCGGCACCGGCGCAAGGCAGCCAACACTTCCGCCCACGTCAGCCGCAATCCGACCGCGAGCAGCAAGCCGGCGAGTGCCGCCGCTGTCAAGGCGCGGATGAGGGTGGTTGGATTCAGTGGGTCCATGCCCGGCACAGGCTGCCCTGTGTATACGGGTCACGTCGAGCGCGAGTTGAATCCCTGAATCGCGCCGTCCAGCAGCGGGTTTGCCTCGCTGCTTGTCCGCCGACGGTTTGCGGCGTAAGGTGAGGCAGCACCGGAGCACACTATGATTGAGGATACCGTTTCCAAACTGGAGGCGCAGTTGCGCGAGGCACGCAATCTTTCCCCCGAACGCCGGGATGAATTGCTGCAGCTGCTGGGCGTGTTGAAGGCTGAAGTCGCGGAGCTTTCCAAGACCAATCGTGAAGAGGCGCAGAGCGTGGCGCGCTTTGCGGAATTGTCCGCCCTGGAAGCCACGCGCTCGGCGAAGAATCAAAAACTGCAGGACCTCTCGCTGGAGGGCTTCAAGTCGTCGGTGGAGGGCTTTGAGCGATCACATCCCCGCCTCGTCCAGGTGGTGGATTCCATCAGCCGGACGCTCTCGAACTTGGGGATATGACCGGGGACAGGCCGGCCCACGGCGTCAAAGCTTGCCTAGTTCTTCCAGCGACTTCCCCTCGCGCAATTTCAGGATGGCATCCAGCTTGGGGACATACAGCTGCGTTTCGCCCGGCAGTTTTCGGGAAATGTCGCCGAAGGTCTTCCCCTGGGTGCTGTCCAGCTTGGACTGCACGCGGCTGGCACCAGCGTTGTAGGCGGCCACGGCCAGCGGCCAATCGTTGAACTGCCGATGCAAGCTGCGCAAATGCCGCGCAGCCGCGGCGGCGGATTTCTCCGGGTTCTTGCGCTCATCAAAGGGCCATGTTGAAAGTCCCAATGACTGGGCGGTGGCCGGCATCAACTGGTACATCCCCAGCGCTCCGGCGGGGCTCCGTGCCTTCGGGTTGAAGCTCGATTCCACCTCGGCGATCCAGAACAGCTCGGCGGGCACGCCGTGGCGGGTGAAGATGGGTTTGAGCTCGGCCTCGTATTTCGTGGCTGCGGCTGGACGGGGTCGCGCCTTGGTCGTCTTCGCCCACGCCTTGGATTCCATGGCAAGGGTTGGGGTGGGTTTGCGCGGGACGGGATTGTTGGTGGTCGCGGGAGGGATGATGATCCACCGGTCAAGTTCCTGCGCGGTCGTGAAGTAATCGAGCCGCGGCCGCAACCATTCCGCATAGGGCTCGGTGTCGGGATGTGAACTGAGCAAGGTCAGCCCCGCCTCGGCCGCGTCGTTGAGTGCTGCGAGGTCGAGCACGTATTCGCTGTCGAACGAGGTTTGCAGTTGTTGGAGGAGCGCTTGGACTTTCTTTTCGTCCAGTTGCTGGAACTGGGCCAGCACCTCTTCCTCTACGTTCTCTTCGAGGAATTGCTGGCCCAGGTTCAGCAGGTCCTCGGTGGATAATGCCTCGTTTGTCTGGGCATGGAGCCACGGAATTCCCAGGCAGAGCGCCAGTATGCAAGTCAAACGGGTCATCTTCACTACGACTTAGCCCAAAACGAGCAGGATGCAAGCGTGGGAGGGAACTTTACTCAATGGCGCCGGCGCATCCCGCTTAACAGGCCCCAAACGGCGACGACCACGCAGCTCCAACCAAATACGTCGCCGTGCTGGCTGTAGAAGGTGGCAGCGCGCGGGGTTGACGCAATGGGAATAGTGAAGGTCATGAAACCCTTGCCGTAAATCGTGCCCTTCTCGTCGCGGAAAATTTCGCGGATACGGCCCTGCGGATCGATCCAGCACGTCAGCCCGTTGTTGCACGACCGCACGAGCGGCAGGCCGTTCTCGATGGCGCGGAAGACTGCGTTGGCGGCATGTTGCCATTGCTCAGCACCCTCGCCGAACCAGCCGTCATTGGTTAGGTTGATCAACAGGTCGGTCTCCTTCGTGACATGCTCGCGCGCTCCGTGCGGGAAGCAATCCTCGAAGCAAATCAGCGGCGCTCCCACTATGGGCGGTTCGCCGAAGACAAACTCAGTTGTGTTGGTGCCCGCCTCAAAGCCACCGCCGATCGGTGTGACCCATTTGAGGAACGGCAGCCAGCGCACGAGCGGGATGTATTCGCCGAAGATGACCAGGCGACGTTTGTGGTATGTCTCCACCATTTCTCCCTGCGGGTTCAGCAGCCATGCCGCGTTGAAGAAGATGAGGTCGTCCGCGTTGGTGGCGCCGGGACGGTATTGCACATCGTCGGCCCCGAAGATGAACCAGGTGTTGTGCGTGCCCGCGAGATTGGTCAGGGCAGTGAAGCTGGTCTGGCTCAGCTCGGGCAGCGCTGCCTCGGGCCAGAGGAGAGCGTCGGTTTGATTGCTGGTCAGGGCGGTATGCGACAACGCCAGCAACTCGGCGAAACGTTGCTCGTTCGCGCTGCGGTCCCAGATCATCGTTTGGGGGATGCTCGGCTGGATGGTGGTGAGACGGATGATCCGATCGGGCGTCGGCGCATGGATGATCTGATAATAGCCCGTGGCAAACACCACGCACACGACCAGTAGCGGCGGTGCTACTTCGCCGAACAGCATGCTGCGAGTGGTCTGAGTTCGCAGCATAAGTAACGCCGCGCCGAGAAAGCTCACCGAGGTCCAGGCGATTAGAAAGGTCACGCCATACACGCCCGTGAGGGAACTGATCTGGAGCAGGGGAGTCATCTGGAATTGAGACGAGCCCAGCAAACTCCAGGGAAAACCGCTCAGGAATCGGCAACGGATCATTTCCAGCGCCACCCACAGGGCGGCGCAGAGCAGCGACCAGCGCAAGCGTTGCAAGCGGGAGGTGTCAACAAAGGCGAGGGTGGGACCTAAACCAGTCCGGTAAGGGGGGCAGTCCTCTGCGCGCCGGGCAGGCGGTTTGGTGTCTCCGGCGGCGGGCAGGGGGCTGCCCGCCCTGCCTTGGGTGCTGGGAAAGCATTTCCAACACAACCAGACCCAGACGCCTTGGAATAGTGCCACGAAGGCCGATAACGCCAGCCAGCCCAGGATCGGAAAGCCGGTGACGGGGATGAACAGCAGCCAGTGCAGCGAAGCCAGCCAGAAGCTGAGTCCCGCCACGTAGCCGACTCGGAACGATTCGCCGCCGGAAGTTCCCAACGCCGCCGCCAGCATCAGCCCGGGCGCAATCCACGCGAGGCCGCTGATGTTCATCCCCGGAAAGGCCATGGCCAGCAGTAGTCCAGACACGGCCGCTAGTATCCACTTCAGCGGGGGCGTTCGGGTGAGGTTGAATCCATTCACGCGCCGGGAGTTTGCCTGCAAGGATGCGGATTGCAAAGTCCGCAGGGGTGATGTTTTGTCACACAGATCAAAGCGCCGCTGAAGCCGGACGCACTCCAAACGCTTCGCGAACAATGGGGCGTAGGGCTGTCGCGGTAGCGTTTGGAGTGCGGTGTCTTCCAGCACCGCTTTCGTGATGTTGAATTACCTCTGTAAACAGGCCGGGGCGGTGCTCGGCGTTCCAAAGGCGACCAATCTTGAGCCCGAGTCAGGCAGCCCTTAGACTGCGCCCGTGAAGAAACCTCTCTTCGGCGCGTGGCGCACCAATTTCATCACGGGTCTGGCCGTTCTGTTGCCGGCGTTCATCACGCTGGCGATCGTGAAGTGGCTTTTCGGCACGGTGGCCAGCGTGACCGACACTTTATTGTTCTTCCTGCCCGACGAGTGGACGCACGCCGATAACGGTGCGGGTGAGATGTATTGGTATTATAGCCTCGCAGCGCTGTCTCTCGCGTTGATGCTGGTGACGTTGGTGGGGCGGTTCGCGCGCAATTACGTGGGCAAAAAGATCATCGCCTGGCTGGACGCAACCATTCTGCGTGTGCCGCTGTTGAACAAGATTTACGGCACCATCAAGCAGGTCAACGAGGCGTTCAGCACCGGCAAGAACACGGCGTTCAAGACCGTGGTGTTGATCCGGTTCCCGCGCGAGGGCATGTATTCCATCGGCTTCATCACCAGCGAGAATTTTCCCGAGATCCAGGCCAAAACTAGTGAGCACGTGGTTTGCGTCTTCGTGCCCACCACACCCAATCCCACTTCCGGCTGGCTGGTGCTGGTGCCCAAGGAGGATGTGACCGTGCTGGAAATGTCCGTGGCGGACGCCATCAAGTTCATCATCAGTTTGGGGTCGGTGGCGCCGGAATACGTCGGGCATCCCATTCCGCCACCGCCCGGCGTGGCTGTTCCACCGGCGGCACCTGCAGCGATGAAGGAAGCGCCGGATTCGCCGCCAACACCTCCAGCGGCAAACATTCCGACCTGAACAGACTCTCAGGCCAATGCGCATTGAGAACTCCAGCGGAATCATCCTCCGCACGCGTCCACTCACGGAGACGAGCGTGATCGTGCATTGGCTGACGCCGGAGCTGGGTCGGGTTGCAACGGTGGCCAAGGGCGCGAGGCGTCCTAAGTCATCGTTTCACGGCAAGCTGGATTTGTTCTACGACTGCGATTTCAGCTTCAGCCGCAGCGCGCGCTCGGAGTTGCACACCCTGCGGGAGGTCGTGGTGCGAAATACTCGGGAGCCGCTGCGTCATGAACTGGGGTGGATCCAGCAGGCTGCGTATGCGGCCGCGATGATCGAGCAGACAACGGAAACAGAATCACCGTTGCCGGAGATTCACGACCTGTTCGCCAGTTTGCTGGTGCATCTCCCGCAGCAGCCACCCAAGCCACGCACGGTGTTTGCCTTCGAGTTGAAATTGTTGCGGGAGCTTGGCTTGGAGCCGGATGTCAACGGGGGAAAGTTGGCGGCAGGAACGGAGGAGCTGTTGACGGCGCTGATGGAATCAGATTGGAGCGAACTCAGCGAGCTGCGTCCAACCGCAGCGCAAGCCCGGTCAGTGCAGCAGTTCCTGCACGGGTTCCTGATTTATCATTTGGGCAGGCTGCCCAAGGGGCGTCAGGCGGCACTGGGAGTTTAGGCCGACGTTTCTATCGCTTCCGGCTCCACCCATTTGCCGTGCTCGCGGATGAGGTCCACGAGACGTTCCACGGCTTCGGCTTCGGGGATGTTGAACTTGATCGGGGTCTTGCCGACGTAGAGGTTGATCTTGCCGGGCGCGCCACCTACGTAGCCAAAGTCGGCGTCGGCCATTTCGCCGGGGCCGTTCACGATGCAGCCCATGATCGCGATCTTCACACCCTTGAGGTGTTGCGTGCGGGTCTTGATGCGGGCGGTGACGGTTTGCAGATTGAACAGCGTGCGGCCACAGCTCGGGCACGCCACATAGTCGGTCTTGAAGGAACGGCATCCGGCCGCCTGCAAAATGTTGTAGGCGAGCCGCAGGGATTGTCCGCCACCAGATTCGCCGCGCACGAGAATCGCATCCCCGATGCCGTCAGCCAGCAGTGCGCCAATGTTCACCGCCGCGCGGAGCAGGGCGATGTTGGGAGCGAACGGGGTGGGTTCGAAGTTTACACAATCCTTCAGCAGGATTGGATTGTTGCGACCGAGTTCCTTGAGCTTTGCCGTCAGCAAGCGGAACGCGGCGATGGGCGGCAACGGCGTGCCGTCTTTCACGGTGACCAACTGGGTGTCGCAATTGATGGTCTCGCTGGCGATGGGTTGCGTGGGGTCGAGTTCGAGGATGTTCAAGTCCTCATAAACCGCCTCGGGCTTCACATCGTCCTTGGGACGAATCTTTGGCGCAACTTTGTCCCAGGTCGCCCGGGTGACGACAACGCGGATCAATTGTTCGCCGCCGCATCGGATGCCTTCAGCCAACTCGATCTCGGGTGTGACGCGTCGTTCAAAGTGAAACGGATCGAACGGAAGCGCGGCATTCGGGGCGCGGAAGCTGGAATTCGACAGGCTGGGAATCTGCGCCAGCAGGTCGCGGCACACAGGGATTTCGTGCGGCGAATCCTCGGTGAGCGAGACGCGGATCGTATCACCGAGGCCGTCGCACAATAGCGAGCCGATGCCAATGGCGCTCTTGATGCGGCCGTCCTCGCCTTCGCCAGCCTCGGTCACGCCGAGATGAATCGGATAATTCCAGTCCGGGCCAAGATCGTTCAATCGTGCCGCCAGCAGGCGATAACATTCGATCATCACCTTCGGGTTGGACGACTTCATCGAGAACTTGAAGTTGTGGAAGTCGTTCTTGCGCGCGATGCGGGCGAATTCGAGCGCGCTCTCCACCATGCCGAGCGGCGTGTCGCCGTAGCGGTTCATGATCCGGTCGGAAAGGGAGCCGTGATTGGTGCCGACGCGGATGGCGCGGCCCAGTTCCTTGCAGAGTTTCACCAACGGCGTGAATTTTTCCTCGATGCGCAGCAGCTCTGCGTTGTAGGCCTCGTCGGTGTATTCCTTGACCGCGAACTTCTTGGAATCGGCGTAGTTGCCAGGGTTTACGCGCACCACTTCAACCCACTTGGCGGCTTCCATGGCGGCCTCGGGCTTGAAGTGAATGTCCGCCACGATGGGCACCCAGCAATCGCGCTTGCGCAATTCAGCCACGATGTTTTGGAGGTTGGCAGCATCCTTCACTGTCGGCGCGGTGATGCGCACGATCTGGCAACCCACAGCGACGAGATCCAACGTCTGTTGCACGCTGGCCGCGGTGTCCATCGTGTCGCAGGTGATCATGGATTGCACCACGACGGGGTGATCGCCGCCCATGATGACTCCGCCGCGCGCGGGGTTGCCGACGATGACTTCGCGCGTCTTGCGCCGCTGAAACTTCCAGGGTGAGTCGCAATAGTTCATGGAACGAACAAGTGTCCTCGTTACTCAGCGGGGGCGTTGGTCGTGGGGCTGAACTGGATGGCCTCGGTCTTTTCCTTGCCCAGCCAGCGCTTCCACGGCAGGTCCTGCACGTCGTAGAAGGCGATGTAAATCATGAAGCCGATGAGCAGCGCGGCGCAGGTGGTCTGGATGATGTTTCCCACGCGGTGGCTGATGGGCTTGCGGCGGATGCCTTCGATGATGGAGAGGGTGATGTGGCCGCCGTCCAGCACTGGGATCGGCAGCATGTTCAGGACGGCGAGGTTGACGTTCATAAGAACGCTGAACCACAGCGCGAGCCGCCAGCCATGTTCCGCGCTGAAAAGCCGCGCGTAAACATCCATGATCTTCACCGCCCCGCCCAAGTGCTGCGGAGAAATGCTCGTCTTGCGGTCGAAGAGCGCGCCGAAAGTGTCGATCATCGCGCGGACGCTGTCTTTGACCTGCTGGATTGCGCCCGGATAAACAAGCGTGTAGGCGCCGGTGGCATTCCACATCACGCCGATCCTTGGCTCCCTGTTCGTCGTGCCCGTGGGGACCTCGGGTTGGATGGTGGCGCCGAACTCCTTGCCGGAGCGCTTGAAAACGAAATTCACGGGCTGGCCATCTTGCGCCTGAATGTATTCGCTGACATCGCTGAAGTGATGGAAGGTTTGCCCGTTCACCGAGACGACCTGATCGCCCAGCTTCAGCCCGGCTTTCGCTGCCGGGCTGCCCGCGACCACTTCGGCAACTACGGCGCTCACGGAGGGAGCGACGCCAATCTGGCGCAGACTCTTGCGCTCCCAAGCCTTGGTTTCTTCCTTCATCGGCTTTGGAAAGAACTCCAGCGTCTCCCCGGTGCGGTTCACTTTGATTTGAACCGTCTCGCCGACGCTGCGAACGACCCGCCAGGTGACGCTGTCACCCATGCCGCCGAATTTGGAAACGGGTTCGCCATCCACTTCGACAATCTTGTCGCCGGGTTTGAGTCCCGCTTTTGCCGCCGGACCGTCCTCCACCAAGTAGCCGATGGTCGTGGTGCCTTCGGCCTCGCTCACTGGGCGGCCAACGGACATGACGATGAACGCCATCGCAATCGCGAGCAGGAAGCTGAACAGCGGTCCCGCGAAGGCGACGATGATTTTGTCCAGTGCGGAGACGGGGGGTAAAGGCTCCGAGCGCTCCTCGGTCTTGCCTTCGATGGTTTCCATCGTGGCCATCTGCGGCAGCGACACGTAACCGCCGGCGGGAATCCAGCCGAGCGCATATTCCACGCCGCCGATCTTGGTGCTCCAGATGGGTTTGCCGAACCAGATGGCGAAGCGGTCCACTTTGAGGCCGCGCCACTTGGCGGCGAGGAAGTGCCCCAGTTCGTGCACGAAGATGAGCAGGTTGAACAACAGGACGACTTCCAGTGCGATGATGATAACTTTCAAAAAGGCCATAAATATGTTCGGACCACCCGTTTGGGGCGCGGCAATATAACAACCACCCACCCCGGGGCAACGTGAGAATCCGAGTCTATGCCAGACAAGCGGTTACGGTGCCTGTTCAAACTACGGCGCTGAAGCTTTGACGTCGAAGCGGATGATGCTGCGGGTCTTGGCGGGGAAGGTGTTCATCTCAATCTCTTCCACGCGATACTGGCCGTCCACTTTCTCGAACTTCGTCGGCCTGAATTCCTTCACCAGCTTGCCCTTGCCGTTGTAGGCCTCTACGACCACCGGTCCGCCCGTATCGACATCGAACCACGACAGCACGCGCACGTAATCGCCCGGCCAGCCGTGCGGGGCAATGCTCTCCAGCTTGTCGCACGATTGGGTGCGGCGAACTTCCTTCTTCAGCAGGCGTTGGGTGGGCCAGTGAAGAAACTCCATGCCCACGTCGGCGAGCGTGAAATCGGAACCTGCGATCGGCGTGAACGCCTCGCCTCCAGACAAAGTTTTCTGCGGCTCATCGTGTCGCTTGGCGTGGTAGGTCGTGCTGCCGTCGTTTGCCTTGGCCACTGTCAGGCGCTCGGCCGCCGAACCTTGTCCCGGCTCGACATACGTAGTCGTCCATCCCGTTTCTCCAGCCGTCACCTCGATGATAAGCGGAATGCTGCCGAGTTTGGTGCGGTTGGAGTAGGTGGTCAGCGTCGCGCGATTGGTCATGCTCTCCGTGGGTCGGAGGGAAAGCAGTTTCGCGACGAGTTCTTCTCCTGCTGCTTCCGGATTTGCGGGAACGATAGGCCCACTGAAAGTCTGGTTTGCGCCGGCAGCGGTCAAGCCGACCACGACTTGCAGCGAGAGGAGCCAGAGGAAGAGCTTCATTTGTCGCGGAGCGTCAACGGCAGCGCTTCGGAAACGTGGCGCACGAAATGCGCTTTCAGTTTGCTGCGCACCTCGGCGGGAACCTCCGCCCAATCATTGCGGTTGCCGTCGGGCAGGACGACTTCCTTGATGCCGAACCGCGCGGCGGCCAGCACTTTCTCCTTGATGCCACCCACGCGCATCACGCGACCGCGCAAGCTGATCTCGCCGGTCATGGCGACATCGGAGCGGACGCGGCGTTTGGTGAGCAGCGACGCGATGGCCACTGCAATGGTCACGCCCGCACTGGGGCCGTCCTTGGGCGTTGCACCCGCAGGCACGTGAACGTGCAGGTCGTATTTGGAATAATCCTCAAAGTCCAGGTTCAGCGCTTTGGCTTGGGCGCGCAGATAACTGAGGGCCGTTTGGGCGCTCTCTTTCATCACGTCGCCGAGGGAACCGGTCAGTGTCAACATGCCCTTGCCCGGCATTCGCGTGGCTTCGATGAACAGGATTTCGCCGCCCACGGGCGTCCATGCCAGGCCCGTGGCGATGCCGATTTCCTTGATGGTTTCGGCCGTCTCCGAAATGAACTTCGGCAGGCCAAGCTGCTGTTTGAGGTCTTCGGGTTTGATGACCAGCGGCTTCGCTACGTGACCGTTGCCGACGATCTTGCGGGTGGCCTTGCGGGTGAGCGCGGCGATTTCACGTTCCAACTGCCGCACACCGGCTTCGCGGGTGTAATCGTGAATGACTCGGCGCAACGTCGGGTCGGGCAGTTTGACGTCTTTCTTCGTGAGGCCGTGCTCCTCCATTTGCCGGGGAACCAGATAGCGACGGGCGATCTGAAGCTTCTCTGACTCGGTGTAACTCGGCAGCTCGATCACCTCCAGGCGGTCACGCAACGCCGGATGAACTGGATCCAGCCAGTTGGCTGTCGTCAGAAACAGCACCCGCGAAAGGTCGAACGGCAAGTCCAGGTAGTGATCGGTGAAGGTGCTGTTCTGTGACGGGTCCAGCACTTCGAGCAGTGCCGCTGCTGGGTCGCCGCGAAAATCCGCACCGACCTTGTCCAACTCATCGAGCAGGATGACCGGGTTGCGGCTTTCCATGCGGCGCAGTGTTTGGATGATGCGTCCCGGCAACGCGCCCACGTAGGTGCGCCGGTGCCCGCGAATCTCCGCCTCATCCCGCATGCCGCCGAGGGCGATGCGGGCGAACTTCCGGCCCATCGCATCGGCCACGCTTTTGCCCAGTGAGGTTTTGCCCACGCCGGGCGGACCGACGAGGCAGAGGATCGGGCCCTTCAAATTCTTGCGCCGTTTGATGACGGCCAGGAATTCGATCAATCGGTCCTTCACCTTTTCGAGCCCGAAGTGCTGTTCGTTCAAAATCTTCTCGGCTTCGCTGAGATTGATCTTGTCGTCGGTCTCCTTCTTCCATGGCAGACTGAGAATCCAGTCGAGGTAATTGCGGGCGACAGCGTATTCCGCGGCCGCGGGAGGAATCTGCGAGAGCCGGTCTAATTCCTGTTCGGCGGCTTTCTTCGCTTCGGCGGGCAGGGGTATGGATTCAACGCGTTCGCGAAGCGTCCTGACCTCGCCCGCGTTGGCGTCACCTTCGCCCAGTTCGCGTTGGATGGCACGCATCTGTTCGCGCAGGAAGAAATCGCGCTGCGTTTTCGAAATCGCCGAGGCGACATCAGTCTGGATCTTGGAACTGAGTGAGAGCACCTCGATCTCGCGATTCAGCAGGGGGAGCAGTTTGCTCAAGCGCTCCCGAATGGAGGGCGTTTCCAGCAGTTTTTGGCGTTCAGAAAGGTCGAGGTTCAGGTTGGCGGCAATCAGGTCGCCGAAGTGGCCGGGATCCTCCGTGTTGAGCGCGGCGACCTTGACCTGTTCGGACAGAGCGGGGGAGAGCTTGAGGATTTCTTGGAACTGGTTCTGTGCGTTGCGCATCAGCGCGCTGACTTCGAGCGTGCTCTCCTGCACGTCGGACATCACTTCGCACTTGGCGCAGAGATACGGATTCGTGGTGGTGAATTCCTTGATGCGAATCCGCCACAAGCCCTCGACCAGCACGCGCACCGTGTTGTCGGGGAACTTGAGCATCTTGAGAACGCGCGCCGCACAGCCGACCTCATACAATTCGTCCGGCTTGGGATTGTCCGCCTCGGGATTGCGCTGGAGCACGACTCCGATCAAACGGTCACCGCCCACCACATCGTCAATGAGCTTGATGCTCGGGCCGCTGTCCACGAGCAGCGGGGCGACCATCGTGGGGAAAATGACGATGTCGGACAGGCCGAGGATGGGGAGTTCCTTGGGCAACGCCGGTGCATCGCCCTTCGGCTTGGCTCCGGGGCTGCCCAGGATGTTTACGAATTCCGTGTCCGGCGAAGTCATTGTGCGTCTGTTCTGTTCGACGCTGCCACGCGGGGAAAAGTTCAGGTTGATTATTCGCCTTCGGTGATGGCGACTTTGGTGACCTTGGCGTGTGGCTGCGCGGCCAGTGGCACGTCGATGCGAAGGAATCCGTTCAGATAGGCGGCTCGCGCCTGGCTGAGATCATATCCCGGGGGCAATTCCAGCACCGTTTCAAACCGGCCGTAATTGATTTCCATCACGATGAAACTGCACTTGGCGGCGCGGCAACCGTCGGGACGGCTGCCACTGATGCGCAGACGGTTGTCCTCGACGGTGATTTCGAGGTTTTCGCTGCGCATGCCGGCGAGTTCCACCTTGATGACCAGACCGGAATCGGTCGCATAGACATCAGTGTTCGGGACCCAATGAGCTTTGGAAGCTGCGTCTCGCCCGGCGGCGGGTGAACGCATTACGAAGTGAACCGATGAACTGACTTTGCTTATGGCCATTCTCAGTGACGGAAAGTATCCCACCCCCCCCCTCAGCGCAAGGGACCTACTTCATCTTGACGATTATTTCGGGGCGTTCGCCTTTGCGGGCGTGATAGATGACCGTGGGCACATTGGCCTTGTTTGCCGGCGAACAGCCGCAATGTGAGCCGCAAGGCAGCCCGGCCTGCCGGTTCCGGCGCCGGCGCGAGAAAAGGAACAGCCCGGCGGTCAAAGCCACGATGCCGAGGGCGGTCGTTTGCTGCCAATCCATGCCTAAACCTAGCCGCTGCGAGCGACAGCGCAATGGTCAATACGGTGGCAGGAATCAACGTTGCGAGGCCATTGCGCCTGGGCACAGTGGGGAGGAGTTCGGATAAATGCGCTTGGCCACGGCCAGGCGTTTGGCCAGTTCCATTCGGGCATAGGCTTCAAATTCCAGTTCCGCAGCGATCTCGGCGTGGTTCGCTGCCAAGTCCTCGGTGGCGGCTTCGCCGTTGGTCAGCGCAAACAATTCTGCTTTGCCCCCGAAGGGGTGGTAGCGGAGCAGCCAGTCGCTCGTTAAAAAGTAACCCGTGTCCCGCGTGCCACTGGTGACGCCCTCGAACTGGTATTGCGGGTCGAACAAGTTGCGCCCCATGCCGGCATAAGTGTGTTTGCCACGCAGAAGTCCGAGCACGCTCGGCACCACATCGATTTGTTGCGCCCAATGCTCATGATTTCCCTCAATCCGTGGCAGTCCCGGGGCGAAGAAGAACAGCGGAATGCGCAGGCGTTCCATCACGTTGTTACCAAAGGTAACGCTGGTGTGGTCGCCCAGCACGACGAGCAACGTTTTGCCGCGCAGTTTCGGGGAGTGCTCGATGCGCTGGGCAAAGGCCTCAATGGACGCATCAAGGTAGGCGAACGTGTTCAAGTCCGGTTCGTCAAAGGGGCCCGCAAAACTTGGCGGCACAGTCCATGGTGAATGTGTGCTGCATGTCATCAGATGCGCGGTAACCCTCGTCGGGCATTGTTCCAGCAGGTCGGCGGTCTCCTGCATCATGTAACCGTCATGGATGCCCAACGGTGAGTCGGCAACGACCAACTGGTGTTTGGCGGTCAACCGTTCCTTGAACGCTTCGTAGTTCAGCACCTTGCAACCTTGGTAAGACATGAACGCGAGAAAATCATCGCCGCTCTGGCGGAAGCCTTCACAGAAATAGTGCGTGTAGTTGGAGGTTCCGAGAATGTGTGCCAGCGAGCCGTAAAACCCGTGCAGTTCGTAGCTGGTGAAGCGCCGGGTGGGTTCGTCCCATGTCTGCTTGGGCACGCCTGAGGCCGTTGAGAAGACGCCGCCAGAGGTGAAGTTTGCATTTTGGAACGTGTTCGGGAAATAGAGATCATCCTTCATCAGCCCTCGCAGGAACGGCGTCACCGGTTTGCCCTTGCGTTTCTGTTGCAACACCGAACCCGAAAGGCCTTCGACTTGGATGATGACAATATTTTCGATGGGAGAGTCCGCCTTGCCCTGCACCGTTTGCTCCACGGGGTACTGTGCGTCTTGAACAGGTCCATGGTCCTCCGACCATTCCTCCATCAACTGGGGTTCCGTCAGACGGTAGGGGAGACTTCGGTTCAGCGCGGTGGGGATTTGCACTCCGACGAACTCATAGAGCGGGTTGATCGCCGCCTCGTTCTGGCGGTAATCACTAAAGTGTGTGTAGTATTTGCTGCTGGCAAAGACGGCGCTGATGCCTTTGTTGTGGGCCCCGCGTTTCTGCTTGATGATGGGCTGCCACGTCATCATCAATGGCGACAGTGTGACCAGCAGCGACAGCGAAATGATTCTGGGGCTGCCCCAGAGATCAGTGGGTTGTTCCTGCCCCTCCACCCAACGGGCAATTTCCCATCCCGCCAAGAACCAACCGACAACCCCTGCTAACAACCCCAGCATCATAATCCAGTGGTCCTGACAAAACGGCATCACTGCGAGGTAGATTTGGTAGGGTGAAGTGATGTAGGGAAGGATCAAATCGCCTGCGTTTTGATTCCGTTCCATGAACGTGGACAAGTTCGCCGCACATACGAAGGCGTGCAGGGCGAATAAGCCCCAAAACCAGAACATTATCCTGCCTGCCTTGAGTCGGCGAAACAGCATCGTCAACAGACCGATGAGCGCGAATTCAAATCCCATCAGTGCGACGTCCAACCGCAGACCGGAGAGGAGGATGCGTGCCAACTCGCTGCTTGTGGTGGGGTGTGGATTATTCGCCAGAAACGCCAGTCGATATGCGGCGAAGAGCAGGCAGTTCAGCAGCAAGGCTGCGCCCGCCATGCTGAGGAGTTTGGTTTTGGACATCAGGTTGGGGCGCGCGTGGCAATTGCCATGGGTGATTAACACGCCCCTTTGTACGACACGCTGGCGAGCAACGCGTTCAAACGCGCTTCAAGGCAGGCATCGGGAATCCCTTCTTGAGGCGAAAGCGGTGGCTATTAACCTCGGGCATGCGCATGACGTTCAAGCATCAACACCGCGTGACTTACGCCGAATGCACCGTGGGGAACCACATTTACTACAGCAACTACCTGCAATTGTTGGAGGCGGCGCGGGGTGAGTTCTTCCGTCACCTCGGCACCACGTTCCTCCAATGGCAGGAGCGCGACGCCATTTTTCCCGTGGTGGAATGTCTCCTGCGTTACAGGGCTGCTGCGCGCTACGACGATGTGCTGTCCATTGAAGTTTCTGTGACTTCCGCCGAACGCGTGCGCATGAACTTTGCCTACCGCATTGTGAACCAGAACGGACAACTCATTCTGGAAGCAGAAACCAAACACGTCTGCACCAGCCTGGCCGATAAGCCGAAACGGTTGCCGGAAGAACTAACTGCGGGGTTGCAGCCGTATCTGGCCTCGGGGCAACCGGCGGGTTGATCTCAACAGATGGAAACCAATTTAGAAAGCCGAGGAGCACGGCTTCAGATCCAATGCCCCCAATGCAGGAACAGCCTATGAACATTGGGTTTTCAAACGTTTGCGTTTGCTAGGCATCCAAGCCCGGCCGACCTCTGTCATGGGATTCCGTGACATGACGCTTTCCCGGTGGGGTGGGATGATTCCGCGAAATCTGCCTCGCCTCACCTGGTTTAGATGCGGGTGGCGCTGGCTGAACTGATGAGCCTCTCAACCGGGTAGGGCGAGCGACTGACCGGGGTTCATCCTGAAGGAGGGAGATACCCTCCGAGAAATGCTGGGTGGCATTGCAATCATGGGCGTTTCGGCGTCCCCTGCTTCTCAGCTCGGTCAATGAACGGGCATAACGACTAATCAGACTATGAATCAAAAACTCCTTCCATTGTTGGTCTTGACCGTCTCCGGTCTTTTGTGCGGCTGCGATCAACCCGTCTCACAGGGCGCCGGCAGCACCGTACAATCCGCAAAACTGAAGATTGGCTTCGTCGCGCGGAGGTCGAATGGCTACTGGTCGTTGGTGCGCTTCGGGTTCGACACCGCTGCGGTCACGTAGGGGGATGTGGAACTGGACTTCCGCACACCGACCGGCCGGACCGTGGAAGATCAGAATCAAACCTTGAGCAACCTCGTGAGCAGCGGCGTGCAAGCCGTGGCGATCAGTCCGCTTGAAGACGACAAGCAAGTGGATTTTTGGACTCCGTTGCCACAAACATCCTGCTGGTGTGCGCTGACAATGACGCGGGCGGGAGCCTGCGCACCGCCCATATCGGGACGGACAGTGTGGACGCCAGCAGCCAGGTTGCCGGGCTCTTGAAGGCTGCACTGCCCGAAGGTGGCAAGGTGGCCTTGCTGGTCGAGAGTGACACGGCTCAACACGCACTTGAGCCCATCAATGGCATCCGGGATGGTCTGGCCGGCGCAAGGATTGAGATCATTGAAACGATGGTCGACGGGATGAGTGCCAAGCGGCTGCGGAGACCGCGCAGAAATTGCCGGTCACGCACCCGGACCTCTTCGGCATGGTTGGCCTCTACAGTTAAGACGGGCCCTCGATACTTTCGGCGGTGAAGAAGGCCGGCGAAACCGGGAAATTCAAATTGTATGCTTCGATGCCGACGTGGAAACCCTGGAGGGCATGACCGCCGGTGAGATTTTCGGCAGGATTGTGCACGATCCCTACACCATCGGTAATCGTACCATTCAACTCATGGCCGAGTATCTTCGGGGTGACAAAAAGGTGCTAGCGGATGGGAAGATTCACATCCCCTCACAGGTGGTGACCCGGGAAAACGTGGAGGAGTATCAACGGTTCCTAGGTAAGCGCGAGGAATGAGGTTGCTCACGCGGAGCGAACCTCGGCGGATTGGCCAGTAGGTATGAGTATCGGCCTGATTTGACTTGCAGGATGGTTTGGCCGCGTGCCGGAGTGGCTGGGGTCATTTGTTGCGCACGCGCACCACGTTTTCCGTCGGCCTTGTTCTCATACGCTTCTGCGGTCAAGAACACCTGGGCGGTGGTGTTGGCGGGGATTTCGATCTCCAAGGTAACCGTGTCTTGGGTGCGCTTCCAATTGCTGACGATCCTGCCCCGGACGGAATTGTAGCTGCACTCCACCCAGTCCAGTCCTTCGATGATCTGCGGGCGGATCACGATGCGGTCGAAGCCAACGGCGTCCGGCGCGGGCTGGATGCCGCCGAGCCAGTGGTAAAACCATCCGCTCACCGAACCGAACATCGGATGGTTGTGTGAATGCGTGTTCGTCCCGCCCCGCCAATTCTCCCAGAGGGTCGTCGCGCCGTTGTCCAGCATGTAACCCCAACTGGGAAATGTGTTCTGGTTTACCACCCTGGCGGCGAGGTCGGATCGGTCGTTGCGTGACAAGGTGTCCAACAAGAACTTGGTCCCGAAGATGCCCGTGGACAGGTGGCTGTCATTGCGCTGAAGAAGATCTTCCAGGAGGAACTGGAGCACGGCGGGCTGCTGCGGCTCGGGCACCATGCCAAGTTGCAGGGCGAACACTTGGCTCGCTTGCGTGCCCGGCCCGACTTTCCCGCTCGTTGGATCAAAGAACTTGGCGCGATATACTTCGCCGATCTTGTCTGCCAGCCGCTGATACATTTGCGCATCCTCCAAACGCCCGAGAATGGTGGCGAGTTCACTTACGACTTGAGCGCTGTGGGCGAAAAGCGGTGTGACCAACACGGGCGCCGGTGTGGGTGCCAAACTTTCGTGGTCACTCAGCCCCCTCTCCACAATCAACTGCGGATTCCTTTCAACCTCCAAGTCCAGCCAGCGTTTCGCGGTTTCGTATTGCTCGGCCACCAAGACGCTATCGCCGTAGTATTGGTGGAGTTGCTTGAGCAGGAGCGGGTGTGCCATGGCCCAGGCGATGCCGCAGTATTGGATGCCGACGAACGGTGCCGTGTCCGTGAGCATGCCGTCGGGTTGCGCGCTGTCCTGCCAGTCGCGCGCTGTCTTGGCGTAGAATGTTGCCATGTCATAGTTCATCATGAACGCCTCGCTCGTCGCGGCGATGTCGCCGCCATAGGCGAAGCGTTCGCGGTGTGGGCAATCCGATTGCACGCTGAGCATGTTGCTCAGGAAGGTCCAGTCACACATCTCCTGAATCCGGTTGAAGCGCTCATTGGAACTCGCAAATGAACCGGCCCTCTCCACATCCGTGTTGAGCCGCAGACCGGTGAGGTCGTTGCGTGAAGGTCTTTCGGGCAAGCCGGTCACCTCGACGTAGCGGAAGCCGTGGAAGGTGAAGTGCGGAACGAATTGCTCCCGGCCCTTTCCCTTCGCGATGTAGGTGTCGCTCTGCCACGCTACGGCAGGTGCTCCCGGGCCGCCGATGCTTTCCTCCTTTCCCTGTTGGTTCTTGCGGGTTTTTTTGATCTGGCCCGCCACGCTTGTGAGTGGGTTCAAAGTGCCGTCGGGATTGAGCAACTCGCCGTAGCGCAATACCACTTTCGTCCCGGCGGGGGCGCACAACTGCAGGCGTGCCCACCCGGCGAAGTTCTGGCCGAGATCGCAAAGAAACACGCCGGGCTTGGGTTCAGTAACGCTGACGGCCTTGATCTCTCGGGTGATGCGAATGGGCGGTTGGGCTTGTGCGCGCAACGGCCCGACGGGTTCACTGGCTAATCCCGGTTGCCGCCACGTATGGTCGTCGAACCCGGCGAGATCCCAGCCCGCCTGCTCAAACCGTGCGTCGTAAATTTCACCGAGGTAGATGCTGTTGAGCCGGATCGGGCCTGCCGCGACTTTCCACGTGGGATCGCTGACAACGGTTTGCCGGGTGCCGTCCTTGAACTCGACTTCCAACTGTGCGATGAAGCGCGGTCGTCCAATGGGCACGTCTTCACGCAAATTCCGTCGTCCCCACATGCGCAGGGGCAGGGGATTATACCAGCCATTGCCCGGCGTCACACCGAGGCAGTTGTCCCCGCGCCGGATTTGCTCGGTGACATCGTGGGTGCTGTAGGGTGTGCGCTCCGAGTAACGCGTCCAGCCCGGATCCAGCACTTGGTCCCCGATGCGCTGGCCGTTCAAGCGGGCTTCGTAATAGCCCAGCCCGGCCATATGCAGGCGCGCCCGGACAACTTTGTTGGTGACCGCGAATTCCTTGCGGAACAATGGCGCGGGATCTTCCTGGTAGAAGTCTGCATCGGTATGAGGGTTGGCTTTGCCATCGTTCAACCACTGGGCTTTCCAGTCGTCTGGCGAGAGTAACCCCATTTCCCACTTTGCAGCCTTGCTCCACGGCGATGCCTGGCCCGCCTTGTCCCAGACACGCACCTTCCAGAAGACGGCTTGCGACGATCCTAACGGCGCGCCCTGATACACGACGCCGAGCGTTTGGCTCGTTTCCACTTTGCCGCTGTCCCACCAGTCGCCGCGATCCCTGTTGAGCAACTCTCGCGATGATGCCGCCACTATCTGGTAAGCCGACTGCACTTCCGCCTGAGCCTTGCTTTCCACGCGCCAAGAAAGCCGGGGTTGAACGGCGTCCACTGCCAGCGGATCTATCTGGTATTCACTCCGTAGCCCCACCGGGAGGAGATTGCCCTCGTTGCTAGCGCGGCCTATGCAAAGTGTGGCCAACAGCCAGACGACCGCGGCGACTCTCTGCCCAATTATGCGTAGGGTGAAGGGACGTGTGTTTGATGGCACGCGGGCCAATGTTCGTCGGGTTGACATTAAATGGTTTGTAACTAAGCTCCGGCGCCCTTCATGTCACGCCATTACGCGCGAGTATTAAGGTCCGTGCAAGGCCATCACGCCCATCGGGGTGGACGAACTGCTTGCCTTGTTGGGCTGCCTTGAAGCGCCGCCGTTGTTACCTGTGGAGAATAGATCTCGAACCATTGTAAGCAAACAACCCCATTCGTTTTATGTTAACCAGAGGTTTTCCCAAGTTCGTGTCCCGTATCTGTGTTCATCTGATTCAGATTTCCAT
>JAFMIZ010000039.1 GCA_017853715.1 Pedosphaera sp.
AGTCTTTGTGAGCTTCCTTTCGGTTCGGTGGGAATCCTTCGGGAGCTTTACCACTTTTACCACCCCGTCATCGTCCTGCCCGGCTTAAACTTCATCCCTCGAATCGTCCCCGGCATTCCAGAATGACCTCTAATCGGGCTTCAGGCGCGAGGCCAACAGGTTTGCCATGGCGCGAATGGTTTCCGTCCCTTCCGTCTGACGAATGACTTCGCGCGCGTGCAACAAGTAAGCCAGTAGCAGTTCACGCTCTAAACCCTCGATGCATGCCGCTTTGGCGTAGGCTTGGAAGATGGGTTGCTCGATGGCGGATTCGAGTCGCGCGAGAACGGCTTCAGGTTGTAATCGCTCCACCAATACGGCGGGCTGCACTCGGAAATGAAACCAGTCCCAGGCTGGTGGTCCCTGCGGCTCACCGCGCTCCCAGTCCAGCACGGTCCAGCGCCCGCTGGCGGCGGCCGCACGAATGTTCCACGGCGCAAAATCTCCGTGATGGATCGCACTCGCGATGGGGCGCGAATCCAAACGTGCCAGCAATCGACGCTCAGCTGCCGCCAGCCCGGTGCTTGCCAGAAGCTGTTGAGCATGGGGTAGCGTCGAAAAGTGGAGCTGCGTTCCCGAGTTCAGCCAGCCTCCCAGAATCTCACGCAGCACAGTGTCGCTCCCGGCACGTGGCGGTTGGCCGGCGGCATAGCACAGCGAGATCGCTGAAATCGTTTTGTCGGACAGCACACCGCGTAGTTGCGGCGAGTGCAGTCGTTCGCTTGAGTGTGACTTGAGAAAGGCGGCCTCCTGCTGGATGAGCATCACAGCCTGCTCGTTCATGCCCGCCTTCACGATGTGCAAGGGCGTGCCTTGGGCATCCATGATCAGCGCCACAAATCTTCGCCCGGGTGCGCGCGGATTGCCCAGGAGCATTGCCAGCTGCAAATCGGCCCAGCGTTGCCCGGCGCATAGGAAGCGCACGAGCGGAGAATCAGGCGCAACCTCAACAGACGCCGGTTGTGCGCCTGGGGCCAGGCCAACACTGAGCAGGCTGCTCAACACGCCTCGCAGCAGCCGCGCCTTGCGGGTCTGCGCCGGGTATAGATCCAGTCCGCGACGAGCAGCTTTGCTCTGGAAGGGTAGCAGAAGGAAGGGTTCGCCCGATCGGCGCACGAGTCGGAAGTGGCGTGGTTCCGTCGAACTGAACCCGTCCGGGGACAGCAGGCCTTGCCATGGCGTTGGCTCGGGTTCGGTCATTTTGCAGCCAGTGCAGGGGTTCGCTTCAACTGACGCGACTCCAGGTGGTGCAACGTTTCTCGCACCATGCCTTGGACGACCGCTTCCAGTGGCTGGGTGGCGTCAACGACCCGCCCCTGCGGCAGAGACTTCACCAGCTGCAAATAGGCCTCCCGGCGGCGTGCGGTTTCCTCCAGCGACATCTCTGGCTTGCGGGCGTGCAGCACTTCTGCCGGGGCGTCGAGGAGAAACACCAGATCCGGGGTTCGCAATCGGCGAAACGCCCAGCGCATGAGCGCGGAGGGAGGCTGCAGCCGGTAGCGGCGCGGATCAGCGATGAAGTCATAATGATGACGCTCCACCAGCACCATTCCGTTCCGAAAGAGCACCGGCCAATACTGGACCACGCTGCCGACGAAGAATTCCATCCAGTGATAGGCAAGCGCCAGTTGTGAGGTCAGCCAGCCGCGCGGTGGTTGCCCATGCGGATTGGTCGTGGGCGGGCGATTCGCCCGTCGCTCCTTGAGAAACACCGCCGGCTTCCAATGCCGGTGGATGCTTTTATCGCGGTAGAATGTTCCGTGCAGGTGCTCGATGAGCTGCGCAGCCGCACTCGACTTGCCGCTGCCATCGGCCCCGAGAAGAATCACCTTGGCTCCGGGAGGCGAGATGAAGCGTTTGACGTAACGGCGGAGGTCGCGCCACAGGTTTGTCAGCAGCAGCCATGGGGTGGCTCTCAGTCGGTGGATGATCAGCCGGCTACGCATTTTGCGGGACAGCGACTCGACCTTGTCCCAGTCGGATGCGAGAATTCCAGCAGCCAGCTTTTTGCCCAACTCATCGCCGAACAAGCGGCGCAGGACGGTTTCGCCAACCTGGGGGAACTCGACAAAAACGGCGTGGATGCCCTCCTTGTAGTTCTCCTTCACATATCCGTGGTGCATTTGCCGGGTCAGAAGATTGTTCACCGCCTCATGGACGGGATGCGGGCTCGCGAAGAACCCGCGTTGCACCCGCCAATTGATGACGGAGCGCGCGTCCAATAGCGGAAAGCTGCGCCATTCCAGATTGTGGAACAGGTCGAACTGGGTTTGCACCCCGGATTTAGGATGGAACAGGAACAGTGAGATGGGGGAGAACTCGGCGCGATTGCTCAGGTGGAAACCAGACGCCCGGGCGGCGGAGACCAGCAGCCTTTCGGCGCGCTCCAAATCCTGTTTCCGCAGCAACACATCCACGTCATGGCCGATATGCAATGGCAATCCCTCGTAGTTGCGAAGCACCACAAAAGGGATGTTGCTGGCGTGCCAGGCGCCGAATACAGCCATGACGAGGTTCCCAAGAACACTCCCGGCGGATTCAGGGGTCGAACGGTGCATGAATCGCGTGTGGCCAGCCCGCAGATGCTTTCCCGGCCGAACTGGCGTGTGCGACGGAGCATGGCTGGCAGACGGGGCTTTGGCAATCACGCCAGCGTTTGATCTCTAGTTGGTTGTGCAGCAAACGGATCGTCGTTATGGGCTTCCGAGTTGACCCTGTCGGGCGATTCACCTAGATACCTTCGATGGCTAATGAAACTCACTGCGCCACCTGTCCTGTCTGCGCCTCGGCCATCCGGGCTTGGCGGGAGAAGGCCACCAGCTACGGGCGGTTCAGGATTGATGTCTGCACGGGCTGCGGCTTTGCGTTCGTCAATCCGCGCCCCTCGTTCGAGTTTCTCATGGATTTCTACGCCAAGCTCGGCTTTGGCACCATGGATGTCACCGAGGTTCCGACCAAGGAATCCGTCATGGCGCAGGAGGAAGCCGACCCAAACTCGATTCTCGACGCTCAAAGATTGGCTGCCACGCTGGCCGGTTTGCTCCAGCGTCAGGGCAAGCAGCCGGGGCGCTTCCTGGATATCGGCTGCGGCTACGGGTTCTTCGCGCTGGAAGCCATCCGCAAAGGCTTTGAAGTCACCGCGCTCGATCTCGCCACCAACAAGCGCAAGGTGATGAAGGAGATCACCGGCATTGAACCTGTTGCCAGTTCCTTTGAGGACTTCCAGGGCGACTCCGGTTCGTTCTCGGCGATCCTGATGAGCCAGATTCTGGAACACGTTTCCGACATCAACCAATGGATGACCAAAGCAAACACCCTGCTGCAAGAGGGCGGGGTGCTGGCCATCGCGCTGCCCAACTTCGACAACGCGTTCCGCTACTTCCTGGGCGAGCGCGGGCCGTACATCATTCCGCCGGAACACTTGAACTTCTTCAACGGACGCAGCCTGAGCCGGCTCTTGGAGAAGCACGGATTCAAGGTGGAAGGCGTTCATTGGGTGTCGCGGATGCCCAAGCGGGTGATCCGGAAACGGCTCAAAGGCGCAGCCCCGTTGGTTCCCGTGGTGGATGCGCTGGGGAAAGTCGCGTTCAAAGCCTGCGACCTGATGCACCTCGGCCTGATGGTGAATGTTTACGGGCGCAAGGTGGGAAAATCTGCAACCGCTTGAATCAGTCCGGCCGGTTGGCGGTCCGGCGAACTCGCCATAGCAGCATCGCCCGCCGAAGCTGGTAAAGATACAGCAGGGTCTGCATCGCCCAGACGGGTTTGAGAAATCGTTGGCCAGTCCTTTCAAAATGTTCCCGCTTCACCTGCCAGCGTTCATCCAGCCTGCGGCGCACATTCGTTGAACTGGTATTCGTGTCGTGCCAACGAAACGCCGCCAGCGCTTCGGGCAGGTGGTTGAAACGGAAACCCAGCCGGGCGAGTCGCACGTAGTATTCGTAGTCCATGCAGACCCGGTAATTCACGTCCAGCAGATGGCCCGCTTGAATGACATTGCGGCGGAAAAAAGTCGCGGTGGATTGGATGTAGCATCCGTAGTAAACAAGGACGTTGTAGTTGAAGTCGTGTTCTCTGCGGTGTTGGAGGATTTTCTTCCCGGTGTCAACGAACTCGGTGTCACCGTAAATGACGTCCGCATCAGGCTGCCTTGCAGCAAATGCGGCGACTTTCGCCAGCGCGTTGGGCAGGAGGTAGTCGTCCGTGTTCAGCCACATCAGCCAATCACCCGTTGCGCGCAGGAATCCACGGTTGATCCCATCGCTCATGCCTCCATCCTTTTCGATTACGCATTTGAGGTGCGGGTATTCCTGCAACACGGCATGGGTTTCATCTGCGGAGCCTGCGTCCTGGATCAGGTGCTCCCATTCAACGCCGGTCTGGGTGTGAACACTTTCAATGCAGTCCCGGATGAAGCGGCCCTGGTTGTAGCTCGGGGTGATGATGGAGAATTTCATGTCAAAGCCACCCGGCCGGACGAGTGGGATTTGAGCCGCGCCGACAGGAGGTCTGCCGGTGGTGCAAGCCGAACCCTAGAATTTGTTCACGACGTCGTCCTTCGAGGAGCCGGACTTCATCTGGTCGTAAATCCACGCATAGGTCTTCTCCAGACCTTCGCGCAAGGTGATGGAGGGCTCCCACTGGAGGAGCTCCTTGATGAGCGTGTTGTCGCTGCTGCGACCGCGCACGCCCTTGGGCGCGCTGAGGTTGTAATTGCGCTTGAGCTTGATGCCCGCGATGTCTTCTACGATGTCCACCAACTGGTTGATGGAAACCATCTCCGCGCTGCCCAGGTTGATCGGCTGGAGTATTCCGCTGTTCATGATCGCCTGCGTGCCTTTGAGGCAGTCGTTGATGTACATGAAGCTGCGGGTCTGCAGGCCGTCGCCCCATATCTCGATTTCCTTCGTGCCACCCATCTTGGCGGCAATGACCTTGCGACAGATGGCCGCCGGGGCTTTTTCGCGTCCGCCGTCGTAGGTCCCGTTCGGGCCATAGACGTTGTGATAACGCGCGACGCGGGTCTCCAATTTGAAGTCCTCGCGGAAGTGGCGGCACATGCGTTCGCTGAAAAGTTTTTCCCAACCGTAGCCGTCCTCGGGATCGGCAGGATAGGCATCCTCTTCCTTGAGGCCGGGGTTGTCGGTGGTCTTCTGCTTGTATCCGGCATAGACGCAGGCGGAGGAAGCGTAGAAAAGGCGTTGCGCACCGCAGTGACGGGCGGCCATCAACAAGTGGGTGTTGATGAGCACGCTCAACATGCAGAGACCCTTGTTCAGCTCGATAAAGCCCATCCCGCCCATGTCCGCCGCGAGATTATAAATCCAGTCGGTTCCGTTCACGGCTTGGATGCATGCCTGCTTGTCCTCGAGGTTCAGGGTGAGGTTTTCCGCCTCGTGAAAGCGCTGGTACCATTGCCATTGCGGCTTCTTGTCCACCGCGCGAACGCGATGGCCCTGCTTCAGGAGGGATTCCACCAGATGACCGCCAATGAAGCCGCCGGCGCCAGCCACTAAAATCGTGAGTTTGCTCATGCGAAAAGCCAGTATAATGTGCGCACTCCCATCCGGCGCAAGCGGGGATTTTGCCAGCATCGCCCGGTGCGCGACAGGCTCGGCCCCCCCCCAGTCGGTTCAGGCGCGGGCGGGGCGGGCGAGGGGGTAAGCCGAATTGGCGTCTGGAGCTGGCTCAACGGAGCGAATGGCCTCCCCCAGACGCTGAATGTGTATGTCCAGCCGGTGGTTGTTGACAAACAGCTGGCGTTTAAGTTCGCCGCTGCGCTCCCGGATCACCCACATCAGCTTGTCCGCAATCTCCTCCGGCCTGCGCGGGTTGACCAGTCCGGGATAGTCAGTTGGGAATAACTCCGGCACTGCCCGCCAGCGGCTCGCAATGATCGGGAGCCCGAATGACATGGCCTCCACCAGCACCAGACCAAAACTTTCTGCGTAGTAGTAGGTCGGGAAGCAGAAGCAATCCGCATCCAAAAACGCTTTCGCTTTGGCGTCACCTCTCACAAATCCGAGATAGGTCACCCTCGAGCTTCCGTCCGCAAATTTAAGGTCAGCTCGAGCAATCCGCTCGTTGAATTCAGCTCGTTCCTCCGTGCTGATGAACTCACCCGCGATCGCGACCTTGATGCTGATCGGGCAACGCATCTCGGCGAGACGCTTCACAGCTAGGGCGACGCCATCTAGGGTGTCGAACAACCCCTTCTCTCGAGTGCAGTGGGCCAGAAACAGCACATGGAAACAGTTCGGGTCCAGGCCAGCCAAGCGCCCCTCCTCGGCTGTCGGTGTTTGCCCGGCAGCCAGCTCTTGACGGATCGCCAGGCGGGCGCGTCTGCGGGGCAATACCGTGGTGTCAAAGTTTGGGCACGGGTCGGGGATGCCGTTGCCGACGACGCAGATCCGACGGGACCAAAGTTTCTCGGCGTCGAGGCGGTTGAATTTTGAAAGGACGATGCACAAATCGGGCTGTCCCAAGCTACGAAAAGTCAGGCGGCGGAACAGCGGTGATTGGGAAGTTTCCAGCCACTTGGCCATGCCGGCTGCATGCCAGTGCAGGATGATGCGCTTGAAAAAAGGCCGGCAAAGCGTCATGACCAGCCAGTCACGGATGAGCGCGGACCCTTTGCCGGGCGCGGGAACGTAGTAGAGGTTGCGGGCGCCGTGGCGGAACCTGCACCAAATGGCCTTCAGCGAATACCACACCAGCCAGCCCAGCTTCCCGAATCGCACATCGCCAATGTCAGCCAGATGCGTGGAAAGCCTTGCGTTCACGTGATAACATGCAATTCCGTGCTCAAGGTGGGCTGTTTTAGACTCGCCCCGCTGGTCGCCACCGAACCCCTCCAGCATCAGTTTGACCATGTAACTCTGCCCGTGGTGCGGCGGTGGAACATGCGCGAACACCACGAGCTTCATCGGCTCGGGTTTTGCGGATGGCAGAGGGGGGGGCACGGGGGGAATGGATTACAAGAAAGCCCGCGAGGGGGAAAGCCTTCTGTTTCATACGAGCCTTCGGCCCAGCTTTTACTGGATTTGAGCGGGTGGATTCATACTTTGCAGCCCTGTCATGCACATTTCCCGAGTCAACGTCCTCGGCGTCGGTGTGAGCGTTTTGAACCTCACGACCGCCCTGGCTGCCATCGCTGAGGCAGTGCGGCAGCGCCGCAAGGGCTACGTCTGCGTTACGGGTGTGCATGGCGTTATGGAGTCGCAAGGCGATTCGGCGTTACGCCAGATTCACAACCGCGCTTTCCTTGTGACTCCGGACGGCATGCCGATGGTCTGGATGGGGAAGTTCGCCGGACACCGAGAAATGTCGCGGGTTTATGGCCCGGACCTGATGCTGGATGTCTGCCGATGGAGTGAGGCATCTGGTTGTCGGCATTTCTTTTACGGCGGCGCGCCCGGAGTTGCCCAACAACTCCGCGACCGGCTCGTGGCGCGCTTTCCCAAGCTGCAAGTTGTGGGCTGTTACACCCCCCCGTTCCGCCCGCTGAATGAAACCGAGCTGGCCGATTTACAATCCGCTGTTCGTCAGACGAAACCGGACATCTTCTGGGTGGGGCTAAGCACACCGAAGCAAGAACGGTTCATGGCGCAGTATTTGCCATTGTTGGATGCCACGCTGATGATCGGAGTCGGGGCGGCCTTTGATTTCCACGCTGGACGAACCCGGCAGGCTCCCCGTTGGATGCAGCGCAGCGGGCTGGAATGGTTCTTTCGCCTCTGCACCGAGCCGCGCCGCCTGTGGCGTCGTTACCTCAAAAACAATCCCCTGTTCGCCATCGGGGTGATTGGACAGTTGACCGGCTTGAAAAGATACCCTCTGGACACTGCGCCCGGCGGGCCGAAGCCGTGAGGGTTGCCGGGTTCAAAGAAACGAGGCGCGGCTTGCACCGCGCCTCGCAACCACCAACCCAATCAACCGGTGAACGGACTGAGCGTTGTTCGGCTTTATTCAAAATCCATTTCGTAGCTGAACACGTCGCCGCGATACTGGCTTGTCACGTTGAGGCCGCTGCGATTGAACACGGTCTGCATGCCCTTGTTTTCAGCCATGACTTCGGCCGTGAAGCCGCTTATGCCGCTGCGTCGGGCTATGCGCGTTAGGTGCTTGAGCATGAAGCTCCCAATGCCCCGTCGCTGCCAGTGGTCCGCCACCGTGAAGGCGACTTCCGCCTTGTTGGTTTTGGCATCCAGATAGTAGTTGCCGACGGCGATGATTTCCTCCCCGGCCGCCGACGGCAGGACGCCGACCACACAGACCTCGCTGCGGTGGTCGATGTAAACGAAGTCGTCAATCTGGCTGCGCGGCACACGCTTCACGTGGCCCATGAAGCGGTAATACTTCGATGCGTCGCTGAGCTTGTAGAACAAATCCCGCATGCGGGGCTCGTCCGTCGGATGGATGGGGCGATAGACGATTTGGGTGCCGTCGTGCAGCAGGTGGGTTGTGCGTGCTTCCTTGGGGCCTACCAGCAGCTTGCCCTCCTTGTCGGCCAGCTCGGCGCTGAGGTATTTCGCCTCGATCGCTTCGCGCAGCAACTGGGCCCGGAACTTCGGATGCGCCACGCAGATCAACGCCATGGCACGTTCCTGAATGCTTTTGCCGTGCAGGTAGGCCACGCCGTATTCGGTCACGACGTAATTCACGCCGGCCCGCGTGGTCACGACTCCCGCGCCCGGACTCAGGTTGGTAACGATGCGTGATACGGTGCCACCCAGTGCCGTCGAGGGTAGGGCGATCACCGCCTTGCCGCCGTGCGCCTTGGCTGCGCCACGGTTGAAATCCACCTGGCCGCCCACCCCGGAGAAGAACTTGTTCCCCAACGAATCGGCGCAGACCTGACCGGTGAGATCGATCTCCAGCGCCGTATTGATGGCCACCATCTTGTGTTGCTGGCTGATGATGTGCGGGTCGTTCACGTATTCCGTGGGATGGAAGGCGAACACCGGATTGTCGTGGATGAAATCGTAGAGCTTTTTGGTGCCCAGGCAGAAGCTGCAAACCACCTTGCCCTTGTCCACTTTCTTGCGCCGTCCATTCACGGCGCCGGATTGCACCAGATCCACAATGCCGTCGGTGATCATTTCGGTGTGGATGCCGAGATCTTTTTTCGATTTCAGGAACCGCAGCAATGCCTGCGGAATTTTCCCGATGCCCACTTCGATGGTGGAACCATCCTCGACGAGCGACGCCAGATATTCAGCGATGGGCCGCGTTTCCTCGTCCTCCGCGCCCTCGTGAACTTCCAGGATCGGCTCGTTCACCGGCACCAATACATCGATTTCATGGATGTGGATGGCCGAGTCGCCGTGGGTGCGCGGCATGTTCGGATTCACCTGCGCAATGACCAATGAGGCGTTGGCGGCTGCACTTTTCACGATGTCCACGGAGACACCTAGGCTGCACATGCCGCGTTCATCCGGCGGTGTCACTTGGATCAGCGCCGCATCGAGCGGCAGTTGCCCGGAGTCAAACAGACGCGGAATATCAGACAGATGAATGGGGGTGTAATCGCCCAGACCCTCCTGGATGATGTCGCGCACGTTCTCCGCGATGAAGAAACTGTTGATGCGGAAATACTGTGCCATCTCCCGGTGGGCGTAGGGGGCCTCGCCGAAGGTGAGCAGGTGGACGATTTCCGAGTCGGGCAGTTCGTAGGCCCGCTTGGTGAGGGCGCGTACGAGTTCAAGCGGTTCGGCCACGCCGGTGCCGATGAAGATGCGCTGGCCGGGCTTGATCTTCGCCACAGCCTGCGTGGAGTTGAGGATGGTGGCGGAGTATTTCTCCCGCCAAAACGGGTCAAAGCTGGATTTTTCCGGATTCATGTCAGCGGGAATTGTTGGCAAGGGTCATGCGGGCGTCGGCGACGTAAGGTTCACTGCCGATTTCACCCACGATCATGGGGTTGATGTCGAGTTCCGCAATTTGCGGATAGTCCGTGGCGAGCTGGCTGATGCGTTGCAGCGAACTGGCGATGGCTTCCAAATCCACCGGGGCCTGACCACGGGCTCCTTTGAGCAGAGCATAGCTGCGCGTGCCCTTCAGCATTTGCATGGCCTCGTCCTGCGTGATGGGGGCGAGGTAGAAGGTCACATCCTTCATCACTTCAACGAAGATGCCGCCTAGGCCGAACATCAGCATCGGGCCGAATTGCGGATCGCGCGTCATGCCCAGGATCACCTCGCGTCCGCGGGTGCCCATCTTTTCGATGAACCCGCCGCGGATGTAGGCGTTGGGCGCGCGCCGCTGGATGCGTAGCATCATCAACTCAAACGCATCGCGCACCTGCTCCGCGTTGGCGAGGTTGATGCGCACCCCGCCAAAGTCCGATTTGTGGATGATGTCGGGCGAACTGATCTTCAGCACCACGGGATAGCCGATGCGTTCCGCCGCCGCCACCGCTTCGTCCGCCGTGGTGGCGAGGTGGCCATCGAGCACCTTGAAGTCGTAGGCGCGCAGGATTTCCTTGGCCTCGACTTCGCCGATCTGCGTGTTGCCTGCGCGCGATTGCCATTGCAGCACGCGGTCCACCCGGCGACGGTTGACGCTGAAACGCGTGACCATGCGCGGTGGTCGCCGCCGCCATGCCGCGTAATCGCACATTGCCTTCAGGGCGGCCACGGCGCGGTCGGGTGAGGGGTAGCTCGGGATGCCCACGCTCATGAGATATTCGCGGGCCGGAATGACCTCCTGTCCGCCCATGAACGCGCAGAGCAGGGGTTTCCTCTTGTTGTGCGTGGCATTCAGGCGCTGCGCCAGTTCAAGCGGCTTGGTCATGTTCTGGGGCGTGACCACAACGACAATGGCGTCCACGTTCGGATCCTCCTGCAATACTTGCAGTGAATTGATGTAGCGGTCCGGCTCCGCATCTCCGATGACGTCGATCGGGTTGCCGACCGCCGCTGAGGCGGGCAGGAAGGAGCGCATCTTGGCCTGGGACTCGGGTGCGGGCGGTGTCATGCGCAGACCGAGTGTTTCTGCTGCGTCGGCGGCCATGATCCCAGGACCGCCGGCGTTCGTGAGGATGGCTACGCGCTCACCTTGGGGGATGGGCTGGGTGGCGAGCGCCAGTGAATAGTCGAACAACGCCTCGAAGTTCTCCGCGCGAATCACACCAGAGCGTTTGAACGCAGCCCAATACGCCATGTCCGCACCCGCCAAACTGCCCGTGTGCGAGGAGGCGGCCCTCGCCCCCGCCGCCGTCACGCCGACCTTGAGCACTACCACGGGTTTCACCTTGGCGATCTCCTCGGCAATGTCCATGAACGCATCGCCTTCAGTGATGCTTTCCAGATAGGCGGCCACCACGTTCGTGTCGGGGTCGGTCTGGAATGCCTTGAGGAAATCCACCTCGTTCAGGTCGGCCTTGTTGCCGAAACTGACCACCTTGCTCAGGCCGAGCTTCAAACTCGCGGCCCAGTCGAGGATGCCCACGCACAGTGCTCCGGATTGGGAGATGACCGAGATTTTTCCCGCAGGCGGCCAGGACGGGGCAAAGCTCGCGTTGAGGTTGGAGTGCAGATTGACCACGCCGAGGCAGTTGGGCCCGATGAAGCGGACGCCACAGTCGCGCGCGGCTTGGACCACTTGTTTTTCCAGTTCAAGACCTGCGGCACTCGTCTCCTTGAAGCCCGCTGAGATGATGATGCATGCCTCGACCCCGGCGGCGCCGCATTCACGCACGACTTTGGCGACGGTGGTGGCGGGCGTGATGATGACCGCGAGGTCGCACGTTTCCGGCACATCGGCAATCTTGGGATACGCCTTGAGTCCGAGGATGGAGGGGCGCTTGGGATTCACCGGGAACACGCCGCCCGGGAACTTGATCTTCTGCAGATTCTCCACCACCGTGCGTCCCACGGCTCCCAGGGTTTCCGTGGCACCGATCACGGCGATGTTCTTGGGGGTGAAAACGGCTTCGAAGTCACGGGCTTCGGGTTCCGGTTTGATGGGTGTGCTGGCAGATGCGTTTTGCATGGCGTATGTCTCGTGCCCCCCTGCGGAGGCGGTGGCGGAGGCGGCGGGTTGTGAGCGCGCCGACTTCCAGCATGAACAGGCTCGCGGAATTGGGTCGCGTCCTCTTGCCTGCGTTTGGCCAAAGCTCACCGTCTATTGCAGACGCTGGACAAACAAGGGCTGGTCAGATGCCCAGCACTTTGCTGCGGTATTCCGTGGGTGCCTGTCCCAGGATCTTTTTGAAAACGCGGTTGAAGTGCGTCAGCGACTGGAACCCGACCTCAAAGGCGATCTCACTGATGCGGAGATTCGGATTCAGCAGCAGATTCTTGGATTTCTCGATGCGCACCCGCGACAGGTAGTCCGTGAAATTGATGCCCGTGGCCTTCTTAAAGACTTTGCAAAAGTAAAATGTGCTGGTGTTCACCGATTTGGCCACCTGACCCAGCGTGAGATCCTCCGCTTGATGCTCGTTGATGAATTCTTTGGCTCGCCGGATGACCGGTGGCTCAGAATTTTCCTGCTGCACCACGATCTGGTTGCTCAGGATGGCAAGGTGCTGGGCGAAAATGCCCAGCAGCTTGACGATGGACTCGTGTTGTCTGGCCGAGACGACGCGCGTTCCGAAGAAGGCGTCACGCAGTTCGCGTTGGCTCACTTCGAGGCCCCATTCCTTGGCCAGTGCGGTGACGCGCTTGAACTGGGCTTCCGTTGGTTTCTTGCGAAAGACCTGCCCGGTTTGGAGAAACCCAACGAGCTTGTCGCCGAGCTTGATGGGAACTGCGGAGTCACTCAAACCGGCCACGCACGCCACCGTCGCGGGTTCGTCCTTGGCGGCCTCAACCAGCCGCTCCTGAACCTGCAGGCAGACCGCACAGGCCTTGCTCTTGCCGGCGACCATGGCGCAAAACGGACTCTCACCGCGCTTGCCGTGGTGGGGTAACTGCCAGGACTCGACTGGCCGCAGCGCCACCGGCAACCCGGTTGCTTCGGTGAACGCACGTTCGTAATCCTGATAAATCTTCGAGGTGACCAGCGCATCCACCAAGGTGCGGTGCGGGTCATGACTGTTGGCGGATGGGACGGGGGTCGGCGGAGCGCTGGCCTTGCGGACGGGACGCGAGGAGGGATCTGCGGGGTTGCAGACAGCGCAGCTTTCGCCGTTGTCCGCCGTCACCGTCTTGCCAGAACTTGTCGGCATGAAGCCAAGTTAGGCTTTGCCAAGCCCCATGCCAAGCTTTCAGAAAAACTATCCGCCCGGACTGTTCAGACCATTAAACTGAGGTCGCCATGAGCCCGTCCGCCAGTTGAAGGACCCGGGGGGCGCGCGCGGCGACCTTGGCGTCGTGCGTGGCGACAATCAACGTGGCCTGCCGCTCCGCCTGTATGGCGCACAGGAGGTCAATGATGCCCTCGCCCGTCTGGGAATCAAGATTGCCTGTCGGCTCGTCGGCCAAGATCAGGGCGGGTTCGTTGAGCAACGCGCGGGCGATGGCCACCCGTTGTTGCTCGCCGCCCGACAATTCGTAAGGCTTGTGATCCATGCGATCCTTCAAGCCGACCCGCTCCAATAGCCGTTGGGCGCGGGGCACGCACTCCGTCACCGGAACCCGCGCCATGCGGGCGGGCAGGCAGACATTCTCCAACGCGTCCAGCTCCGGCAACAAATGGTAACTTTGGAAGATGAAGCCCACGCTGCGGTTGCGGAACTCCGCCATAGCGCCGCTGGTAAGCTTGGAGAGGTTGCGCCCTTGGAAGACAATGTCGCCCGCATTCGGCGTATCGAGCCCGCCGAGCAAATGCAGCAGCGTGCTTTTGCCCGCGCCGGATGCGCCGCGTAGCGCGAGGAATTCACCGCGCGACACCGTGAGGTCCACGCCGCGCAGCACCTCGAGCGAGCGTCGCCCAAGGAAGTAGGTCTTGCGCAGGCCGCTTGCCGCAATGAGCAGTTCGGGGGGGTTACTCATAGCGCAACGCCTCCACCGGTTTCAGTCGGCCAGCTTGCCACGCTGGAATCACGCCGCCCAGCACGCAGATGATGAACGCACTGATGCAAATGATCGCCACGTCCTGGGCCACAACCAACGCGGGCAGTTCGGCAAATCCATAAATGGACGCGGGGAACAGCTCCCAGCCCGTGACCTTGCGCATGAAGTGCAGAAACTCGTTGCGATACGTGACGGCGAGAATGCCCAGCCCGTAGCCCGCAATCACACCCATCAGCCCGACGAACGCGCTCTGGGCGAGAAAGATCCCCGAGATCTGCCAGTTCGTGGCACCGATGGCCTTGAGCATCCCGATCTCGCGCGTCTTTTGCACCACGAACGTGATCAGCGCACTCAGGATGCAAAGCGCCGCCACGATCATGATGAAGAACAGGATGTAGAACATCACGCTCTTCTCGACCGCGACGGCATCCAGCAACGCGGAGTTTTCTTCGGTCCAGATGGTGATGTGATACTCCGGGCCGAGTTGTTCGTACAATTCCCCCCGCACCACACCGGCCAGTTCCGGGTTTTCGAGCTTCACCTGCAGGCCGTGCACTTCATCGCCGAGGTTGTAGAGCTCTTGGCCGGTCTCCAGCGAGGTGAGGGCGAACGCTGCGTTGTATTCGTAATACCCCGCATCGAAAATACCGCGCACTTCGTAGTCATCAGGCATGCGCACGGAGCCTTCCTTTTTCTCCAGCGCCTCCTTCATGCGCTCGATGTCTGACGGCGAGAGGATCGTCACGCGGTCGCCCACCATCAATTGCAGCCCGTCCGCGAGCACATTGCCCAGAATGACGCCGCGCCCTTCGAGATCAGCGCTGCCCGCGATGATGTTGCTTTGCAAGCCGCTGACGGTGGCTTCCATCTCCGGATCAATCGCGCGCACCCACGGCGCGGCGTTGAGCGGCTGTTCGCCGTGAGATCGCGATTGCATCAACACCTGCGCGAGGATGAACGGGGCCACGCCCCGCACGCGGGAATTCTTGCGGACCTGCTCGGCGACTGCCGGGTAATTGGTCATCGCTTGGCTCCGTTGGGTGACGTGCATGTGCGCGGTAAATCCGATGATGCGGTCCTGCAGCTGGCGGTCGAAACCGGTCATCACACTGATGACGATGATGAGGACTGCGACGCCGAGGGTGACGCCGAGCACGGAGATGAGGGTGATGACCGAGACGAACGTGCGCTTGGGCCGCAGATAGCGCAGCGCCAGCAACAGTTCAAAAGGCAGTCTCGACATGAGCGCGCAAGCTAGACGGGCGGCTGGGAAGTGTCAACGAACGGGGTGCGCAATAGCTTTTCTGCAACGGCGGACGCGTTTTCCTCCACGCTGATCCACGCAGCGGGTTGTCGCCGAAACCACGTCATCTGCCGTTTGGCGAACTGGCGGGTGCGCAGCTTGACGAGTTCGATGGTTTCGGGCAACGACCGTTCGCCGCGCAGGTGCTCGACCACTTGACGGTAACCGATGGCTTGCATGGCAGTGGGGTTCTGTTCGAGGCCCTTCGCCAGCAGGCCGTGGGTTTCCTCTACCAATCCAGCGGCGAACATGGCATCCACACGGGCATTGATGCGGGCATCGAGTTCAGGCTTGGGGCGGCTCAACACAATCAGCCTGGCTGCGTCAGCGTCCGTCTCATTCCAAGCGCTGCGCTGCGCAGAAAACGGTTTGCCGGTCAGACGTATGACTTCCACGGCGCGGACGACTCGGCGCGGATTCTGCCGGTCAATCTTCGCGAACGTCACGGGGTCGCGCGTGGCAAGTTCGTCCAACAGCACGGGCAATGGCGTGGTTTCTAGTTCAGCCCGCAGGGCGCCGTTAGACGGTGGTGCCTCGCCGATGCCTTCGAGGAAGGCTTTGAAATAAAGCCCAGTGCCGCCACAGAAGATTGGGCGATGGCCGCGAGCTTGAATCTGTTGCACGGCTTCGCGAGCCAGCTCACAAAAACGCGCGGCATCAAAGGGCTCATTGAGTTCCGCCACGTCGATCAAGTGGTGCGGCACGCGGGCGCGCTCGGCGGCACCGGGTTTTGCCGTGCCGATGTCGAGGCCGCGATACACCTGCATGGAATCCACCGAGATGATCTCGCCGTTGAGTTTCTCGGCGAGCAGCAAGGCGACCTCGGACTTGCCTACCGCAGTGGGGCCGGCGAGGAAGAGTGGGTCAATCATGACGGTGTTGTTCAACTCTATAAACCGAGGGAGCATTCAACATTGAACGCCCAACATCCAAGGCCTGTGCTTCTCCGGCTGCCTTGGAGGTTGAATGTTGGGCGTTGAACGTTTCACTTGGTTAGGAGGGCGAAGCCAACATACACGCGCGTTATTATGCTGTGGCCTTGGCTGCCGGTGCCTTTGCCCGGCGCGGCAGCCAGACTAACAGCCCGATGCCTGCGGCCAGTATCGCGGCGCTGACCAGCTGTGCAGGAGTCAGCGCGCCCACGCGGTGGATGCCGTAATCGCCGCGGAACAATTCCACCGTTGAGCGCAGGATGGCGTAGCCGATTAACCACGCGGCGAACACTTGTCCGTTAAACTTTTTCCTTCGGTAAAGCCACGCGAGCCCCACGTAGAGCAGCAGATTGGCAAGCGCGTCGTAGAGTTGTGTGGGATGGACGGGCAGCGTCGAGGCGTCTGGGCCGATGAGCTGATGCTGGTGTTGTTCCTCCCAAGCGAGCGAGCCTTTGGGAAATTGGATGGCCCACGGCAACGGACAAACCCGGCCAAAACAGCATCCCGTCATCAGGCAGCCGATGCGGCCAAACACGCTGCCCAACGCGATACTCGGCGCGAGGGCGTCGGCAAGCTTGAAGAAAGAAAGTTTGTTGCGCCAAACGTACAAGCCGCCCGCCAGTGCCGCGCCGATGGCCCCACCGTAAAAGACGAGTCCGCCGTTTTGGATTTTGACCAGTTCGAGCAGGCCGCGGCCACGAAAGTCTTCCCAGTAGGTGACCACATGCAGCACGCGGGCACCGACGATGCCACCCACGAGCAGCCAGATGGCCGCGTCTTGAATGTGATTGGGATTGATGTTCTGACGCAGCCCGCGTCGGCCAGCGGTCCACATGCCGACGAGAAACGCCAGCGCGATCATGATGCCATACCAGTGAATGGTCAGCGGGCCGAGATGGAATGCGATGGGATCCACGCGCGGGAGTTAATCACGGGTGCCCGGCGGGGCCAAGTTGCAAGCGGAGCGGTTAGCCTCACGCAAAGGCCGCCAAGGGCACAATGAGACGACTGGCCGGAGGCCTATGCCAGCCCGTCCGCTATTTCTCCGCGATGCAGTAGAGGCTCTGGTGACCGCGGATGAAGAGGTCTTTGCCGGCGAGGGCAATGGAGGCGTCGGCCTTTTCGTCGAGCTTGTTGCTGCTGAGCACCTCCAGCGTCGGGCCTTGCTTGAGCACGAGGCAAACGCCTTCGCGGCCCAGCACGTAAACCCTTCCGTCCGCCGCCACGGGTGAGGCGTAGATGCCAAAAATGCCCGGCAGGCGTTCCGCTTCGTAATGCGCCTTGCCCGTTGCGGCGTCAAAGCAGGATAACATGCCGTTGTTGCCGGAGACAAAGTAGAGCAAGCCGTCCACCAGCAAGGGAGACGGAACGTAGGGCGTGCTCTTGCTGTGCGACCAGAGGACGCCCTCAGTTTCGTCGAGTGTGCCGGTCGATCCCAGTTTGATGGCTCGAATCGCGCTGCCACGAAAACCGCTCATCGCAATCAGCAGGTCCCCTTCGTTCACGACGGAGGGAATGGGGTTCGCGGTCTGGCCGCTGCAATTCCAAAGCTCCGCGCCGGTCTTCAAATCATAGCCCCGTGTGGTGCGCCCGTTCACGACCACTTGGGGTGGTTTGGTGTGACTTGCCACGACCGGAGTGGACCAGGAAGTGCCTTCGTTGCGCGGCGTTTTCCAGAGTTGTTCGCCTGTGCGCTTGTTCAAGGCGATGATGAAATCGTTCTCCTGTTCATCGTCCCAGTTGATGATGATGGTGTCGCCGAACAGCGCGGGAGAGCTGCCCTCTCCAAAAGAGTTGCGCGTTTGCATGTCGCCGAAGTCCTTCGACCATTTCAAATTCCCCTTGAGGTCGTAACAGTAGAGTCCGCGTGAGCCGAAGTAGGCATAAATGTGCTCGCCGTCGGTGACGGGTGAGGCCGAGGCAAAGCCGTGATCGCGGTGGTGGGCTTCGTGCGGGACGGTCTCGACCGCGGTGCGCTGCCAGAGGATTTCGCCGTTGGTGCGGTTGAGGCAAAGCACGGCGAATTGATATTCCTCCGCGGGTTTCTCCACGTTCATGCCGCCGCGCGGACGCCCGCCGGGCCCGACCGGACTCGGTTCGGTGGTCGTTGTCTCGGGCCTGGGGGCTTTGGCGCCAGGTGAGTGTTCTTTGATGGCGGTGAGGATGAAGACGCGGTCGTTCCAGATGACGGGCGTGGACGTGCCGGAGCCGGGCAGGGCGACTTTCCAGCACACGTTCTTGGACTCGCTCCACTCGGTGGCGGGCTTCGCCGTAGCGGAGGCACCACGAGCCAAGGGGCCGCGCCACTGGGGCTAGGAGTTCAAAGAGTTTTCAGCAAAGGCAGCGGGCGTGGTGGTTAGAGCCGTCAAACTGAGGATGTAGAGAAGCGTTTTCATGGGAAGAGGTGGATTCTCGTTTAATGGACGACTCACTGCAGCCTTAGATTCAACGCGATGATTGCGGTTTTCACTCCTACGGTCCTGACCACCCGCTAGCGCTTGTTCATCCGTGACCGCGCCCGGTCGAGCGCGGCGCGCTCGCTGTCGGTGAGGCTTTGGATCCCTTGGTCGTTGATCTTGTCGAGAATGGTATCTATTTCGGCATCCGGCGTGGTGCGCGTCGATTCCACGCGCAAACCGGGCTTTGGATCAGGACTCTTTGGTGAAAGCCAGTCGGGGTCTTGCTGGCGGGGCGCGCGCCACAACCATCGCATGAATGCCCCGCCCGCCAGCAATCCGCCCAAATGGCCTGCATGGGCGATGCCGCCGAAGGGAAAGACGGTGCCAAAGATGGAAACACCCAGCACCACCCAGAGCACCGTCCAAGCGCGCACGGGAACGGGGATGGGGAAAATGATCAGGCGTGCCTCGGGATTGCACATGATAAACGCCGCAACCACTCCAGAGATCCCGGCAGACGCACCGACGACGGGAATCCATGACGGTTGGCGCAAGAGAAAGGTGGTGGCTATCTGCAAGAGACCGCCGCAGGTTCCGCTTAAGAAGAACAGCAGCAGGAATCGCTCGTTCCCCAGTTGAGTTTGGAGAACGCGACCGAAGGAGTAGAGCGCGAAGCCGTTCAGCAGAAGGTGCAGAATTCCACCGTGTAAAAACTGGAAGGTCAGCAACTGCCAAAATCGGCCCTCTTTGATTCCATTCAGGCTGAGCGCCAAGTTCAATTCCATCCACGTGTTGTTCCGCATGTGAAGGAACGACTGGATTAGGAACACCACCACCAGCACGACTAGCAGTGCAATGGTAGGTGACCACGGGGCGGAGGTCGTCCGGCGATGGCTTGGTCCCTCCTCGCGCATGTAGTCTCGGTCGTAAAGGCCCATGGCAAAAAGCTAAAGCCGGATCTACGGCGAAGCAACGGATTATCCGGCCCGGTCAGCCCGGCGGGAGTTCAATCCCCGTCGCCCGTGCCTGAGGAGAACCGTCGCTGCCGGGCCCTGCCACCAGCGCGCGTATGCCGGGGCGAAGCTTGAACATGGACTCGTAACTGGCCACCCCGCCGACCAGCAGCGCCGTGGAAAGGGCGTCGGTTTCCGTGGCGGAAGGTAGAACCACGGCCGCCATGTGTGCGCCCGCAACGGGTCGGCCACTGCGCGGGTCGAGCACGTGGCCGAGGGTTTGCCCGTTGGCAATAAAGCTTTTGCCGGAAACGGCTGACACGGACAACGCTTCATCCCTCAGCGGGATTCTCAGGGGCTGCGCTAGGCCGGGAACCTCGACGGCAACGGACCAGGTTGGTTCGTCTGGCGGTCGCCCGATTGCGGCGACGGTGCTCGTGCCGCCATGCAGCAAGGCCGCTTCGACACCTGACTCGCGCAGAATCTCCATGGCCTCTTCCACTGCGTAGCCTTTGCCGATTGCACCCAAGTCCAGCATGACTCCTTCACGTTGGAACCGAACCGTGAAGCGCGACGCATCCATTTCCACCAGCGACATGCCACAGACGCTGCGGGTAGCGGACAGTTCTTCATCCGTCGGCACGCGCCCGTCGTTATATCCTAGCAATCCCCAACAGCGGAGCAGGGGAGCCATCGTGATGTCAAAGGTGCCTTTGGTTTCACGTGAGAGCCGTTGTGCTTTCGCGAGCAACGCGAACACTTCTGGTGAAACGCGCACGGGTTCATGGGCTGCCAGTGCGTTCACACGGCCGATTTCACTCGTGGGGTTGAACAGGCTCATCTGGCGTTCAATCCGTCCAACTTCCTCCAGTGCCGCCTCGCCCGCAGCCCGGAGCGAGACGGGGTTATCGCCGTGCAACACCAGCTCAAAGCGGGTGTTCATGGCGTGGCGGGCCAGCGTCAGGCGGGGCATCAGGGGAATGTAGGGTTGAAGTGGCGGAGTGATGGAGTAAAAAATGAAAAGTGGTGGAGCGTTGGCCTGCGCTCCACCACTCAAATACTTTCTTGCCCCCCCCCGGACTAGGATTTCTCCAGAGTTCCGTAAGTGATGGGCTTCACTTCCCTGCCGTCGCCCGTGGTGATCTTGCGGGTGGCGGCGTCGAAGTGGCAGGCCATGCCAAGGCGATCGGACATCTCCGCGAGCGAGATGACGGTCTGCACGCGGGTCGCGAGGTCGATGTTTGCGGTAGGTTCCTTGTCTTCCCGGATTGCTTGGAACCAATTCTGATGGTGCGCAGCGATGTCTTCGGCGGGCTGCAGGCCGTCGAACTCTTCCATGTCGATTTCCTCGCTGAAGGGCAATTCGGGGACGAGCTTGAGGCGTTCGCCGGCGTTGCCGATTTCGAGGTAGGCCTTGTGCCCGTAGATGGCAAAGCCCGGGCTGCGTGCCGCCACGGTGCTGGCGGCGATGACGAGGCTGAGACCGCTCGGGAACTCCGCGAGAATCTCCACGTGCTCAGGGACGTCGCGCTCCATCGCACCGTCTTTATTGCGGTCGGTGTGGACATTCTTGGTGCCAATGCAGACTACGCGCTTGGGGAATTCGTTGTTGCCAGTGGCCACCATGAGCGGGTTGAGGCGGTGCGGGACGAGATCGCCGAGGAGGCCCCCGCAGTAGGGATAGAATTTACGCCAGCGGAAATAGTGTTCCGGGCTGAAGGCGGAGCGATTCTTCACCTCACCCAGCCATCCATCAGCGTCTATCTCGTTGACCTTGAATTCGGAATCGATGTCGTAATTCCACTCACCCTTGGGGTTGTTGCGGCAGTAATAGCCCTGCGCCCAAACAGGCGTGCCGATGCCGCCTGCTTTAATGATCTCTGCGGCCTTGTGCCAGCCGGCGGCGGAGCAGCCTTGGGAACCCAGTTGCAGTTTCTTGCCGCCGGAATTCTTTACGGCTTCCTGCACGGCAAACGCCTCATCTAGATAACGCGTGAAAGGCTTCTCGACGTAAACGTGTTTGCCCGCCTGCATGGCGGCGATGGTTGCGGGTGCGTGAATGGGGTCATGCGTGGCGATGACCACGGCATTAATATCCTTCTGTTCGAGCAGCTTCCGGTAGTCGGGGTAACCGGTCACATTGCCGCCGATGACTGCCTTGGCTTTGTCCACTCGCTTCTGCCAAACGTCGCATACAGCCACTTGGGCGATGTTGTTGGCCGCTGCATTGGCTTGCATGATGCGGATATGCGCGTTCAAGCCCTGGCCGCCCACACCGATGTAGCCGATCGTCAGCCGGCTGTTGGCACCAGCAACGTTCGCCGAGGGGGCCTGACTCTGGCCGTAAACTGGCTGGCGCAGCATCGGCGCAGCCGCAACTGCTGCCGAGGCAAGGGTGGTGCGCTTGAGAAACTCCCGGCGAGAGGCCGGCCGATTAACCTTTGAAGGATTTTTCATAATTTGTCCGCTTGATAAGGACGTCAGTTTTACATCGCTATTCAGCCAACTCAAGCGGTGAAGAGGATTTTCCAGGAAACAGCTGGCTTAAAAAACTGCTTGTCATTTTTGTGGCAAACGCGATTTTGCCTCCGTCCGCGTTGATTGACGGGGGCACAAGGCTTTAGAGGAAAGTAAATGCCCCTGTTTTCCAAAAATCCAGAGCGAGATCGTTACTACCTGCTGCCCGGTATGGGCGGGCGGGCCGTCCGTCATAAGCGACACACTACCCTGCTTTGGGCGCTGGTAGTTGGAACGGCGGTTTCGGGAACCCTGGCAGCCGTGTTGTATGCGATTGCCGCTATCGGCTCTCGGTGAGTGCCGAAAGCCCTACTTGCATTCCCCCTCCCAGCTTGCTCAATGTCCTGAATGTGGTGCCGGGTCTTCTCAAGTTCGAGCGTGAGGAATTGGGCACCTCCCATCGCTTTGGATGATTCCTACGCATGCCACCGGAGTTCGAGCTGTCGATTGCGATTCTCGCCAGCAGCCGTAGCGCTTTGAGCTGATCAGGTGTCTGCTCCCGCGGCTTATTGTCCAGCACACACAAGGTTCCTAGGCAAACCCATCCAGAGTGATCAATGGTGCGCCTGCATGGAAACGAACTTTTGGTTCGCCCGTCACCAAGGGGTTGTCCTTGAACCGTTCGTCTTTGGCTGCGTCCGGCACATGAATAACCCGGTTGCGAAATTGCATGCGCGCAGAAGAAAATGTCGCGGCTCGTCTCTTGCCGGGTGATGCCCACACGGGCGTGAGCTTGTTTCTCCGTTACGTCCAACAGCGCTGCGGTCTTGGTGATGTGCGCCACGTTGGCGGCGGTGACGACCACCGTATGCACCAGCTTGCTGTCCCGGTC
>JAFMIZ010000129.1 GCA_017853715.1 Pedosphaera sp.
ACGTGCCGGCCACCGCGTTGAGCAGGGTGGATTTGCCGCTGCCGTTGGTGCCGATGATGATCAGGAACGAGCCGCGCTCCAACGTCAGCGTCACCCCGCGCAAGGCCCGCACCTCATTGGGGGTGCCGGGGTTGAACGTCTTGATGAGATTCTGGAGTTCGAGCATGGCGTCAGGTGGCGGCGGGTTTGGCGGCGGGGCGAAGGTTTCGGAGGAGGGCGGGCGTGACGAGGGCGGCAAAAACGAACACCGCGGTGATCAATTTGAGGTCATTGGGATTAAGCCCCCAGCGGAGCGCGATGGCCACCAGCAGGCGGAAAAGGACCGAGCCCATGACAGCGCCAGTGATGAGCAGGCCGATTTTTTTGGTTCCGACCAGCGCTTCGCCAATGATGACGCTGGCCAATCCCCAGACGACCATGCCGATGCCCATCTGCACGTCGGCGAATCCCTGATACTGGGCCAGCAGGGCGCCGGAAAGGGCAATCAGGCCGTTGGAAAGAGCGAGCCCGAGGATGATGATGAAATCCACACTGACCCCGAGCGCGCAGATCATCTGGGCATTGTCGCCGGTGGCGCGCATGGCCGTCCCCAGATTGGTGCGGAAAAAAAGGTAAAGGGCAAGACCGACCACAATGACAGCGAGCAGCACCCCGACCAGCATGGCGGCATCGCGGACTCCCACCGTCCAACCGGCGAGCAGGAACTCGGATTTGCCGCCGCCCAGAAAACTGCCGGCGAGGGATTCGGCCTGATTGGCCAGCGTGGATTCGTTCAGCAATGGGATGTTGCTTTTGCCCATCACATGCAGGTTGACGGAGTAAAGGGCGGTCATCACCAAAATCCCGCTCAGCAGGCCGTTGATCTTGAATTTGGTGTGCAATAATCCGGTGAGCGTCCCGGCGACCATCCCCCCCAGAAAGCCGGCCATCGTGGCGGCCATCGGCGACCACTGATGCACGAGGAGAATGGATGCCACCGCCGCGCCCAGCGTGATGGAGCCGTCGGCGGTGATGTCGGGAAAATTGAAGATGCGAAAGCTGAGATAGACCCCGAGCGCCAGCAAGGCGAGGATCAATCCGATGGTGGTGGCCCCGATTAAAAGTGTCATGACATGGATTCAGTTTTGAGGTGCATGGCCAAATTTGCGCAACGGGCTGAACCAGCAGGCGCCGCGCATAAAATCCGTCTCTCCCACACCCTCGAACTCCCGCTCGTCGGCGAGCAGGTGCAGCACGGTAATCGCCGTCCCGGTATTCAGCAATGGCGGCACCGTCTCGGCAAGATCCAGCCGGCCCTTCGGCAAAGGTCGATACGGAAAAACAGCCGCGTGAAAATGTCCCTGCGCCGGCGTCCCCGGCCCGATGCGGCGCAAAAATGGAAGGCTGTCCGGCGAGGGCGACTTTTCAGCGAACCCGACGATCAGGGCAACCTGCCGTTCATTGGCGCGCTCGGTGGTGAAATTCATCCAGTCCCGGACCTCCGGGAACGCGAGCGGCGATTGCCCCGCGGATTGATCCGGCGAGCGCAGCAAGGTGCCCCCCACCAAACCGGCCGTCTCGGCCACGATCACAAAAGCGGCCGCGGGCGCCGGCAACGTCTCGAACACCCGCGCCACCAGTCCGGACAGCCCGATCACGCCCCGGGGGCTGCGGCCCGCTTCAAAGCGGATCAGCCGCGAAAAAGCGCCCTGCGCGGAAAGCCCGTAAAGCATTTGCATCTCCGGAATGAGCCGGCCCTCGGTGACCTGATAATCCGGCACGCTGCTGCCATCGGTGGGCATGGACACAGCGGCGCCAGCGACCGCGAGCGTCTCTCCGTAGCGGCCTTTTCCCTGGTCCGCCGTCCGGCCGAAAGCGCCCAAACCCACCGCCACCCAGTCCGCCTCGCACCGCAATTCATGGTTGCGGGAAGCGGACAGATTCCCTTCGGCGAAAGCCTCCGGCCGTCCGTGGAGGTGCCCCACCAGTTCCGCCTCCGGTCCAAGCGTATGCAGTTCAAACTCCAGACCGTCCTCCTCCCACCGGCGCGGCGGGTTCGGTGGGGGCGCGGCGGGGGCAACGGACGATTTTTCGGGTTCGTTTGATTCCAGTTTGGCGACCAGCATGGCGGCGATGCCGGACAATTGGAGCACCTCAAGCACGCCGGCGGTGGGCCGGACCACCCGGAGCGCACCGCGGACGGCTTTGAGCTGCTTGTGATATTTGAGCAGCACCCGGATGCCTGCAGAGCTGACGTAATCTACCCGGGTGAATTCCAGGTCTACCTGGTGATGTCCTGACTGAATGGCCATTTCAATCGCCTGCCCGACCCGGTCGGCCCAATTCGCATCCAGCCGCCCCTGCAACTGCAGTTCCTGGCGGCCTTCGTGGTTGTGTGTGGTGATTTCCATGGCGCGGTTTTTATTGCACAGATTCCCCGAGCTGCAACAGGTCCTTGGGGATGGTGATGCCCAAGTTCTGGGCGGTAGCCGGATTGAAGGCGTATTTGATTTCGGGGACCAGCTGGAAGGGGATTTTTGCCGGCGATTCCCCCCGGAGCACACGGGCGGCGATGAAGGCCGAATCGATACCGCCATCGTAGAAATCGCGGGAGACGGTCATGAACGCTCCGGCCTTGGCCTGCCCGGAGGCAAACCCCATCAAAGGGAGCCGCGCGCGGCGAGCCGCCTGGGCGATACTGGCAAAACTTGCACCCGAAAGGTTGTCGGAGATCTGGCAGACAGCGTCGATGTTGCGGCTGCAAAGCGCCAGGGCGGCATCGGCGATTTCCCCGCTGGTGCTCACGCCCACGAGCTCCACCTCGATGCCGAGCTCCTTGGCGGCGGCCAGCAATTCGTCCTTGTAGTAAACTGAATTCACCTCGGCCGGGACGAACAAAGAGCCCACGCGCTTGAGGCCTGGCAAACAACGTTTAACAGCCTTCAACCCTTCCATATGCGGCGCGTTCACATAAGATCCCGTCACGTTGGGCAGATGGTCCTGCTCACTGCGCCCGGCGCCGGCAGCCATCGGATTGGCCACGAGCGAAAAAATCACCGGCCGCTTGCCGGCGCGCTGGAGTGCGGCCTGCAATGCCGGCGTGGTGGAAGTGATGAGCAGTTCGGTCCCATCCGCCGCAGTTGCATCCAGGATGGTATTTAGGACCGACATGTCTCCCTGAGCGTTGCGCAGCCGCAGTTCATAGTCGCGTCCTTCCACCAGCCCGGCTTTGACCAGGCCGTCCTTGATGCCCTGACGGTTGATCTCCACGTTGGGCGTCTCCAGATATTCCACCAGATCGATCTTCGCCCGCCGGCCCAGCGGGGCAGCCGCGGCATTCGTCGCGGTGATGGTCGCGGCATTCGTCGCGCCCGCAGCCTGCCGTGCGGCCTCCGCCTTGAGTTGCGGCGGAAAGGTCAGGCCGAACTGGCGGGCCAGATTTTCATCCAGAAAAACCTGCTTCTCCATGACGTTTTCTATGGGGATGGCAGCCGGGCTTTCGCCTAGCAAGACCCGGGCGACCGGTTTGGCGACCGCGTAGCCGGGCTGGTAATACCCCAGGCCGACGCAGGCCAGCGGGCCGCGCCCGGCCGTGGTGGCATCGCCCGCAAACAACGGCAGCTTGCTGTCGCGCGCCACGCGGATCACCGCGTCCATGGCCTGCGCCACCGTGTTGTCATCCAGGATGCAGAACACCTCCACCTTGCGCGCCGCCAGGGCTTGGGCCGCCGGCATCACATCGGCCGAGGTGGACACCGTGACTTCCTCCAGCTTGACCCCCGCCTTCGCGAAAAGCTCCCTCGCCACGCTGACCACCTTCACCGAGTTGGCCTCGGAGTTGTTGAATATGACGCCGGCAGACTTGATCCCGGGCATCGTCTGCCGGATCGCATCCAATATCGCCTGCACGGGCGGGAACGATCCGATGCCGGTCACGTTGGGCAGATGATTGGTGAACGAGGCGCCCGCGCCGGCGGCGATGGGATCGCTGCAATAGGTGAAGACCACGGGCTTGTGCTTCACGAAACCGATGGCGGCGCTGATCACCGGCGTGCTCATGGGCAGGACCAGGTCCACGTCCGAGGAATCGAAGTTTTGCAGCATGGATGGAATGTTGGCGATCTCCGCCTGCGCGTGCGCCCGGCGGATCTCCAGATTTTTGCCCTCGACGAAACCCAGCTCCTTGAGGCCGTCCACTATGCCCTGGCGGCACTGGTCGCCGGCGGATTCCGGGGCAAAATAGGCCAGCCCGATCTTGTAGATGCGGCCGGGCTGCGGCTTGAGGGGGCGATCGGCGGCCTTTGCATTCAGCATGGGCAAGTTGGTGACCGCGGCGGTGATGAAGCCGTTGGCTTTTTGTTTGAGGTCGGCCGGGATTTCCCAGCGGTCCTTCAGGCCGTTCAGCGCGGTTTCATTGTAAAGGAACACCACCGGCACGTAATTATCGATGGGCATCTCAGACGGTTTTTTGCCATCGAGCACATCGGCGGCGATGTTCCCGACGTGCTTGCCGATCTCGAAGTAATTTGCACCGAGGTCAAACAGCGCGCCGCCTTTGACCGCGGGCGGCATCACGGTGAAGACGGGAATGTGGGCGCGCCGGCAGGCTTCCACGACCTGATCGGTGGCTGTGGTGACGGCCACATCTCCGCTGATCCACATGCATTCGGCCCCCCGGGCGATCACCGAGTTCACGGACTCGATGACTGCCATGCTGTTCTCGGCGTTGCCTTCGATCAACTGGATGCCCAGTTCCGCGCAGATTTTACGGGCCAGCTTGGTTTGCACCAGCGAGTTGACCTCGGCCGCGTTCCAGACCAGGCCGACTGACTTGAGCTCGGGACGCATGCGCTTGGCCATGCGGAAAATCTCCTCCACCGGTTGAATGGAACCCGCGCCCGCCATGTAAGGCGGATGGTTCAGGTGATTGGTAGGGTCGATGCCCACACCCGCCGCGTAAGGGTCCGTGACCACGCCGAAAACATGCAAGGTGCGCGCGCCGTTGCGGTTGGCATTCGCCACCGTCTGGAGTGAAATGGTGCTGGCGGTCAGGATCAGGTCAAAGTCGCCGGTGGTCACCTCGCGCGCGATGGTGTTGGCGGTGCCGATATCCCCTTCGGAATTGTAGCGCCGGATGCTGAGGTTTTTGCCGTTCTCATACCCGCGGTCCGCCAACGCTTCCAGCATGCCATCCACGCCCTGCTCGAGGACCAGCAGCGAAGCATGCTGCACGACCGCCAACTTTAGTTGCGGCTTGGCGACACCCTTGCGTTGAGCGGACTGGCGGGATGCCTTGTCCGTGTAAAGCAACACCCCCGCCGCCAGCGCCAGCAGGCAGACTCCCAGCGCAAGCCTTCTTAGGATTTCAAACATGGTCTTGGTTAAATTTTGCCTTGCAAGCGTGGGGCGACATCAATCCGGACGCACCGGCTTGATCCTCTGCGTGTAACTGACGCCCAGCAGCGCCCGGCTGATCCGGCTCTGGTCCAGCAGATGCCGCATGTCGCGGAAATCCCCCTGCTCCACCACGGCCGCGATTTCGGCGGCGAGGCTAGTGGGCTGCGCGTTCCAAGGCAAGGCGGAGAAAAACACCGCAT
>JAFMIZ010000130.1 GCA_017853715.1 Pedosphaera sp.
GACCAGATCCCTGCATTCAGGCCGTGGTGCGCGTCATCCATGCCACTAGCAAGGAGGGCCGTATCCCAGGGCCGAAAGGCCATGGTACCACCCCTTCCGCCTTCAAAAATTCTCTGCGCCTTTCGGTAATAGTATTCAAAATTGCCGAACATCGGGACGCCCGATGAGGAAGCCGTCGGGGCCGGATGATCCAAACGCTCGTAAACCAATTGTGTCAGCTTCTTCAGTTGCCAGTTCCCCAGCGGGTTGCTCCAACCCGAACCGTCGTAGCCGGAATCCGCCTGAAACACATTCAGGATTGCCGCATATTCCTCCGCTATCTGCTGAAACATCTCAGAACGCGGATCCGGCACAAACCAGCTCGCGGTTCCCGTCACGATGAAATCCACCACATCCCCCGCCTTCGCGGAGGATGGTGCGGCGCTTGCGTTATGTTTCCCTAATTTGATCTTCCACAGATTGTCCGGGGTGACCTTTGCATCAAAGGCATACAGCGATTTGTTGATACGGAGCAATGCGGCGTTCGACATATATGGAGGACACGCTGTGTATCCCCAAGGCGGATCAGCAATGGGCGGCAGACCCGGTTTCATGCTCAGGTAGAAATCGTAGTCGGGCTTAACCAGGATTTCCTGTTGACCAACGGCAAAATCATTGACCAACGTGCCCCGGGCCGACCTCGCCAAGCCATCCGGAATAACCATGCGGCCATATTTCTGGTCTGTAGCCATGAAAACCCCTCCGAATCCGTGCAGGTGGAAGTTGATCCCACGGGCACGGCAATACTCTCGCCATTTGACAACATCTTCCACGCCGTTGGGGAAGAGTTCCTTGCCGGGCAAGCCAAGAGAATCTCCCTGCCATTCCCAATTGTGAAGATAGATCTCGTTGATGCCGTGTTTCGCGGCCAGGTCAGCCAGTTTATAAAGGTTTTCAGGCTTCCCCCCGGCAGTGCAGGAATACGCCCGCCTCGGCTTGTCCATTTCAGCCACCCAACGGTTAAGCCAGGCTAGAGCATCTGCCCTGGTCCAGCTCTTGAGATTGGCCCGATCCGGCCGGGGAAGCGAAGGCTCAGCCACCCAGATGTCTGTCAGGATATCGTCGTGCTCTTCATCACCGACAAAGCCATAGACCGCGACAGCGCCCTGCGGTTGCGGTCGGTCGGTCGTCTGGGCAAAGTGCGGATATGGCCAGGAGAAATAAGCGCCATCGTCCGCCTTAAAGGGAGTTTTGAGGAGTTCTGCCATGAAGTTGAGCAGCAGCGTATTAATCTTCCACCCATCGTTCTGGGGGGCCGTATTCACATTGAATTCCACGGCATGACCGGGCCAGTCTTTGTTCAAACCGCCGGTTTTCGGATCGTTGGAGACGTGCAGCAGCTCGAACTTGAAGTAGCGCTCCTTCGCGGTGATGGCGACCTTGACCTCGAAGGGTCCTTTACTAGACCAGAGCAACAGCTCGTTGGGGCCAACCTTCGCCATATTGTCGAGGGTCGTGCGGGTGTCATTGCTCTCACCCTTGCCAGTCGCCCACTTGTTGATCGACCAGCCTAATGAGCCCGGCTCGGACACCAGCTTGCCATCGCGCTTCAAGCTCACCTTGCCATCGGGAGCGATGGTCAGCGACATGGACTTGTTGACGAAGGTGACCGGCTCGGCGGAACGCTGTCTTTCCGCTGACATCGCTGTGGAGCCCAGCAGGGCGCACAACATGGCGATGATGGATTTAAGCAGGACTGTCTTGGTCGGTGCGGTTCTCGTTTGGGTTTTAGTCATGGTGTGAGTTCGATTGGAAAGAGAGTTCATTGCTTCGTGCTGGGGGTCGACAGATGGAGTCATCGGTCCTTGAACCGGTATTCGAGACGCAGATTCCCGCCGGTGACCGACTTGGGTTCGTAGCGGATGTCCGCGGTGTCTGAATACCATTCGCCCCCCCACTTGAAATTCACAGGTCCCGAAAGCTTTTCTGTGCGGTAGGCTTTGCCGTTTTCCATCAGACTAATCTCGGCGGTGCCCTGGATTTCTCCCGAACAGGTGATCGTGAAAGAACTAATGTGACCCTGTCCTGTGTTCTTCTTCAGGGTGATGGTCTCCGCTTTCGTGACATCGGCCACGGACTGCGTGCGATGAATAAGGCCGCAGCCCCTGATAAGGCCCATCAGCAGAGCGGCAAGGAGAACGAATATAACGATAGTTCTCATGTGGATTGCTGAAGTTCGGCTTTCACTCGTGTTAGCGTTCATCTCGTTCCTTTCGGCTTTTTAATTGTGTGAACTCCGGTCGAGGTGTTTTTGGCGTGCTTATTTGGTGTGTCTGCAAAAAGTCTTTTTTTGAGACGATTATCAACGAGTTACGTGCGTTAGAGGGCCTATTTTCGGACTTTTTGCGGTCACACCTTATTTGGTTGGCTTGGTCTCAAGGCTAACAGTGTTCAGGCCAGCAGCTTTGCAGGCGTCGAGAACCTTGGCGACACTGGCGTAAGGAGTGTCCTTGGGCATAGTGAGAGTAATGCTTGGGTTCTTCGTTTCGGCGGCAATGGTCGAGCAAAAGGAGAAGCCCGATATAAGCGCGATGGTTGCGAGTGTGGTTTTCATGTTTGTTGTGTTTCCTGTTGGTTTCATTTGTTTGTTTGTTGTGCGCCTTGCGGCTTTTGAATGGTGATTCTGTTCGCCGTATCTTCGACCTTGATTCTGGAAGAGAGCCAGGCGTTGGGTGACTGCGGCGCACTCACGCTGAACGTGTTGTTCCCCTTCACGGCATTCAGAGCACCCGCGGCAGTCACCGGCAGGTCTTTGACGAACTTCCAGTTGGGGCTGTAAACCTTCGCAACGGCTCCTCCGGAATACACCAGATAATGGTTGTAGGGGATGGTGCCTTTGACGGCTGCCTTGGCACCATTCAGCGTCAGGACAGGATCGATCAGGCCCGTGGCCCTGTCTTCGTTCATGGCCCGGATATTCAGGATTTCGATGTTGGCTTTCTTGCCGGCCGGCACCTTGTGCAGGAAGAGGCGGAAGCGGTCCACGCCGGCATAGTCGAACTGGGTGATCGTCGCCGCCGCAAAGATGCTCCACCCCTCGCGGTTGTTGACGACCTCGCCGTTGGGGATCTCGATTGTCCGCTCGCCGACGAAGTTGATGTCCATCGCATACATCCGCGGGAATCCGCCGGCGGCACTGGCGAGCACCAGAGTGGACCCGCTGCCGTCGCCCTTGACGGTGATCGCGACTCCGCGGGTGCGGCTCATGTCGATCTTGTGCGGCCAGTGCCCGACGGTGTCGTTGCGCGCCATGTATTCGTAAGGCTTGGCCGAGGTCGAGTTGTCCAACTCAAGCTTCAGCCGCCCGCTTTCAAAAGCCAGCGTCTGCCCGGCCTTGGCAGGATTGACGATGTCGGCAGCCTTTGCCGGCATCAGCGACACGTTTTCCGCATGGCCGGCGGACATGGTTGCCATGACGTGGAGCTCGATCACGGGCGTCTGGGCGGCAAATGGGTTCAGTAGCCCGTGAAGCGCCGTGCCATCCGACCTCAGGAACTGACGGGGAGACACCAGCGGCCTCTCCGGCTGGGTGTTCCAGCTCTCGTCAATGCCTTCCCGGCGCATCACTCGCGCTTTCGTGATCTCCCACTTGTCCGCGGTTTCCGATGCCACGTAGAAATCCTCCCGGCTGGCGCCAATCAACTCCCTTTGCTTGGCGGACAGCCTCGGCTTGATCTGACTCCACCTCGTGAGCAGCGCGCCGGCTTGCTCCCAGAAGCCATAGTGCTCGATGATCTCGAGCGTCAACCCGCCGTGGACGGCGCGCAGGCCGATGTCCTTGCCGTTGACGCCCTTGCAGGCACCCATGTGGGCGTCGTCCATGTTCGGTGCCAACGCGACATCGTCGGCGAGATAGACAGGAATGTTGCTGCCCTTTCCGTTGACTGCCTTCTGGACGCGCTTGAACTGTTGTTCGAAGTGCCCGAACAGCATGATTCCGATGGCGGACCCACCGCCACCCGGATGGTCCATGCGCTCGTAAACCTCCTGGGAAAATCTGCGCAGACCCCAGGATCCGAGATCCTCGGTCCAGGCGGAGCCGTCATAGCCGTCAATCGTCTGCATGTCGTTGAGGAGTTGCGCATAGCCGATGGCCTGCTTGACCAACAGTTCCGACCTGCTGTCCGGAAGGAAATAGTTGCCGTTCGCATTCATGAGGACGAACTCGACCACGTCGCCGGCCTTGTGTTCCACCAAAGGGGTTTTCGAACGGAGCGCACCAATGACGATCTTCCACTTGTTGTCCGGAGTGAGGGAAACTTGGTATGAATAGAGATTCCGGTTCAGGCTGATGAGGCTCGACATCCCCTCGTAGTATGGCGGAAAGGTGCCGCCCACGGCACCATTGTAGTCCCGCGGCACCGGCAAGTCGTTGATGTTATAGAAGGGCAGCATGCCCTTTTTCATGCCAGGCATGTAGTCAAGATCCGGTTCCACTAGGATGGTGCTACCCTTGGCATCGGCAGGCACATTGTGAAGCAATCTGCCGCGGGCGCTCTTCGCCAGGTCCTTGTGCACCACACCCCAGCCATAATTGGGATCGGATTTCCGGATCAGGTGCGAGAAGCCGTGGAACTGAAGGTGAATGCCTAGCGAGTCGCAGTGTTTGCGCCAGGCGATCGCCTGTTCCCGCCCGCCTGGAAAGAGGGAGCGGTCAAAGTCCCCGATGTTCTCCCCCTGCCAATAATGCTGGGACAGGTAAATGCTGTTCAAACCCGCTTTTGCCGCCAGGTCGGCGGCGGGATAAAGGGAACCCGGGTCAACCTTCCATCCACGCGCGTCATCCGTGCTGACAGTGGGCTGGAAGGAAAGCGTGCGCCATGGCGTGCCATAGAAGGCCTCGCAGCGATCCACCCAAGCCTCCACGTCAGCCTTGGTCCAGCTCTTGAGGTTGGCCCGGTTCGGCCGCGGCAATGACGGCTCCGCCACCCAGATATCCGCGAGAATATCGTCGTGCTGCTTGTCATCCGTGAAACCGAAGACGGCCACGGCACCTTGCGGCTGCGGACGGTCGGTCGTTTGCGCCCACTGTGGATAGGGCCAACTGAAATAAGCGCCGTCCTCGATTTTGTAGTTCCATCGGCCTTTCAACTCCGACATCGGATTGAGGCGGATCGTATTGAGCTGCCAGCTATCTTCTTGCCGGGCGGTCTTCAGATCAAACTCCACGCGATGCCCGGGCCAGTCTTTGTTCAAACCGCCTGTTTTTGGATCGTTGGAGACGTGCAGCAGCTCGAACTTGAAGTAGCGCTCCTTCGCGGTGATGGCGACCTTGACTTCAAAGGTTTCCTTGGATGACCAGAGCAGCAACTCGTTGGGGCCGGCCTTCGCCATATTGTCGAGGGCCGTGCGGGTTCCATCTTTCATGCTCTTGCCGGTCGTCCAATTATAGATGGACCAGCCGGAAGAGCTCGTCTCAGACACTGGCTTGCCATCGCGCTTCAGGTTCACTTTTCCATCCGGCGCGATGGTCAGCGACATGGACTTGTTGTTGAACGTGACCGGCTCGG
>JAFMIZ010000040.1 GCA_017853715.1 Pedosphaera sp.
CGCCCAGGGCGAAACGCTGGCGACGGCCACCGGTAAATACATGCCCATTCGCGACGCCGACATGGCTGAACTGCAACAAGACATGATTGGAGACGCAAGCTGGCTGATGGGGTTATCAAGCCATTCTGTTGGTTAACAACACTTTGCGATTCTGTTTACCTGCCGCACAAAGGGTGCTAGGGTCGTAAACGAATACGGCAGTGGGCCAAACGTCTGATGAGGTGAGCGTGAAGAAGACCTTGGGCATGTTGATTGTAGTTCTGGCACTCCCTAGTGCCCGAGCGCAGCTGTTTTCGCCCGAGTCGTTGCACGGCGCTTTTTGGGGCGCGATGATCGGCGGTGCAGTCGGGTCGGATCGGCATTGCGGCTGGTCAGGTGATGGCGCGGCCATCGGTGCAGGAATTGGTTTTGCACTGGGCGCGGTGGCCGGTGAATCGCGCCGTCAGCAATACTACCAAAACGCTGACGCTTACCCCCCATCGCCGTATGGCTATCGCTACGCCAACGAGCATGCACCGACCGTCGCAACCACGCCGACCCGGCCCAATTATGCCGTCAGCGGGGCGCTCGTCGGCGCAGCCTCAGGCGCATTGATTGGGGGAGGCGCCAGTGGACATCCGGGATACGGCGCCGCCATCGGGGCGGGCGCAGGACTCATTCTCGGCAGCATCGCCGAACACAACGCGCGCCGGCGCGAATTCCCGCCCGCGCCGGTTCATCAGGTTGCGGCTTCTCCCGCGGCACAATCGGTCCGGCAACCCAGACCACAACCCTATGAGCGCGCCCCGGATGCGCCACGCGTGCCGGATGCCCCGACGTTCTGACGCCCCGCAGGAACGCATCACCGATTTCCGTCAAACCTCACACAACATGAAACTGAACAAACTGATTCCAACCCTGTCCTTGGCTGCTGCTGCCGCACTGCTGGCTGGCTGTGCCAGCCCCGGCGTGAAAAACCCGAGCGGTGTTCCGGTGACACGCATGAACGCCGACGAGCAAGGCTTTGTGGCCGGCACGGGCGTTGAGTCGCAGGACCTGGTCGCCGTGACCGACAAAATGGCGCGGAGCATTCTCTCGATTCCGCAGATCGCCAACGCCGCCACGCCGCCGAGGATTGCATTGGATCCCGTCAACAACAACACGCGGTTCCCCATCAACAAGGACATCTTCAACGTCCGCATCCGCACCGAGCTGAACAAGAAGTCGCTGGGCAAAGTGACGTTCCTCGCCCGCGAACGCATGGCGGCTCTCGACAAAGAGCGCAACTTGAAGCGCAGCGGGGATGTCACGGCATCGAGCGATCCCAAGGTGCAGGAGTTTCTCGGCGCGGACTATTTCCTTACGGGCGAACTGCAAGGACTCTCCACCCGCACCAAGGCGGGCACGAGCGATTACATTCTCTACGCCTTCCAACTGATTGATGCCCGCACCAGCGCCATCGTCTGGGAGGACTCCGCAGAGATCAAGAAGCAAGGGCTCGAAGACGCGGCGTATCGCTGACGAGGATCCAGCGCGGCCAATCCGACCTGGGCAAGGCTGCCGGCAACAGTTCGCTCGAGTGCCACCCATGAACGGGGAACATTCAGAATATCACAGTCAACTTCGAACCCTCAATCCACGAAGGGCTGCTCACCTTCGGCGTTGGGTGTGGAATGCTGGATGTTGGGCGCTTCTGTTTCCCCTGCTAGCAAGCCTGGTTGCACTCACCGGCTGCGCCGCTGCGCCCAAGCCACTGCCGTTGACCGGCGACGTCTTTCATGATGCGCCGCTGGCAATCGGGCAAGGTCCGCCGCGCGACAAGTTACTCTGGCAATACCGCCTCGCACTGGCAGAGATGCGTCGCGGGCAGCTTGATGCCGCCAAGCCGTTGCTCGACGATGCGCTGCTCACGCTGGGCGGTCTCCACGGCAAAGATGCGGAAGCGCGCAAGTCCCGCCGCCTGTTCCAACAGGAGTCGCAGAAGACCTTCATCGGCGAACCCTACGAGCGGGCGATGGCTTATTTTTATCGGGGCATCCTTTACTGGCGTGATGGTGAAATGGACAACGCCCGCGCCTGTTTCCGGAGTGCGGAATTTGAGGACAGCGACGCCGAGAACGGCGAATATCAGTGCGACTACACCCTGTTCGACTACCTTGACGGCTTTGCCACGGCCAAGCTGGGTGGCGATGGTGCGGACGGATTCAAGCGCGCGGAGCAAAGCGCCAAAGGCGCAAAGCCGCCGGCTTACGATACCAAGGTGAATACACTGGTGTTCCTGGACTTTGGTCCCGGTCCCACAAAATTCGGCGGCGGCGAATATGGCGAGCAGTTGCGCTTTCGTGTTCCCAATTCACCCGTGAAGGCAGTCGAAGTCCAGTTGAACAGCCAGATCGCCAACATCAAGTGGGCGGACGACCTTGGTTTTCAAGCAACGACGCGGGGCGGTCGGGTGATGGATTACGTGCTGGCGAACAAGGCGGTCTTCAAGGGAACAACTGACGCCGTGGGCGACATCGCCCTGATCAGTGGTGCGATCCTCGCCACGGGCAACGACAATAAAACCCGCAATGTGGGCGCCGGGCTGATGGTCGCAGGTTTGTTGGGCAAGATCGCCTCGGCGGCGACCACACCGGAAGCTGACACCCGATGCTGGGAGGCATTGCCGCAATTCCTGGCCCTGGGACAATTCAAGTTGCCGCCCGGCGAGCACACCGCCACCGTTCGATTCCTGAACGCAGACGGAAAGGCAGAGTCCAAGGTCACGAAACAAGCAACATTCACCGTACCCGCGAGCCGGGATGCGGTAGTTTACATCAGCGATCAATCCACAACGCCCCAAACCCAATGAAAACACGACTTATTCTCCTTGCCGCCAGCACCGCGCTGGCACTGACCGGTTGCAGCACCTACGACAAAGGCCCGTATCTGCCCGAGCAATCCAAGACGCCGGCCCACGAAAACACCGAACGCGTCGTGCTGATGGACCCAGGCGTGCAGTATTCATTGACCTGCACGGGCATCCAGGAAGGCGCGACGCCCGATGGCAGGTTGATGCTCACCGCCCAGATCCGCAATCGCGAAGACCGTCGCATTGAGGTGCAGGTGAATTGTGCATTCAAGGATGCGAACGGTTACATGACCGGCGACGAGACCCCCTTTCAGGCGCTCATCCTCACGGAGAACGCCACCGAACAGGTGCAATTCACGGCGATGAATACGCTGGCGAAGAAATACACGATCCGCATCCGCCAGGCGCGGTAGCTCGGCATAGTTTGCACTCCGGCAAGTAAACACGGGGACATCCCGTGTTCACTTGCAATTCGAGGTGGAGGCTCGCAGCATTCCGGCGACCTCCAAACCATGAACATCCATCACCTCGAACTTTTTTATTATGTGGCACGGTTTGGCGGCATCACGGAAGCCGTGCGCAACATGCCCTACGGCATTCAACAGCCCGCCATCAGTGGACAGGTGGCGCAGCTGGAGGAGCATTTGGGAGTGATTTTATTTCAACGCCGCCCATTCGCACTGACGACGGCGGGGGAGAAGCTTTACCACTTCATTCAACCCTTTTTCTCAGGCCTGGACGCTCTGGAAATCGCGATGCAGGGCGGCCAGTCCCAACTTATTCGCATTGGCGCATCGACGATTGTGCTGAGGGACCATCTGCCGGAGGTCGTCCTACAAGCGAAGAAAAAGCACCCACAATTGCGAGTGGCGCTGCGTGAGGGGTATCAGAGCCAGTTGGAGAGCCTGTTGTTGCGGGAAGAAATCGATCTCGCCGTCACGCTCATAGACAAGCGGGCCACGCCAGGAATCAATTCCAAGGTGTTGCTCGAGCTGCCCATGATTTTGCTCGTGCCCAAAGCAAGCAAGATCACGGATGCGGAACAGCTTTGGAAGCAGGACCCCGTCCGGGAACCATTGATCTGCATGCCTGCCGCAGAGGCCATCACCAAGAATCTGCAAGACGCCCTCGCCCGGCGAAGCGTCGACTGGTTTCCCACCATCGAGGTCAGCTCCTTGGACCTGGTTCAGGCGTATGTTGCGAATGGATTCGGAATCGGGGTGGCCGCACAAATCCCGGGCGTGCCGATTCTGCCGCAGGCTCGCGTGGTGCCGCTGCCCGATTTCCCCAAAGTCCCGGTTGGCGCGCTGTGGCGGGGCAAACCGTCTGCTTTGGTGCAAACTTTCGTAGATTTGCTGGCCAACCGAGCCAAAGTGCTCGGGGAGGCCACCTGACGGTCACACGTTAAGTCCCGCCCTATTAAGCGAACTATTATGGTTCAGGTTAAAGGCACTGAATGCCCCGGGTTTGGACAGCTTCCCCCGGAGCATCTCAATTTTACTCCCAATTATCCGCTCGCCCCGGGGCGTTCTCCCCGGGATCCTACAAGCTGGCCCGGGGGCTGCTTTAGCTAGGGTGTCTGCCAGCTGCAGATTTCGCCCGCCGAACTCAGAACGGCGAAAACCTTTGGATTTGCGGGATTTCCGCATTTGATCGCCGGTCGACCGGGGGGAAGCGCTGGCTTGCAATTAGAAATTTCTCCGTATAAATCACTACAACCATGGCTCTGCCATTTATGAACAGTTCAGCGCCAAAGCGGCGCGATAGCGTCATCGCCGTGGACCTCGGCGGGCGCACGACCAAGGCCGTTTACCTGCAAAAGAAGGCGGAAAAGTTCGTCCTGAGCAGTTACGCGGTGATGGACGCCCCCATTTACGAAAAAAACCTGTCGGCCGAGATGCTGACGGAGCATTTAAAAACGGTGGTCCAAGCTTTGGACGCGCGCACCAAGGTGGCAACGCTGGTGGCAGGCGTCAACGACTCGATCCTGCGTCATACAGAAATGCCCGCCATGCCAGTGGGTGACATGAGGCAAGTGCTGAAGATGAACCCCAAGAATTATCTCCAGCAGGACCTCCCTGGCTACGTTTTTGATTGTTTGATCACCCCGCCCAAAGCGGCGCCGACACCAGCCAAAGCCGACGCAAAGGCGGACCCCAAAACCAAGACACCCATCGGCCAGCAAAGGCACCGGGTACTGGTGGGTGGCGCCAAGCGACAGTTCATTGAAGACATCCAGAGCGCAATCAAGGGAGCGGGGTTGACGGGAGACTGCATCATCCCCGCCCTGCTCGGGCCGGTCAACGCCTTTGAGTTGTGCTACCCGGAAGCATTTGCGAAGGAAAACGTGGCCTTGGTGGACATCGGCTTCAAGAGTTCCTCCATCAGCATTCTGGAGCAGGGCAATCTGTCCATGAGCCGCGTCGTAAACATCGGCGGCGACCGCTTCACGCGTGACCTCGCGGACATATTGAGCATCAGCTACGCGGAAGCGGAGGGCGTGAAAATCGGAATGATGGCGGAAGCGCAGCCGCACATCGAGGCCGCCGTCATCACGCTCGGGCGCGAACTGCGCGCCTCCATTGATTTCTTCGAGCATCAGCAGGACAAAACGGTCTCTCAGGTTTATATCTCCGGCGGTTCGGCGGCGTCTGAATCGATCGTTCAACTCTTGCAAGCGGAGTTGATGGTGGAGTGCAAAACGTGGAATCCCACCAGTTTTGCGCAGGCCGCCCTGCCCCCACACAAGACGGCCGAGCTTGATGCCGTTGCCTCTCAACTCACTGTCGCCGTTGGCGCCGCAATCGCCTCACTCTAACCATGCCAATCAGAATCAACTTACTCGCGGAATCCCAGGCGGCGGAAGAATTGCGCCGCAAGGACCCGGTGAAGCGCGCCATCATGACAGGTGCCGTGTGCGGGGTGGCGATCTGTGCCGTTTCCGTATTCCTGCAATCACAAACCATTGCAATCAAAAGCACCGACAAAACTTACCAAGCCCAAATCAGGCAGGTCACCAATGATTTTGCAACCGTGGTGCAGAACTCTGATCGTCTCAAGAAGATCAATCTGCACACGCGCGGCCTGGATATTCTCGCCGGCGAACGGCTGCTCTACGGGAACCTGCTCAACGGCCTGCAAAAAATCTACGTGGATGGGGTGCAAATGGTGCACCTCCGAACGGATCATACTTACGAACTGTTCGAGCCATCACCCGCCGAGAAGAAGGACACGAAGAAACCCGCCAAGCCCTCCACGGTCACCGAACGCATCGTGATATATTTCGAAGCGCGCGACTGGAGCAGCAACCCTGGTGACCAGGTAAGCATGTTCAAAGATGCCGTCGGACAGAACGCCTACTTCCGTGAACTGCTGGGCGAGGATAACGAATTGAGGCTGGTAAATCTTACCCCTCCCCAAGTTGCACAAGACATCGGCAAGCTGTCAGTGCAATTCACCCTGGAAGCCCGCCCGCCTGAGAAGAACAGGCTAGGCATCAGCTCCAACACCCGCTACGCCCCCGCTCCCTCGCCCCAAGCCGGCCGCACGGCCTCCGGCCCGGTCCGCCTCTGAGAATTGTCCTATGAAGAAGCTACCCAAAGAGAAGCGCAATCAAGTCATCCTCGTCTGGCTGATCACAGTTGCCGTGATCGCCGGGTGGGCGTTCGTGGTGCTGGACTACCAGATGAATGGGCGCCTCAACGCCAAGCTGCAACTCGAAAAGCGTGTCGAACAATTCAAAAGCATGACCAACCAGCTCGCCCAAGCGGAGGAATTGCAGAAGAAAGCGGATGAAGCGAGTTACCGCCTGGAGATCATCGAGTCGAAGATGGCGAATGGTGACACCTTCACTTGGGCCCTGAACACAATTCGTGATTTTACGAAGGGCCGCCAGGTGGAGATACCGCAGATCAGCCAGCCGGCGATAACCGACTGCACCTTGTTACCCGGATTCCCCTACCAGCAGGCGAAGCTGACAGTGGCAGGCTCTGCTTTCTATCATGACCTTGGCCTGTTCATCGCCGACTTGGAAAATCAATTTCCCCATGCTCGCATCTCCAATTTGGATATCCAACCCAACACGACAGGAAGCGAAAAGTTATCCTTCCGCTTTGATATCAGTTTCTTAGTCAAACCCGAACCCACGGCCAACCGATCATGAAAAGAAGCCTCTCCATAACCGGGAATCGCGCACGGGTGGCCGGAGCCATCGCGATGCTGATCTGGCTGCCGCTCCAAGGCGAGACCCAGCAAGCGAAGCAAACCAATCCCGAGCGCAAGGCCGATTCGATCGAAGTGCCACGTTCGGAATTTGCATTCCCATCCAAGGCGGGCGATGGGCGAGACCCGTTCTTTCCGCTATCCACACGCATTAGGGCGGGGATCAAGCCGGCGAATTCGACCACGCCCAAGCCAGTGTCCGTATCCCTCACCCTGAACGGTATTTCTGTGACCGAATCCAAGCGATACGCCCTGATCAACGGCAAGACCTTTGTTGTGGGAGATCAACTGGAGGTTCCGGTAGGCGACGCCAGAGTGCGTGTTCGGTGCGTCGAGATTCGTGGGGATTCAGCGGTCGTCGAAGTCAACGGAAGCCGCCAAGAGTTGCGCCTCAAACCGGGCATCTGAACGGATGCGCTGTCCCATCCAGAGACAGACGCGGGGATAATCACCCGAAAAACACGTGTAAATCCCACCGCGGCAAAGATGAAAGCGCCTTGGCATCCTGACTGCTCAGATTTGAACAGAGAGAGATAGTATCAACAACGGGCGACAGCCCATAACAACAACACATGAAACGACAACTCATTCTAACCATCCTGAGCAGCTTGACGCTGTCGGCCACGCTTGCCATCGCGCAAGATGCCGCCACTCCCGCGGCGGAACCCGCCCCGGCCGCGGTTGACAACACCGAGGCTGCGACCACTGAAGCTGCAGCAGTTCCCGCAGTCGAAGCCGCATCAACCGATGCAGCCCCTGCTATCACGGAAGCGGCCCCCGCTGAATCCACCAATGCGGTGGCTGAAGTGGAAGCTCCCGCTGCGAACGAGCCGATCCTGATCGTCATTGACGACACACCCCTGCTGGACGCCATCCGCAATCTGGCGCGCCAGGCGAACATCAATCTCATCATCGACCCCAAAGTCGGCTACGGGCAGACGGATTCGACCGGCCGGGCCGTGCCCCAGCCAAACGTCTCCATCCGTTGGGAAAACATCACCGCCGCTCAAGCGTTGAATGCGCTGCTGAACAACTACGGCCTGCAAGCGGTGGAAGACCCCAAGGTCCAAATCACCCGCATCACGGTCAAAGATCCGGCCGCCCCGGAGCCGCTCGTCACCAAGACGCTGCAATTGCAGTATGCCAGCCCGAGCAATGTGCTCGCTGCTGTGACCGCGTCGTTCACCGACAAGCGCAGCAAAGTGGTCGCGGACGTCCGCACCAGCCAATTGGTCATTGTCGCCACGGAAAAAGAGCTGGTAGATGTTGAGAAGTTGGTGACGCAGCTCGACACTCCGACCAAGCAGGTGCTCATCGAAGCGCGCTTGGTGGAAACAGCAATGAACCCAAGCACCGTGAAGGGAATCAATTGGCAACAAACGCTTGGCGGTGGTCAGGGCGAGGGTCTGGCAATGCGCTTTGGGAACACCCCGTTCAACGACATTTCGGTTAATGACGCAGCTGGAAGCTTCACCTTCAATCCGGCGACCGCATTCCTGGATTCTACCGGGCTACGCGCCACGTTGTCCTTCCTGAATACGGCGGACGAAGCGAAGATTCTGGCCTCACCACGCACGGTGACGCTGGACAACGAAACCGCTCACATCGAGGCGGGCACGCTTTACCCCATTCTTAATGTTACGGCTGGCACGGCAAACTCTACTGGGGGCTCTCAGGTGAACTACTCGAACCTTACGGTTCGTCTCGATGTCACTCCACGCATCTCAGCAAATAATCTCATCAACTTGAAGGTTCAACCTCACGTGATGCGATTGGAGTCGGTGCAGAATATTGTCGCCGGTTCCTCGGATGGAGAGGAATCAACATTTGACGTTCCTATCTTTGCAACCCGATCACTCGACACCCGCGTCATGATTCCGAGCGGGAACACCCTCGTCATGGGTGGGTTGATCTCCGACAGTGTGAGCGAGTCGAACGTCAAGGTTCCGCTGCTGGGCGACATTCCCTTCATGGGCCGCCTGTTCCGTCAGGATCGCAAGAGCCGCGAGCAAGGCAACCTGATCGTCTTCATCACGCCGACCATCGTGCAGGATCAAGACTTCCAACCGACGACCACCGATTACCTCAAGACCCCAGTGCCGGCTGGCAACAGCATGGACAAGGACTGGACTTGGTGGGATAGCGGCAAGCCCGCCAAAGGCAATTGGAGCCCGTCTGAATAATTATTCAGTTCCAACGAGTTGATTGTTTCACAACCCGCTGCCGGGAAACCGGCAGCGGGTTTTGTGTTCGAGGCTTCAGGCTACTTCAGCCACGTGGCGCAAGTATTCAAAGGTGAACAGCCCGGAGTTATGCCCATCGCCCCACGAGGGCTGAATGGCATACGTGCCCACCCAGGACACGCCTCTCAACTGAAAAGATTCCGGCTTTAGGGGCAGGTCCGGCCCTTTATAGAGATTGCCCATCACATCCATCTCGCCCTTACAGCCAGCACAGGGGCACGCACGCCGCAGTTTTTCAAAGGCAATGTAACTCTCCTGGCCGTCCGACCACTTGATGGCCAGTTCGCTGCCGATCGTTTGGATGTCCACCGGTTTCATTCCCGCACTCTGCCCCACCCTGCTTTCCGGAACAATCGCCTTCTCGGTGGCAAAGCAAACCGGGCCGCACTGCCAGGGGGTGGCAAAGCGGCCCGGGGAATTTCGATGGGTTCAAGTAATGCATGTGCAGCCAGCGGCAACAAGCGAACCAAAAGCCGATGCCGTAATGTTCAAAGAACGAAAGCCTGAGATAGCTTGCGCATTTCTGGCAATCCATCAGGCCAACCTGGCTCGAGGCTGTTCAATCTTCGTTGAATTCCAGCTGGAACCACTCCCCGGCTTGTAGTCGAAGCCCAACTGCGTAATCCTGCCTCCTGTGAATCGCAAACTCCTGCTGCCCATTGCGCTGATGATCGTGTTCGCGCTGACGCGCATTCCGGGCATGTTGCCGCCGGGGTTCAGCGCCGCCTACGCGCTAGTCTTTTGCGCGGGAGTTTACTTCGGCGGTCGCATGGGTTGGTGGCTGCCGCTATCAGCCATGCTCATCACCGACATCGGCCTGAACGTTTTCGTTTATCACACGGCTCCCGTCAGCGGCTTCACTTTCGTCAGCCTGCTCCTTTACGCAGCCATCATTGCGTTGGGCCGCCTGTTCAAGCCCAAGATGAGCTGGCTTGCACTGGTGGGCGGCGGATTGTTGGGCGCCCTGCTCTTCTATCTGATCACCAATACGCTCTCCTGGCTCGGCGAACCTGCTTACGCCAAAACTTTGGCGGGCTGGATCCAAGCTCTCACTCAAGGACTGCCGGGCTACCCCCCGACTTGGGAATTCTTCCGCAACACGCTGCTGAGCGGCGGATTGTTCACGGGCTTGTTCGTTGGAGCGATGAAGTGCCTTGAAGTGGCGGAAGAAGCCAAAGAAGACGCCCCGGAACCCGAAGCTGAACCCGAAGCCAAGCCCGAGGAGGCGAAGGCGTGAAGATCGGGGTCATCTCCGACACGCACGATTATCTGGATCCGCGCGTTCAAGCACTGTTCGCTGGCGTGGATCACATCCTGCACGCCGGCGACGTGGGGAGCGCATGGATCACTTTCCAACTGGAACAGATCGCGCCGGTCACCGCCGTGATCGGCAACACGGACAGCGCCATCTCGTTGAAGGAAAATGAAGTGGTCGAACTGGGCCGTCACAAATTCATGGTGCAGCATATTGTGAATCCCCAGACTCCAGACGATAAGCTGCGCCGCCTCATCGCCAAACACCGTCCCGATGTGCTCGTGTTCGGCCACACACACAAGGCGTTTGATCAAACCGTCAACGGCACGCGTTTTTTCAATCCAGGCTACTCGGGAAAACCGAAATTCAACCAACCCCGGAGCGTGGCGATATTACACAGCGGCGAATCGGGCCTCTCGGCTGAATTCATCCCACTGGCGTAGACGCCGCCCTGCTCGTCCGCCTCATCTGCAATGCGAGCCAGAGCCAGAGAATGCCTCCCAGCAGCAATGCGCAGGGCAGAATCAAAGTAGCCTTTTGCAGGCTGCCCCAAACATCGGAGAGCCGACCCACTATCTCCGGCGACCAGATATCACCAAACGCGTGGATCATGAAGATGGACATGGCCATCGCACTGGCCCGCAGATTCACCGGCACGGTTTCAAGAATCAGCGTGTTGACCGGCCCGGTTCCCAAAAACAAAAGGAACATGGCACCCGCCAAACAGGCCATTGCGGTCTTGTGGGCGGGAAACCAGAAGGCCCCGAATGCAAGCGGAACGGCCACGATCACGGACAAACCCAACACCCAAGCGTAAGCAGCAGGGTTGTGCTTTCGCCACGCTGTCGCAGCAAAGCCGCCAACGAACGTTCCGAGAATTCCGGCCACCACCAGCACGCCTCCGAAGAACGTCGAAGCCGACTCTTCCGTCAAGCCGTGAACCCGATGCAGGAACGTCGGCCCCCAATGACCGAACGCGCCCAACGCAAACGTATAGGCGACATAGCCACCTACCACGAGCAAGTATTCGCGCAACCGAAACAACTTCAGGAGGTCTGCGATTCCGGGCTTTCCTTGTGGTTGTCCGCCATCCACCGCCCCGCGCCCAGGTTCAGCGAAGGGCAACAGCAACAAGGCGAGCAGCAGTCCGGGAGCCCCTGCCCAGATGAATGCGTGTCGCCAGCCCCAGTGTGCCGAAATCCAGCCACCCACAATCCCGCCCAATGCCGCACCCACTGGAATGGCGACGTAAAATATGGTGAGCGCATTATTGCGCCGTTCCCGACCGAAGGTGTCCGAGATATAGCTAGGACTAATCGTCGCATAACTTGCTTCACCAACGCCCACGAGGACACGAAAGCCCACCAACAAAGCGAAGGTCTGGGCAAATCCCGTCAGCACCGTCCCCAGGCTCCAGATGAAAATCCCCACCGCAATGAGCCACTTGCGTGAAGATCGATCCCCGAAGTAACCAAAGAACGGTGATGTGATGAAGTAACCCAGCATGAACGCGGTCGCGAGCCGTCCTGCATCACCGTCGTTAAGCTGCAAATCCCGCTGCACCGAAGGCAGGACCGCTGAGAGAATGAACCGATCAAAATAATTCAACAGGTTCAGTCCGGTCAGGATGAACAACGTCCAGAATGGCGAGAGTTTGCGATTCACGCAGGGAATGGATTGTGACGATCAGCCACTGCACTCATGGCGAAACAACGTGCGATGCATCGCCCGCTTTGGCCAGCCGAATTCCCCCCGCCCTCAACTGCGTTTGCCAAATTCGCGATCCAAGGGAATCAACGCCGCGACGATAAATCCCGGGATGGTGGCAAGCAACACCCAGACGAAAAAGTGTTGATATCCGATTAACTCCTGCAGCCACCCGCTCCACATGCCGGGCAGCATCATACCCAGCGCCATGAAGCCGGTGCAGATCGCGTAGTGCGCGGTCTGGTGTTTGCCGCGCGCGATGTAAATCATGTAGAGCATGTAGGCCGTAAAGCCGAATCCATAGCCGAATTGTTCCACCGCCACACAGGCGCTGATGACGGCCAGACTGTCCGGCTGCGCGTAGGCGAGGTAGATGAAGATGGCATCGGGCAAGTGAATGATGCAGACCATCGGCCACAACCACGCTTTCAATCCATGGCGTGATGCCGCCATGCCGCCCAGCAGACCGCCGCAGGTCAACGCGATGATGCCGATGGTGCCATAGACCAAACCCACCTGGCCCGTGGTCAAACCGAGCCCGCCCACTTCGCGGCCATCCAGGAGAAACGGGACAACCAGCTTGACCAACTGCGATTCAGCGAAGCGATAGAGCAAGAGGAACAGCAGCAGGACCCCAATCCGGTCTTTGGTGAAGAACGCGCCGAAGGTCTTGAAGAACTCCGTGAGGAACACGCCGATGTTCCGGGCGACACCGGGCTGATCCACGGCGGGATACGGCAGCACAAATCTGTGCCAGAAACCGAACAGCACAAACAAACCCACCAACGTGTAGAAGGTGATGGTCCACGAGAGCGGGATGCTGCCCGAGCGAATCGTGAAGACGGCCTCCGTTGCGGTTTTCAACTTGGCATCCAGCTGAAACACGACGAACGCGGGCACATTCCAGTTGGAGTCGTCGAAGACCAACCGCATCCCCTCTACGAGCGCCACACTTTTGTCGCCTGAACCAAACGCCGGCGTGACGACGACCTCGCGTCCGGGCGGCCGGCTCAAACTCAATGTCGTCAAGGCCACGTTGCCCGCCACATCGCTCTTGGCAACCGGCTTTCGACCGAAGTGTTTGCGCAGCCAGTCGCTGAGCGGTCCCGACACATGCTTCTTCCAGCCGGAGTCTTCCGGCTTGGTTTGACTCGCTGCCGCCAATTGCCGAGTCCGGGTGAATTTGTTGGTGATGTTCCACTCGCGGGCTTGAGCAATCAGCGCAGCCGCCTCCTTGCTCGGGCGCGAATCCGGGGCAAGCATCACCGCGCTGGAGCCCACCATGATCCGCAATTCGCCCGCAGACTCATATGCGTGTCTTGATGCGGGCGCATCCACCGACTGCACCAAAGCCACGCCGGGCTTCGCCGCAACCGAGATTTGTTCCTTCGGCAATCCCGTGTGCGACTGGATAAATCCCGCCAGAATCACCAGCAATCCCTGCCCAAAAATCGTCGCTACGCGGTAGAACGTGCTGCGAATGCCGACGAAGAACGCCTGCTCCTTTTCCGTGGTCGCCAGCAGATAGAAACCATCGGCCGCGATATCGTGCGTGGCGGAGCTGAACGCGAGGAGCCAGAAAAACGCGAGCGTGTATTGAAAGAAGTTGGATGTCGGGATGGTCAGCGCAATCCCCGCGAGTCCGGCGCCAATCAGGATTTGCATCGTCCAAATCCACCAGCGCCGCGTGCGCAGAATGTCCACCACCGGACTCCACAACGGTTTGATAACCCACGGCAAGTACAGCCAGCTCGTGTAGAGCGCGATGTCGGTGTTGGAAATGCCCAACCCCTTGTACATCACCACCGACACCGTCATCACGAGCACATACGGCAGCCCCTCGGCGGTGTAGAGCGAAGGAACCCAAACCCAGGGATTGCGGATGGAATGGCGTGGGTTGTCCATAGTATCGGGTTTTCGGCAGGCAGGCAGGGTTTAATCACACTCAACCCGGAACGGCAAGTGACGAATCAGCGCGCAAAAAACCGGCTGAGAATCAAATCCGCACAGCGGCCCGTCTCGTGAAAAGGTTTTGGCGCGGGCAAATGACGCTCCACGCTCAGCCATGCGTCAAAGGGCGTAACCCATCCACCCTGCACCAGTCCGCGCACTGCGCGCAGTGGCCGGGCGTCGTGATTGCGCAGTGGCATGGGCAGCAGACCTGTTCGCGCGCCGGCAGTCACAGCCTCGTGCAGCATCGAGACGCTATCCTCCGTCACCCAAGCCTCCCGTGCGGCGAGCAGTTGTGCGGGCAACCACTCCGGCTTGGTCCGGGAGTGCGGCACCAGTTCTGCAGGCAGGTTGCGTTGCCGTAGTTGCTCCAGAAACTCGTGCGGGGTGCGGAACGAATCGCCGATCACCCACGACAATTCGGGTCGCGCTGACACGACCGCTGCCACCGCTTCGACCAGGCGCACGCCATCCCAGCCGTGATGTTTGGACGGTCCACCAATGAGCACCACTCCGCGCGCCTCCTTGGCAGGAATGATTTCAGGAATGCGATTGAGCGCCCCGCGTGTTTGAACCACATGCGACCCTTCACAGCGGACGGTGCAGTCGTGAGCGGGAATCAAACAAAGGTCGAAGAGCCGCACGGGCCACGTGGGCCGCATAATGACAACCCCCACCGCTCCCAAGCGCCGCGCGGCCCACGTCAAGGGCAGGTGCGTGCGATGCCCCGTGCCGATGAGCAATTGCGGCGCGGCCTGTCCGTTGCCCAATGCGGCGGCGGCCGGAAAGCGGGTGATCCACTTCAACGGAAACTCGGCCAGACGGACCGTCTCGATGGTGGCGCCGGTGCGTTGCTTCAAAGCCGCCGCCAGCCCGGCGCTCTGGTTCTCATGCCCCGGACGACCATCGGAGATAACCCGAATTGTTTGCAGAAGTTTACTCATGCAAGGCAATCCCCTTAGGATTCACCGAACGATGGAGACACAACTGCGGGCGGATGACCGCAGTTATACACATTGCGCCCCATGGTGACAACCGCACCCAGACTTTGCGCCGACGAAAAGGTGCGGAGCAAGGCGCCTCTCCCTGTCTGTGCCTCGCCACCATAGTGATGAACCATCTCCCAAGCCTCTGCTGCAGAAGCACCGTCACGTTGGTCAGGGGCAAGCGGAGGTAATGATTCCTCGAGCACTATGCGAGGTCGCAGTCCGCCTCCCTGGTAGTGAGCCATCGCCTTCAATTCCAACCTGGGCTGGCCGTAGAAATCAATCTTGGTGGCCGGCCATCCGAAAAAAAGACCACCGGTCGCAGGGTGAAATTGAGCACGGCATATCTCACCGTTCTCTTTCTTGTGAGACACCGAAACACCGCAAGCAAACTCATGCTTGTAATCATGAACTGGAATCCCAATGAGGCCATGAACAAAGCCATCTCTGCCTTCTATGATGCAAAGGTCGTCAGCCGAAAAGCTTTTGGGGGCTTGAGCAAGTGCATCAGCCCAATGAATTGACGCGGTGGAACCAATGTGAGGCAACCCCCCGTGCTCTTGGCCATAGATGGCGCAGTTGAATGCCATGACCTCCCCGTTCAATTCGGCGGCACGTTGATGACTTGGCCCACGCGGAGTTTGCGCGGGTCGAGGCCGGGATTGACGGAGTTCAAGGCTTCCAGCTTCACGCCGTAGCGCGAGGCCACCGCCGTGAGCGTCTCGCCGGACTTGATGGTGTGCGTGCGCATCAACGGACGGGTCGTGGTAGTGCCCGGTGAAGTCGGCGGGGTGATCACGTTTTTGTTCTGCGGCACGGGAATCGTGGGCGCCGACTGTCGGGTTTGATTCGCGTAGTGCACGCGCCATTGGCTGCTCTCCGCCTGCGACTGCTCCAATGCGGCGCGAAGTTGCTTGTTCTCCTCGGCCAGCTTCTCGAACTCGCGCTGCATGTTGGCCGTGACCGGCGTGAGCACGGTGGTCTTGGAGAGCTCCATTTTATCCGCGCTGATCTTCTCCCGGACAATGTCGGAGTAGTCCGACTCCGGACGCAGCTTCAGGAAGCGTTCGAAGTGATAGATGGCCGCCGAGTAATCCGCCTCGCGTTCATAGAGCAGGCCCAGTTCAAAATGTGCCGAGGCATTCTTGGGATTGGCCTCAAGCGCGCGTTCAAACGCCTCGATGGCTCCCGGGTAATCGAGCGCGGTGACGAGCGCCTTGCCCTTGCGGAAGTGCAGTTCGTTTTGCTCGTCCAACGGCCCGCGTGATGACGGCATGCAGCCGCACAGCGTCCCCGCAATCAAGATGACGAAGGCAGCACGAAACAACACGGTGAACGAGACCATGAGGCGAACCTAATCAAACGCCCCGTGCGGTGCAATGCAGCGTTGCGCGCATTATTCACCAGGGAGAGACCGATCAGGTTCATAGAAGGAAGCGAAGGAAACCAAGCAGGCCTAATTACTAGACCGAGGCAAACATTCAACATTTGATGCCCGACATTCAACTTCGAAGGCAACAGGCAGGCACGCCCCGTGGACGTTGGGGGTTAAATATTGAATGGTCGGCCAGCTCAGGGTTTGAAGGGATTCTTCTTGGGAGCGGCGGCAGTGGCGATGTGCGGCAGGGCCATGAGGCTAACCACGAGGTAAAACCAGCCAACTACGAGGTGCATGACAACCGCAAGGAGCAGCTGCGGTAGTTGAAAAGCGCCCAATCCGTAGAACACGATTGCCGCGGTCATGAAGACTGCGCCGGGCATCAGGGCGGCACCCGCCATCCGCCAGCAGCCCAGCAGGCCAACGTCGCGGTTGCCAAAGAAAGCGCCCAGCCAGACCAATGGTGTGTAGAGGGTGGCCAGCGTCCACCAAGAGGCGAACAGGTGAACAACCATTCCGACCATGACCAATCCAATCAGGAAGGGTTCACGCGCCCCCCACCAAGGCAGCAGGTCCGCGCGATTCAGGGCTACGGTGTAAGCGAGCGGATAGGTGGTATCGAGCAAGCCCGGCGCATGCAACACCCCGAAGAAGGACGCAAGTTGCCAGTCGGAGCGACCGAATTGCAGTTTCAAATCGGCGCTACCAGCCACTCGCCCCGTTTGATCAAGGTCCACCACCACGCTGATCACCCGTCCCTCAGCCAACAATACCGGCTGGGCCGAGTTGGTCGGCCACATCAAGACGCCCGTGGTGATTCGGGATTCATCGGGCAGTGCATCAATAGCCGCTCGAAAGGTAGGTGCGATGGCCGCGTGCAGAAACCATCCCACCGCAGCCGCAGCCAGCAATGCGAAGACGAACTGAACCCAGAAGACCCGGTGGAATCGAGCGGTGGCAAACGCCGCCACGCCACGGGGTGTCAGTGGCAACCACGCGGTCTTGTAGAGCAAAGCCGGAACGTTCATGCTAGAAGCGGCAGTTTACTCGAACAGAGGGGAACTGAGAGAACGAAGCATCTTGTTTGACTTCGTTTACTTCGGCGCAGTGCGTGTGCTGGTTTGGGGTCATCGCCAGAAGGCCTGGGCGTCGCAATGGGGCCCTCGAATCTTCGCGTGCACATTACCCGGCGGTTGTGACCGGCATCAATCGGATTCCGGCGAACTGAGAGCCCTGAGCGTGGCGAGGACGCCCCCACCTGCAGTCACTCAGGCGGGAGGTTGCGGCGGCATCGGCTGCGCGCCAGGCTGATGTTGCGGCGGGACCACAATGATTGGCACCGGGTAACGCAGCTTCATCACGTCATCCACGAGCACCTCGATGAAGTAAGTGCCGGCTGTCTTGAATTCCACCTGCGCGAGCACGGTGACGTTGGTCGCGTGCAAATTCGCCTCGGGCAACGCGAACTTCACCTCTCCCTTGCGCAGCACGGTCGTTTGGTCAGGAGCAATCAAACGGATGCTCTCGGTGAACTGCCCAACACCCGCCGTCCAGCGGTTGAACACGCACAGCTTGAAGGCTGTCACGGGCACCTGCGGCACGCGGATGTAGTTGATCACACCGACGACGATAAAATTTCCGCTGGTTTCCTGGCGGACATCTTCGCAGAGGAGCGAGCTTTGGAGGTCGGGGAGAATTCGGGCGGCTTGCATGTTTTGTGTGGTACGAGAAATGAAATCTAACGCGTGGCCATTTCGGCGGCGCGCACGGTGTTGGACATCAACATCGCGATGGTCATCGGGCCAACGCCGCCGGGATTGGGCGTGATCTTGCCTGCGATGGGCTGCACTTCGGCGAAGGCCACATCGCCCACGAGCTTGGTGCCGGACTTGGAAGCTGCATCGGGCACGCGATTCACACCGACATCCATCACGACCGCGCCGGGCTTGACCATGTCGGCCTTGAGGAACTCAGCCACGCCCATGGCGGCGATGATGATATCGGCGCGCAGACAATGGTCCTTGATGTGACGCGTGGCGGAATGACAAATCGTGACCGTTGAGTTCGCGTGGCTGCCCTTTTGGCACAGCATCGCAGCCATGGGTTTACCAACGATGTTGCCGCGACCGAGAACCACCACTTCCGCGCCATCCGTTTTTACTTGGGAGCGAATCAACAACTCGCGCACACCTGCCGGGGTACAAGGCTGGAATCCATCGGTGTCGCCGAGCATGAGTTTACCCACGTTCACCGGATGAAAACCGTCCACGTCCTTGGAGGGCAACACCGTGGCGTAAACGACTTCCTGCCGGATTTGCCTGGGCAACGGCGCCTGCACGAGGATGCCGTGCAAACGTGTGTCAACATTGAGCTGGTGGATCAGCTTGAGCAGATCGGCTTCGCTAGTGGCCTCGGGCAGGACGTGTGTTTCCGAGTGAATTCCAAGTTCCTGCGAGATCTTTTCTTTGCGGCCGACATAAACCTTCGACGCGGGATCTTCGCCCACACGCACAAAGGCTAATCCGGGCTGAACACCGCGGAATTTCAGCGCTGCAACGCGCGCGCCTAGTTCAGCCAAGATTTGCGCTGAGATAGCGCGGCCGTCAATCAGGTTGGCGGCCATTACTCTCCGTCAATGACCTGAATGCGCTGCAACGTCAGCACCGGCGTGTTTGGCCAGCGTTTATCGAGCGATTCCTCGCCCGTCACGATGACATGTTTGCCCGCGTAACGGTTGAGGTTCACGTTCGTGGATGTGGTGTAGAGGTAGTTGATGTTGCGACCGGTCTCGAGGCCGAGCAGTGAGTAATGGCTCGGGGCCTGGATGCTGGTCGCGTTGTGAACGATGCCTTCGCGCATGACCACGCGGGGCTTGGACGGGTCTTCGACTTCTTCAACTTCGCCACCCGCGAGCGCGGCAGCGAAAGCAGCCAGCTCTTCGGAGGTTGCGGGCGCGTTGGTGTGCGGCACGTCCACCGTGCTTGCAATCGTCGGCGCAACATCGGCCACTTCGTTGGTAGAAGCGGGCTCGAGCGAAGCGGCGGCCTTGACGGCTTCAACTTGCGCAATCGCTGCGGCGTCTTGCTTGAGATACATCGCGGCAACATAACCGGTGGCGATTTCGGGCGTCTCGATCTGCATCCATTCGCCCTTGGTTTGAACAGGCTTCACCGCCGTGCCCTTCGGCAGGCGACCGAGAATGCTGTAATTCTCTCCGGGACCGCCGCGCAGGTTAAGGCGGGAAGATTTGACGGTGTTGTCGCTGTTAATGAAGGTGGCAAACACCCATACCGGCGTGCCGGCGGGGAGTTGAATGCGCGCCCACTGCTTGGGGTCCGCGCCCTTAGCCCACTTATTTTCAACCTGCTCGAGTACCGTGACGGTATCGCCCTTTTGGAATTGGCCGAGCCGTTCGCCCATCGTCGTGCTACGGGCGCGGAGTTGAACGCGCGTGGCGTCCATGGTCGCGGGACCGGGCTTGAGCGAGACGGGAGGCTCAACGAGCTTGGGGGTCGCCACCTTTTTGGCAGCGGGCTTGGCCGCAGGAGCGGCGGAGTTTGTCTGAGCGTTCAAACTGGTGGTCAGGAGCAGACCCGCCACCAGGGCATAATACATTTTCATGACTGTGTGAGTAGAGTTTTGATCTCGGTATCCGTCAACGTCCGCCACTTTCCGGGTCGCAGCTCGCCGAGCCTTATTTTTCCGACCTGCGTGCGGACCAATCGTTCAACAATTAAACCAATGGCGGCGCACATCCGGCGCACCTCCCGATTCTTGCCCTCCCTGAGTTCCAATTCAATCACAGAACGGCTTTTCGAGGCAGAAGTTATTCGCACCCGCTGCGCGCGGAGCAGTTCGCCCCCATCCCGGATGCCGCGGGTCATGGCCTGCAATTGCTCCTGCTCGACGCGTCCTTCGACGGCGACCTCGTAAAGCTTCTTCACCCCATAACGCGGATGCGTCAGGTGCAGACTGAGTTGCCCGTCGTTGGTCAACAGCAACAGCCCCTCGGTGTCGTAGTCCAAGCGCCCGACTGACTGAACATTGGACCAATCGGGCGGCAACAGTTCATAAACCGTGGGACGACCACGCTCATCTTTGCGCGAGCAGACGCAGCCAGGGGGCTTGTGCAGCGCCACGTAAATCTTCCGGCGAACGCGAACCAGCTTGCCATCCACCATGATCTGGTCGTTGGCGGGGTTCACCTTGGTACCCAGTTCGGTAACGACCTTGCCATTCACCGACACCCGGGACTGCGCAATGATGTCCTCGCTGGCCCGGCGCGATGCCACCCCGGCTTCGGCCAGGTATTTTTGCAATCGAACTGGGGCAGACACGGCGAATGAGGGGGGGGTAATAAAAAGAGCGGAGCGCTGGAAAACTCCGCGCTCCGCGCTCGAAAATCTCAGTTGAGCCTAAACCGGCGGCTTGACCTTGCGAAGGCCGGTGATGCGCTTGCCCTCGGCCCATTCGCCCGTTTTCTTGAGGAGCTCAAGGCGCTCATAGCGCTTGAGAACGTTGCGTTTGCCCCCCAGCGTGCTGGCGGCGCGGAGACTGCGATGCTGTGACATAATCCGTTTCCTTAAATCTTGGTTTACCCGCCTGTTTCGGGCGGAGATGCATCATATCAGGGCCACCCTGCCCTGCCAACCGCAATTTTGCGGGCATTTTGGAGGCCCGAACAGCCTCAAACAGGAAAGCGAGAGGATTGTTGAGCTGGAGAAGCGTCCAGCCGAAAGAACTAGTTGCGAGCCGAGCACAGTCCGCCACTGTTTCTCGTAACCCAGACAAACTTACAATCCAAAGCTCTGTTTGAGGCGCATCAAATCCGCCATCTGGGCGGCGTTAAAGGTTTTCGGTTTCTTGCCGATTTGGCGTGCGGCGATGAGCGTCCGGCAGTATGACTCTAGAATCTCCATCCGCCAGTAAGCTTCCTCCAGACTCTTGCTGCTCCACGTCACCACGCCGTGGCTGGCCATGAGGATGGTATTGCAGCGGTCGCACAGATCCGACACAAGTTTGCCCATCTCGGGTGAACTCGGCGTGCGATACGGCGCGAGGCCCACGGCGCAAAACACCTCAAACTCCGGCAGCATCTTCGTAGGCGGCGCTTCACCCACCAGCGCGAACGCGGTGGCATGGGGCGGATGACTATGGCACGAAGCCACGGCCTTGGGCTGGCGCTTCATGATTTGCAAATGCATCAGGATTTCACTGGTGCGCTTGCGTTTGCCGAGCAGTTGTTTGCCGTCCAAATCCACGAGGCAAAGGTCGTCGGGCGTCATAAAGCCCTTGCTGATCATCGTTGGCGTACAGATGGCCATGTCAGCCCCCACGCGCACGGCGAGATTGCCGCCGTTGCCCTCGACGTAGGTGCGTTGCCACATGCGCCGTCCCATGTCGCAGATTTGCTGTTTAACCTGCAAACACTTGGCGGAGCTGAAGAATTTCTTCAACTCCGTTAGTTTGCTTTTGGATGAGATGGTTTTCACGTGCCCTAGTTCAACCACGGTTTAGCGAAGGAATGCCTCGTGCAATCCGCCATCCACCGTGATAACTTGGCCGGTGGTCTTGCTCAAGCGTTGCGAAACGAGGAGAAAGTAAGCCTCAGCCTGATCCGCTGGCGTGATAGGCGCCTTCGTGAGGGTGCGGTCCGCGTAAAATTGCGCCAGTTTCGAGACGAGCGATTCGGTAGCTTCGTCTTCGGAGTAGGGAATGTTATATTTGGCTAGCGACCCGATGACGCGATCGCGCGGGAACATCGCGGAACCTTGCACAACGGTTGCGGGCGCAACGCCGTTCACACGCACGAGCGGTGAAAGTTCGATGGCCAACTCGCGCACGAGATGGTTCGCCGCCGCCTTGGATGTATCGTAAGCCACGGAACCTTTCTTCGCGACGGCAGCGTTGGCAGATGAGGTCAACACGAGGTTGCCGCGCAGCCCTTGTTCCTTCCAAGTCTTGAAGGCCTCGTCACCAACGAGATAGCTGCCAGTAACGTTAACGCCAAAGGTGAGCGCCCACTTGTCATCAGGAATGTGACCCGTTGTGTCACTGGGCACGAAAATACCCGCC
>JAFMIZ010000041.1 GCA_017853715.1 Pedosphaera sp.
GGGCGCACTCCACAAGCAAGCTAATCCGATTGCTTTGCGAATTTTGCGGGCGTGAGGCTTCCAGCCAAATCGTCTACAACTCACAGCCCATCGCCACGGCTTGCGCCAGCCGGCGCAGGTATTCCGCGCGCGAAATCTCCACAGCCCCGAGCGAGCGCGTTGCTGCGGTAAGCGTCTGGATGTCAAACAACGCAAAGCCCCGCTGCCGCAAGTGGCTGATGAGATGCGCCAGCGCGATCTTAGAGGCGTTGTCGGCGCGGTGAAACATGGACTCGGCCGCGAAAAGCCCGCCGACGTGGACGCCGTAGATTCCGCCCACGAGTGCGTCACCCCGCCAGCACTCGACGCTGTGGGCGTGTCCTGCGTGATGCAGCGCGGTGTAGGCTTCAATGATTTCTCGGCTGATCCAAGTGGTTTCACGGCCACGGGCAGGGAGGGCGCAGCCCTGCATCACCTTGGTGAAGGCGCGGTCAAAACTGATATCAAAAGGGCGTTGCCGGATGAGTTGCGTCAGCCGGCGAGAAGGGTGGAAGGTTTCGAGATCAAATATGCCGCGCGGGTCCGGCGACCACCACGTGATGGGTTGAACCGTCCACGGAAAAAGACCGCTGTGGTAGGCCAGCAACAGCCGCTTGGGCGAAAGATCTCCGCCCACGGCCACCAAACCATCCGGGCTGGCCTGGGCCGCATCGGGAAACTCCAACCGCCGACTGAGGAGCACAGGTGCCATAGCTGCTTTTGGTCATGCGATCGAACCGGACTGGAGGATGTGCAGTAATTGCATCTGGAAGCGACCAGCGACCTCCATCAGCACCCAATGCTGGAAGCGCTCACGGGGTTGACCAAACAGCTCATCGATCTCTGGAAGCGGATCGGGCGCACCCAGCCGCAACCAGCTTCCCACCCGGACATCATTCAACACCTGCAACAGCCACGCCGTGTCAGTGCGTAACAGGGCGAAGTTGAATCCACCCTTCACGCGACGGAAACGCTTGGGCGTTTTCAACCAGAGCTGAACTTTCTCCCGCAACTCGGCGCGTTGCGCGGCCAACGCCTCGTCGAGCAGTTGTTGATGCTCATCGTCATTGGGTGACAGGCGGGACCGGCTCAACTGTTGATGCGCCTCGGGAACCGCCGGGTATTCCAACAGCACATCGGCGAACATTCTCCGCTCATCCGCGCTGAACTGGATGATCAGCGCAGGTTGGGTGGCGCGAAACAGTTTCACGAATCGCGCTCCAAGGTGGCGTGCAACGTGAACTTTTGGAGCTGATGCACGTAAAACTCCGCTTTCTCCAGCCCCTCCCGAACCAGGATGCTGCGTCCTTCGTGATGCACCTGACGCATGTGGAATTCCGCCTTCTGCCGGGGCCACCCAAAGACCTGCTGAAAGACATGTGTCACAAAATCCATGTAGTTGATGGGGTCGTCCCAGCACACGACGAGATAGCCCGCGTCCAGTTCGGAACGCGACTCGGCTTCGGTCTCGATGTCCGGCAAGACAACGGGCGTGGTGTCCGGCATGCACCAAAACTAGGCAGGCACCTTGGACTTGTCGAGTTATGGGCACGGCGCGGCGGGCCAAGTGGTTGGTGAATGCGAAGCAGTGACACCATCCGCCAGCATCGCCGGTCTCCAAACCGCATAAATGGGCCAGATTTCGCGCCGACCTCGCAGATTATTCAACCTCCGCCAAGTTAGGCCCGATAATTGCGCTGAACAGTTCTTGCTGCATCGCGTCCAAGCCGTGGTATGTTGCGGCCAAGTAAATCATGAATTCGATCAAGACGTTCGCCGGAAGCGCGCTCCTCTTCGCGGCCGGTTTGATGCCGGCATTGGCGTATGTCACAAACGCCCCGGTTCCCCTATCTGAGATCAAGCCCAGTCCAGAAGACGGGGGCATCGCCATGGTGGTGGGGCGGCTGCTGGAGCAGGGCCATTACTCACAACACCCATTCGACGATGAGATGTCTGGCAAGATGCTGGACCGTTACCTCGACACGCTAGACCCCCAGCACGTTCACTTCCTCCAGACCGACCTCGACAAGTTTGAACTGTATCGCGACCGGCTCGACAACCTCACCTTGCGCGGAGACAGCTGGCCGGGATATGAAATTTTCCTCGTATTCCGCCAGCGTTTGACCGAGCGCACAGAGTATGCCGACGAGTTGCTGAAAACGGAGAAGTTCGACTTCACCAAAGACGACCGCATCCGGCTCAACCGCAAGGATGATCCCGCGCCCAAGAACATCAGCGAAGCGAAGAAGCTTTGGCGCGAACGACTGCGCTTCGAGTATTTGCAGGAGAAGCTGGCCAAGTCCGATGACGGCAAGATGCTGAAAACGGAAAAGAAGAAGGCCGGCAAGAACGGCGAGGCGGGCGCGCCCAAATCAACCAACACATTGGCGGGCGAAATCACGGAGACGTTGACCAAGCGTTACCACCGGCAGTTGAATTTCTTCGAGCAGATGGATAGCGACGACATCTTCGAACTTTATCTGACGTCATTGGCACGCAGTTACGATCCGCATACGGACTACATGGGGAAGCCCTCGCTCGAACAGTTCGCCATCAACATGAACCTCGCACTGTTCGGCATCGGCGCGCAGCTTCGCATGGACGAAGATGGTTACTGCAACATTGAAAAGCTCATGGCCAACGGACCAGCCCAGCGCAGCGGGAAGGTCAATGAGCAGGACCGCATCGTGGCGGTGGCCCAGAGCAATGCCCCACCCATAGATGTCGTCGGCATGAATCTCAACAAGACCGTGCAGTTCATCCGCGGCCCCAAGGGCACGGAGGTGCGGCTGACGCTGGAATCGCCGGAGACCAACGAGCGCCGCGTGGTGGCGCTGATGCGCGACGAAATCCCGATTGAAGACCAACAGGCCAAGGCAAAGGTGGTGGACCTGCCTTGCGCCAATAAAACGACGCGGCGCGTCGGCGTGATCAATCTGCCCTCGTTCTATGCCAGCATGGAAACTTCTAGCTCGCCCGGCAAAGCCGAGCCGCGTCATGCCAGTTCGGACGTGGCGTTGCTCATCAAGAAACTGAAAGCCGAGCATGTGGAGGGGATCATCCTTGACCTGCGCAACAACGGCGGCGGCTCACTGGAAGAAGCGGTCAAGCTGGCGGGCCTGTTCATCAAGCAAGGCCCCATCGTTCAAGTGAAGGAACCGCGCGGCAAACCCATCGTGGACGCCGACGAAGATGCCTCGGTGCTGTGGGACGGCCCACTGGTGGTGATGACGAGCCGCTTCAGCGCCTCGGCTTCAGAGATCGTTGCCGCCGCATTGCAGGATTACGGACGCGCTCTGGTCGTTGGTGAATCCAGCACACACGGCAAAGGCACGGTGCAAAGCTTGAACCAGCTGAAGCCGTATCTGCGCATGGCGGGCATCAACAACATCGGCGAACCCGGCGCTCTCAAGTTCACCATCCGCAAGTTCTATCGCGCCAGCGGGGCCTCCACGCAATTCAAAGGGGTCATCCCGGACATCATCCTGCCGTCAGTTTTGAATCATTCCAAAGACCTTGGCGAAGCCTCGCTGGAAAACGCGTTGCCGTGGGACACCATCGAAAGCGCGAACCACGACAAACTCGACCGTGTGGCACCTTATTTGAACGACCTGAAGATACTGTCCGACGTCCGCATCACGAAGTCGAGAGACTACAGTTACATTCGCGAGGACATCGAGCAGTTCTTGAAGCGGGAGCAGGACAAGACGATTTCCTTGAACGAAGAGGTGCGCCGCGCCGAGAGCGCTGAGGAGGAGGCGCGCAGAAAGGCACGCGATAACGAGCGGCTCGCTCGCAAAGCACCGAAGCCGGTCGTGTACGAGCTCTCGCTCAAACAGGCATATCTCCCGGGCTTGCCGGAGCCGGTAAAGGAAACCAACTCGGTGGGAGTGGCAAGCATTCATCATCCCGAAGTCGGCCAGACAAAATCCGAAAGTGATTTGAGCGAGGGCGACGACAGCGGCAAGGCTCCGAATGTGGACCCGCATCTGGACGAGACCGAAGCCATCCTGGTGGATTACATCAACCTGCTAGGCAAAGTCATCACGGCCAAGAACTGAGGCTCATCCGCGGAGGGCAGAGGCCGCTACTTGAAATCACCACGGTAGTGCTGATAGCGGTTCATGACTGCTAGGACGTAGTTGCTGGTGCTCGGAAATCCAATCTGGGCGATGAATGCCTGGCTGTTGGTGGCAGCCGCGCCCTCATTCCAGCGAACGACATTGCGTCGGCCCGCGTTGTAGTCGGCCAATGCATAGGGGATGGCGCTGTCAGCGTTGGTGTAGCGGCGCATGACCTTGGCGAGATAATGCGTCCCCGCCATTGTGTTCGTGCGCGGATCGAGACAAGTTGAATGCTCGAAGCCCCGGATTCCCTCGGCGTCAGCCCATTCACCTGCGGCCACATCACGGATCTGCATCAAGCCCAGTTCGCCCGCCCGGCCTCGGGCATCGGGGTTGAACCTACTTTCCCGCCACACCACCGCCTTCACCAACGCGGGATCCAATCCGTATCGCCGTGCGGCAGCGCGGATTGGTTCGTCCTGACTCCGCTCCAAAGCCAGCCAACGCAACCACGCGACGGCGCTTGCCAGCAGAATCACCAGCGGGACCGCGAGAAGAATGGCCCGGGAAACTTTCATGCGCCGAAGTTGTAACGCGAAGAGCGTGATGGAGTCGAGCCAGAGGCTTGAGCCGCCTATTAGCCCACCAGCCAGTTCAAAATCGCCTTCTGCACGTGCAGGCGATTCTCGGCCTGATCAAAGATAGTCCCAGCATTCGCCTCGAAGGTTGCATCATCAATCTCTTTGCCGCGATACGCAGGCAGACAGTGCATGACGAGAGCACCGGGCTTGGCCAGCTTCAGCAAGCTGGCGTTGATTTGATAGCCCGACAGGTCGGCAATGCGCTGCGCCGATTCCGCTTCTTTGCCCATCGAAACCCAGACGTCGGTGTAGAGGACGTCCGCACCCTGCGCGGCAGCCTTGAGGTCTTCGGTGAGCATAATGTTGCCGCCCGCCCGCGCCACCACCTCGGCGGAAGGCTGATACTTCTTGGGGGCAGCGATGCGTAGTTCGAAGCCCAGTTTGGCAGCGGCCCAAATCCAGGAGACGCCCATGTTGCAGGCCCCGTCGCCGATGAACGCGACCACCTTGCCGCTGATTGAACCCAGCTTTTCCTGGACCGTATAAACATCCGTAAGGACCTGACAAGGGTGTTCGGCATCCGTCAATGCATTCACGACCGGAATGCCGGCCATGGCCGCCAACTCTTCCACATCGGCTTGAGAGAAGGTGCGAATCACGATGCCGTGGACCATCCGGCCCAAGACACGCGCAGTGTCCTGGATGGGCTCCCCGCGACCGAGTTGAATGTCATTTGCGTTGAGGAACAACGGGCGGCCGCCGAGTTCGTGGATGCCCACCTCAAAGGAAACACGCGTCCGGGTGGACGCTTTGGAAAACATCATGGCCCACGTCTGGCCAGAGAGCGGCCGGTCATTTTTCAGGCGGGCCGCCTTGAACGCTGGGACGCTGGCGAACACGGCTTCCATGTCCGCCCGCTCCATCTTTTCGAGGCTAAGCAAATGTCTCATTGTAAATGCAAAGGCCGCCGTGCTGTCGAGGCGGCCTCAAAGAAAGGGTTTAGGATAAACCTCCCTGCCGTGGCTCGTCACCAATTATTTTGGGAGGACTGGGGATTTCGTCAGAAACCGGCTGTTATCTGCCCCCCTTCGCGCCATCCTTATTCCTGCCCCTCCACAATCAAGGCGGGTTCTGGGCGACTTCAAGCCCTTGGGTTTATCCGGGCCACCCCTTTTTGCGTTTGACCGGTAATGCGCGGGCAAGTTAGGGTTCGACCCCTTAATTTGGCCATTTTTTAGACACACTTTTATGTTTGGAACCATTCGCAAGCACTCCACCTGGCTCTGGGGCATCATCATCGCGGCAGTCGCCGTCGGCATGGTCATTTACTTCGGCCCGACCAACCAAAGCGTGGACACTGTTCTCGGCCCCAAGGACTCGCGTGGCAACATCGGAGGTGAGGACATCACGCAGGAGGATTACCTGCGCGCCCAAGCCGAAGCGCGACTCCAGTTCATGATGATGCGCGGCGAATGGCCGGGCCCGGGTGCCGAGCAACAGGGCTTCAACCTGGAAATCGAAACTTACAAGCGCCTCTTCATCATCCAGAAGCTCCGGGAACTCGGCATCAACGTCAGCGAAGACCAGGTCGCGAAGGCGGCGGCTGACAACCTCCGCGCGATGTCCCGTAACGGCGTGCCCGTGACGATGGCTCAGTTTGAACAAAACGTCCTGCGCATCGGTGGTGTGAGCCTCAGCGATTACAAGCGCTTCCTGGAACACCAGATCGGCCTGCAACAACTCATCGCGGCCGTCACCGTGGGCGCAAAGCTGGTGACTGAGAAGGAAACCAAGGCCATCTATCAGCGCGAAAGTCAGGAGCGCTCCGGCCAGGTCATTTTCTTCAGCGCCTCAAATTATCTGAGCCAGGTCACAGCCACACCGGAAGCGCTCTCGAACTTCTACTCCAACCAGGTGGCCCGCTACCGTTTGCCCGATCGCATCCAGGTCAGCTATGTGGAGTTCAAGGCTACTAACTACTGGGCCGAGGCGGAAGCGGAACTGTCCAAGATGACCAATCTCACAGCGATTTTGGAGGGCGAATACAACCGTCGCGGGGGCACGAATTATTACAAGGACGAGACGCCCGAAGCCGCCAAAGCGAGCATCAAGGGTGAATTGCACGGGCAAATCGCCTTACGGGCCGCCAGCCGCGCCGCGAATCAGTTCGCCGACCCCATTCTGAGCGCGAACACGATTCGCGCCGAGATGCTGGCTGAAGCCGCAGCGATAGCAGGGATTTCCGTGCAAACCTCGGCGCCGTTCGACCGCAGCACGCCGCCAGAAGGCCTAGAGGTAAACGAGCAATTCATTCGCACTGCCTTCGCATTACGCCCCGAAGACCCCATCGCGGGCCCGCTCGCCACTGATGAGGGTATTTTCCTCTTCACCAAGGCGAAGGAGATTCCCAGCGAAGTGCAACCCTACGACGCAGTGAAGAAACAGGTGCTGCAGGACTTCAAACAGTTGGAATCCACCAGGGCTGCGCGCGATGCCGCTTCGGCATTCGTGACCAGCGTCACCAACGGATTGGCCACCGGCAAGGCGTTTGCCACCGTCTGCAGCGAAGCCAAGGTCAAACCTGTGGCGCTCGCGCCGTTCTCCCGCAGCACCCGTGCGTTGCCGGAAGTGGAGGATCACATGAGCTTGCAACAGTTCAAGCAGATCGCCTTCACCGTAGCCCTCGGCGAGGTCAGTCCGGCGATTCCCACGATGGAAGGCGCGGTGGTGACCCACATCAACACGCAGTTGCCGATCGATGAGAAGAAGATGGCTGCGGAACTGCCTGATTTCATCAAAATGCTGCAGCAAGCGCGCCAGCAAGAGGCCTTTGACGCGTGGTTCGGGCAGGAGGCACAGCGCGCCCTAGCGAATGTGCCCGCGCTTCGCCAAAGCCCACAGGCCAGCAATTGACGCCCCCCTCCGCGGCCATGCCCGCTGGTGATGTCATCAAACTCTCCTCGCCCGCCACGCGGGAGTTCTGGGAGATTCCCATCTTGTTTGAGGATGACTATTTGCTGGCGGTGGAAAAGCCCAGCGGCCTGCTGACTTCGCCCGACCGCTACGATCGCGAGCGACCCAACTTGATGAAGTTGTTGCACGCGGGCATTGCCGAGGGCAAGCCGTGGGCGCTGCAGAACAATCGTGGTTATCTTGCCAACGCCCACCGACTCGATTTTGAAACCAGCGGCATCATCCTGCTGGCGAAGACGAAACCCGTGCTCGTGGAACTGGCAAACCAGTTCGGTTCCAACAAACCTCTCAAGCACTACGTCGCACTGGTGAATGGCGGTCCGGTGGAAGATGAGTTTGAAGTGGAAAAGAAGATCGGCTCACACCCGGCCAAACCCGGCTTGATGCGCATTGATCCGCGCTACGGCAAGAAGTCGCGCACCCGGTTCAAGGTGCTGGAGAAGTTCAGGAATCACACTTTGCTGCGTTGCGAACCGGTCACGGGCCGCACCCACCAGATCCGCATCCATCTCCGCTCCATCCGGCTGCCCATCGTGGGCGACGCGTTGTATCATGGCGCACCGTTGAAGCTGTCCACGCTCAAGCGGCGTTACGCCGTCAAGGAAGGCGAGAAGGAAAAGCCTTTGATGGCGCGGGTGGCCCTGCACGCCGAGTCATTGACTCTGCCTCATCCTGTCACTGGAGAGAGCGTTGCCATCACCTCATCCTGGCCAAAAGACTTTGCGGTGGCGGTCAAGTATCTGCGGAAGTTCGCGAGCTACTGAGGTGCGGCGGGCGCCATTCGTTCTCGTTTTCGTTGTCGGAAAAACCTTACAGCCGAGGGGGATGAGGGAAACAAGGATAATTGGGCGGGGCAACCCCTGCCAGCTATCCAGAATTTGATTGATTTGCGGGGGGTTAGTTGCGACACAGTTTCCCGTCCGGAAACCAAAACATGAGTCTCACCAAGCCATCACCAGCGTTGGCAACCGCAGTTCGAACGCCGGACATTTCCACCCCCTCGCCTGCGACCCTACCCAACCAGAACAACGGTAACGGAGCGGAGCACGCATCGACCGATAGGTTGCCGCTGTTCCAAAAGGTGCGCGATTACCAGAGCGCAGCCCAGGTGCGCGCCATGGGGCTTTATCCTTACTTCCGGATGATTTCCTCCGCCCAGGACACCGAGGTCGTGATGAACGGCCAAAACGTCCTGATGCTCGGCTCCAACAGTTATCTCGGGCTGACCAACGATGACCGCATCAAGGAGGCCGTTGAAGCTGCCGTGCGCAAGTACGGCAGCGGCTGCGCTGGGTCACGTTTCTTGAACGGCACCCTCGATCTGCATATCCAGCTCGAACAGGAGCTGGCCCGATGGATCAACAAGGAAGCGGTGCTGCTTTACTCCACCGGGTTCCAAGTCAATCTGGGCGTTGCCAGCACCATGATTGGAAAGGATGAATACATCCTCGCTGACAAGGCCAATCACGCGAGCCTCGTGGAGGGCTGCCGCCTATCGCTGGGCAAGACGCTGCGTTTCGGTCACAACGACATGGAGGCGCTGGCCCGCCGATTGGAACAGCTTCCAACCGACGCCGGCAAGATGATCATCGTAGACGGCGTGTTCAGCATGGAAGGCGACATCATCAAGCTGCCGGAGCTGGTCCGCCTGGCCAAGCAACACAACGCCGCCGTGATGGTGGACGACGCACACGGCATCGGTGTGCTGGGCAAGCAAGGCGCGGGCACGGCCTCGCACTTCGGCTTGGAGGAAGACGTGCACCTGATCATGGGCACGTTCAGCAAATCGCTGGCGAGCTTGGGTGGATTCATCGCCGGCGATGCGGCGACGATCGACTATTTGAAGCACAACTCCCGCACGCTGGTCTTCAGCGCGAGCATGAGCCCCGCGAACGTCGCTGCCGTGCTGGCCGCATTGCGCATCATGATCAGCGAGCCGGAGCGCATGGCGCAGTTGTGGAAGAACACCGGGCGAATGAAGCAGGGCCTGATCTCACTCGGGTTCCATCTTGGCGATTCCGAAACGCCGATTCTGCCGGTGTATGTGCATGACATGCTGAAGACATTCCAGTTCTGCAAACGCCTGGAACAAGAGGGCGTGTTCGTGAACCCGGTGGTCTCGCCGGGCGTGCCGATTGGACAGGAACTCCTGCGCGTCAGCCTGATGGCCACGCACACTTTCGAGCAGATCGATCACGGCCTCGAAAAATTCGCCAAGGTGGGCAAAGAGCTCGGCATCATCTAAGCCATGCGGACGGCATGAAAGTCCTGGTCACTGGTGCCAACGGGTTCGTAGGCAGCCACATTGTCGATCGGCTGGTCCGGCTGCAAATTCCCACCGTCGCCCTCCTTCGCCCGAATGGTGACCGCGCGTTTCTGACGGGACAGCTGGCCAACGTCGAACTTCGCACCGGACGGTTTGACGATGCCGCCGCATTGGATGCAGCGCTTGAGGGCATCACCCTTGTCATCCATTGTGCTGGTGCCACGAATGCGCGGAACCGGGAGGGGTTCTTCGCCGTGAACCAAGGCGTCACGCGTGAACTGGTGGCTGCCGTAAATCGACGCAGCGCACAGATTCAACGCTTCCTGCTCGTCTCCAGCCTCGCCGCAGCCGGCCCAGGCACACCGATGACGCCGCGAACTGAAAATCACGCCCCCGCGCCGGTGTCGGACTATGGGCGCAGTAAACTGGCAGCGGAACAGGAAGTCATCCAGGGCAGCCAGACCGACTGGACCATCATTCGTCCGCCAGCAGTTTATGGCCCGCGTGATCGTGAATTCCTGCGGTTGTTCAAGGCGGCGAAATCGCACTTACGCCCCACGTTCGGTGGGGGCAAGCAGGCGTTGACGCTGGTGTTCGTTCAGGACTTGGCCGCAGTGATTGTAGCCGCGCTCACACATCCCCGCGCGAGCCGGGAGATTTTCTTCGCGGGTTCAACTGAAGTTGTGACCACCGCCGAACTCGCCACCGGCGTGGCGGCAGCGGTGGACTCGTGGACCATGCCTTTGCCGCTGCCGAACGCCGTGCTCTGGCTGGCTTGCCACTGGGCCGGACTGGCAACACGCATCACCGGCAAAGCCAACGTTTTGAGCCCGCAAAAATGGGCAGAACTGAAAGCGCCGGGCTGGGTCTGCGAGGTCAGCAAATTGCAACGCAACCTCGGCTGCTCGTGTCCGACCGACCTCACCGAAGGTCTGGCGCGCACCCGCGATTGGTATCAGGAGAACGGCTGGCTCTGAGATGAAACATTACCGATTCATAGATTACGCGACGCAGGGATACATCGCGCTGGTGGCGGTGATCATTCTCGTGCTGCACAATGCCACAGTGCCGAACTGGGCCTGGCTGGTGGTGGCACATGGCGTCACGCTGTTCCTCGTCCATGGATTGATTCAACTGGCGTCCGACCGACCACAGAACCGCGTGTTGGATCTGCTGCGGAGCTTTTATCCCGTGCTGCTCTACACGGGGTTCTACCGCGAGACCGGAATACTGAGCCAGATGCTGCACGAGGGACATCTCGACGGGGTGTTCATCAAGCTCGACCAGATATTGTTCGGCGGTCAGCCGAGCCTGGAATTGATACGAATGTTCCCGTCGGTCTGGATCAGCGAAGTGTTCTACTTTGCCTATTTCTCCTACTATCTGATGATCGTCGGCGCGGGCGTGGCGTTGTTCTTGCGCGACCGCACTCAGTTCGCCCATTACGTGTCCGTGGTGTCGTTCGTGTTCTATGGGTGTTATCTGACCTACATATTCCTGCCAGTCATCGGACCGCGCATCATTTATAGCGGCATCGCGCCATTCACGCCGCCGCCAGAGGCCTTACCCGTCGAAGCATGGGTGTTCCCCGAAGCCGTGCAAGCCGGCCTGATGTATCAACTGATGGGCTTCATCTATCATTACTTTGAGACGGAAGGGGCGGCGTTTCCGAGCAGCCACGTGGCCATCGCACTGGTGACAACATATTTCTCGTTCCGGTATTTGCCGCGCATCCGCTGGCTGCATCTCGTGATGGCCATTCTGCTGTGCATCTCCACGGTGTATTGCCGCTACCATTACGCGGTGGATGTGCTGGCGGGGGTGGCAACGGCGGCCTTGCTGCTGCCGCTGGGTAATTGGTGTTATCGCCGGTTTGGCGAACCTCAGACCGGGCGCTCGTAGATGCGGTAACGTTTGTAAACTTCACCGCCAAACAAGCCGATGGTGCGCTTGACCGGCTCGTTGTCTTCCAGAATCCACGAAGCTTCGCCGCGCACAAATCCCCGGTTCAGCGAAGTGGTGAGAGCTTCGGCGAGCATGGCTGCTTCGATACCGCGGTTGCGATATTTGCCCACGACCCCCAAGGTCAAACAGCGAACGTAACGCGGCGTGCGCCAGCCCAGAAAATACGGCAGGGCCCGCAAAAGGCCGGGCGCGACCAGCGAGCCGCGCAGGTGTTTGAAGGCCTGGTTATAATCAGGCATGGCGAGCAGGAAACCCACCGGTTCACCCGCTTTCTCCGCCACAAACGCCAGACCGTCAGTCAGCAGCGGTTTCAAGCGCGCCGCCATGAAATCAATTTCCGCGTCGGTCATCGGGACAAAGCCCCAGTTCTTTTCCCAAGCCTGATTGTAAACCGCCTTCACCTTGGCTAGTTGTTCGGTGAGTGTTTTCCTGGCGATGGGCATGATTCGCATGTCCGGTTCACGCTTCTGAAACTTCTGCATGAAGCGGGCAAAGCGCTCCTTGGGTCCGTTGGCAATGTCGAAGCCGAATGCCAGCAGATCCTTCGCCTTGGTGCAGCGAGCACCCTCCAACAACGTCGCGTAGTAGGGCGGGTTGTAGGTCATCATGAACGTTGGCGGCGAATCGTAGCCATCCACCAGCAATCCACACTCGTCGTTGGTGGTCGGGTTCATCGGGCCGAGGATGCGCGTCATGCCCCGCTGCCTTGCCCAAGCGGTGACGGTGGCCAGCAACGCGCCGCAGACGTCTGGGTCATCAACGCATTCAAAGAACCCGAAGAATGCCGTCTGCTCGTTGTGAAAGGAATTGTGGCTTCGATCGATGACCCCGGCAACACGCCCGACATCGCGGCCATTGCGGCGTGCCACCCACAGTTGCATCTCGGCGTGCTGGAATAGCGGATTGGTGGGGCTGAAGACCTTCTGCATGTCCATCAGCAGCGGGGCAACCCAGTTGGCATCGCCTGCGTAAATGGGATGCGCCAGCTTGAAGAAGCGCCGCACCGCCGCCGGCTCGCACGGCAGGGAAACAATCTCAATGGGCTTGCCCATACATCGAATCGAAAAAGCTCGGGAACAGCGAGGGCACGGTCACTTGAGCGGATCGGATGACGATGCGACCAGCGCCTGAATCTGTTTGATGATCGGCGTGGCCCGGGTGATGGCGTTGCGCTCGGTCTGGCCGAGGAATGTGGTCATGTGGATGCGTGCCGCAGCGAGAACCTCGCCATTGCGGTCGCGCACCGGCATCACCACGGCAGCGTAGCTGGAGTTCTTCGAGAAGAAGATCTGCCCGGAGCGCAGGCATTCGACTTCGTATTGTCCTGCTGCTGTGCCGATGTCCGCCGGATCTTTGCCAGCCACAAATTTAACATCGTTGGTGCCGTCACCGGGCACCGCCAGCTTCAGAGCGACAAGACGCGAGCTGCTTTTCATCACCTCGTCCACGACCCGCTGGGCCAGCGGCAACTGCGGGGTGTATTCAATGACCGTATCAGCAAAGTAACTAACAGCGTCTGATTTGGTGAAGAATCCGATCCTGCCAGAACGAAAGGATTGGTCATTGAGCGGCGGAAGCACCAGCTGTCCATCAAGTTCGCAACGGATCTCTGTGCCGGAGCAACGGATGGCCAGCTCGTGCCACTGACCCGGCTTGATTTTGACTTCTGGTCCGATCGGCGCACTGCGTCCACCGTCCACCAATTTATAGAAGCGCACATTCTGTCCCAAGGCGCTGGCGCGAATGACATAAAAGTTCTCGGCGTCGAGCAGCCGAAAGGCGATGCCAGCCATCTGCTCCACTTCGCCGGCGACCATTTTGATGCGTGTGCGAAGGGTGAAATCGCCAAAGGTCTCCTGTTCATAGACCAATAATGGAAAGCGCTCATCGGTGGTATCTTTGGAGACTTGGGCAAGCACCGGCTGACGCGCGATGCTGGGAGCTTGTGTTGTGAGCGGCGCCAGGAGCGGCGGGACTTCGTCCATCAGCACCTGCCAGTCACCGGGCCTGCCTTTGCCCGCGAGCATATTGGTGAAGCCAGCGGGCGACCTGCCGACTTCGGCTTCTGCAAAGCTGAGGCGCAGTTCAGCGGCTGACAACTGCAGCCCCGCGAACACAGCGGCAAGCGCAATGAATCGTTTCATCGGCGGAGCGTTGCAAAAAGGCCCCAACGCAGCAAGCACCCTCAACCGCCCCCCCCTCACATACCGGAACCAGTTTGCATCGCCCCGCGTTGGCATGAGCACTCAAACAATTACCGGATTTCGCGCTGGTGCCGGAACCGCCGGGCAAGGATGCCGGGCTCACCCGCAGGCAAGATGCCTGCGCTACTCGGGAGCCATACTTTACCTTTCCTTTACCTTTGCTTTACCCAATTTCACCCCGGTGCTGGGGCAGATCGTTGAAGCGATGAACGGCCAACCAAACTGCACCTCAAACTGCACCAGGACCTTAAAAACACCCTGAAATCAGTAGATTTCCAGCACCCCCCTCTTTTTGGTGCAGAAAAAGTGCAATTTGAATTCTAGCGCATCTCCATCAATGCGGTGGCGCCGCGCTGGTCACCCGACGGAGCCACGTCGCCGGCCTTGTCGCTCGCATGATCCAAACTTCAAGTGGAGAGACTGAACGCGAGTTCAAAATAGTTTCAAACCCGGAGGATGACAAGTCCCGGGCCTGCCGGAATTCCGTAAAGAGCCATAAAAAACGCGTCCCCTTGCGGAGACGCGCGAAAGAAAGAGTTGCAGGATTACGGCTTCGGGCGGAGGAGGATGAACTCGCCGCGGCGGTTGGCGGCCCAGGCGGATTCATCGTGACCGTCCACTGCGGGTTTGGCTTCACCGTAGCTGAGTGTGCGCACGCGGTCGGCGCTGATACCCTGTGCGATCAAGGCCTCGCGCAGCGCGAGGGCGCGGCGTTCGCCCAGTGACATGTTGTAACCCTCGGTGCCGCGCTCGTCGCAGTGACCTTCAATCAACACTTTGTTGACGGATCCGGAGCTGAGGGCGGAAGCAACGGCATCCACATTACCCTGCTCACTGCTGCGGACGGCGGAGCTGTCGTAAGCGAAGCGAACGGTGTAGGCGGCCAAAGCAGCGCGGTCCATCGCCATGCCTTCAAAGTCTTCCAGTCCGGGCAGGGTGTGTGCACCGGTCGAGCTGTCCACGCCAGTTTCGCTTCCCAGTCCCGAGCCGGTGTTGTCGGTGTAGGGACCGGTGCCGGGCACTTTCGCTCCGGAACGGCTGGGTAACGGCGTGACGCCGGTGGGTTTCTTTTTGCAGCCGACAGCGGCAAAGGACATGGCCGCGACGAGGGCCAACAGGACGGATAGTTTGATGAGTTTCATGGTATCTGGCTTTCTTTGGGCAGAGCCTTATCTGGCCCAACTGGGTTGTGAACTGCTGCCCGAAATCCGAGCCGCATCCTTGACTTGTTTCGTTGGGACGTCAAGCAAAGACAAGTAGCGGGAACCCCCGCCACGCTTGACGAAAATGAGGGTGCGCGAGTTCGCGCCCCAGGACGGATCCTCACCGGAAACGAGCAGCGTCGCGCTGCCGCCGCTGGCGGGAACCACGCAGATTTCAAAGCCGCCCATCTGCGCCGTGAAGGCGATCCACTTGCCATCGGGCGACCAGTCGGGCTCGCTGGGATTGGAGACGCCGGCGGTGGAAATACGCTGCAGGGAACCGCCGCTCGACGGGATCTTGAACAGGCCACGCGCTCCGCCCTGTTTCGCGGCGAAGCAAATCCATTTCCCGTCCGGCGACCAGCAGGGGGAGGATTCGTCCTCCTTCGAGCGGGTCAGGCGGATGAGGCCGCTGCCGTCGAGGTTGCACACGTAGACATCCGGGCTGCCGTCCTTGCTCATGATGAGCGCGACCTTGCGGCCATCGGGCGAGACGGCGGGCGAGAGATTGGAGCCGGAGTAACGGGCAATCGCCGTGCGCGCGCCGCTGCTGAGGTCGTGATGGAAGACGTCGGGGTTGTTGAGGCGATAGCTGGTGTAGCACAACGCGAGTTTGCCGGGCACCCATCCGGGCGCGCTCACCAGCGCGCCGTCCTTGGTCACGGCCCGCACGCCAAAGCCGTCGAAGTCGGCGATCTGAATCTCGCTGGCACCGCCGCGCTCGTTCTTGAAGGCGATGCGCGTCTGCGCGATGCCCTTGTCGCCGCTGAGCGCGTAGGCCAGATCATCGGCGAAGGCGTGGACCTGCTTGCGCAGGCTGCCGCCGGAGTAAGCTTTGTTGAGGCGGACCTGCTTGTTGATGGCGTCGGTGGCGACGCCCTGCAGGTTACCGCCGGCGCTGCCGGTGACGAGGTATTGCGCCTCGGGCAAGGGCACATTGATGAAGCCCATGACGTAGAGGTCGAAGTTCAAAACGGTGTTCACCTCGCCGCTGAAGCCGGAGATGTTGACCTTGATGGGTGGCGTCTGGCCGGGTTTATCGAAGCCGCCGGGCGGAATCACGATGGTGGATTCCTGGGCGACAGCCGCAGCGCAGACGAGCGTGAGGCACGCAGCGAGGGGAGCGCGGAGGAGGATTCGGAGGGCGGCGCTCGGACGGGAGGCCGCGGCGGGACATGGGGATGAATGCATCATAGAAATGGGTCAACCAAGCATGCGTCTGGCCCGGGGATCGAATTCGAGCCAGAACGTTTTCTGGGCGTCCTTCACCGAGGCGGGGAAGGGCGCGACGAAAGTGACTTTATCCAGGGCGCGCTGCACGGAGGCGTCGAGCGCGGAATTGCCGGAGCGCGATTGGATGCGCGAGGAGATCACCGTGCCATCGCGACGGATCGTGACGCTCACCCTGAGCTTGGCGCTCGAACTGGCGAGTTCGTCGGGGATGAGCCACGCGCGCATGTAAGCGCTGACGAGGGCGTCGTTAAAGCCAGCGTAGGGAATGCCGCCGCCGCCGGGGCCGCGGAATTCCTGAATCTGCACGGGGGAGGATGCCTTGCTGCCGATTGCGGTGGCGGCGGAGGCAAACGCCTTGGCTGCGTCATTATTGCGGCTGGTGCTCGCGGAAGGTTTTGCAGAACTGCTGCCACCGGTGGTGCGGTTGAGACTGACCTTGATTTTGGACGCATCCCGCGGTTTCCAGCCGGCCTCCTCCTCTTTGGGCGCGGGCATGGGCTCACTCTTGGGAGAGTCCTGACGTTTGGGCTCCTGGCGCTTGGGCGGCTCTTCGCGACGCTCCGGCTGCGGTGCGGGCGCGGGAGCTGGCGTTGACGGCGTGGGCCTGGGTGGCTGAACGGGAATGGTCTGCTCCACGTTGGGATTGCCGCCGCCCGACATGCTGGTCTCCAGCGTCTTGAAGGGAATGAAATCAATGATCTGCTTGGCCTGAATCGGGTCTTCAGACGGCAGAAAGGCCGGCCCCACGAGCAGCACCAGCACCAGCGTCCCGTGGAGGAGGCTGGAGGTGATGACGGCTTTCTTGGTGAGGCGGTCCATGGTCAACGTTTCGAAGGCTCGGTGCGAAGCGAGAAGCGGGTGATGCCGTTGCGCTGGCAGCGGTCAATCACCGCATAGGTGAACTTGTTCAGCCCATTCTCGTCGGCGCGGATGTAAATCACGGTGTTCGGGTTCTGTTTGGTGTAATAGACCAGCCATTTCTCCAGCGTGTTCAAGTCCATCGGCTTGCGATCCAGGAGAAAACTGCCCTGCGAACTGATCTCCACGGTGCGGACATCCTGCTTGGTGATGGGCCGGTCGGGCGTGCCACCCGTGGGCAGCTTGAGGCTGAGACCCTGCTCCAGCAACGGCGTCGTGATGATGAAGATGATCAGCAACACGAACGCGAGGTCGAGCAGCGGCGTGATGTTGATCTCGTTCAAGGTGACGAGATGCGAGCGTTGGGAGAAGCGTCTCATCGGGCTTGATTGCAGGTTTCAGGTTGCGGGTTGCAAGTTGGGCGATGGCGCGCGGCGGGGTGGTCCGCCAGCCTGCAACTTTCAACCTGCAACCTGAAACTCATTGGCTTACTCATCGGCCAGATACTCCGTTTCCATCTTGGAGATGAGTTCCTGCGCAAAGTTGTCCAGTTCGACCGTCAGGACGCGCAGGTTATGGACGAGCCAATTGTAGGCGAACATCGAGGGAATGGCGACCAGGAGCCCCGCCACCGTGGTCACGAGCGCCGCCGACACGCCGGGGGCCATGGCCGTGAGCGTGGCGCTGCCCGTCTGGGCGATGCCCGCGAATGTGCTCATCACGCCCCAGACCGTGCCCAGCAAGCCGAGGAAGGGTCCGCCGCTCACGGCGATGGCCAGCAGGATGAGGCCGGATTCGAGCTTGAGCGCCTCCTGGGAAACAGAGGTTTCGAGCGAGCGCTTCACGTGCTCAACGCTCTTGAGGGAGATATTGCGTTTGCGACCCTCATTGGCGCCGGTGCGCAGGCGGGCATCCAATTCGGCGCTGCCGGATTGATAGACCACGAACAGCGGGCAGGCGTCCACCTGCAAGCGGCGGTCGAACATTTCGAGGACGTGCGGCTGCTTGCGGAATTCGGCGGTGAAGAGGGTGTTGAGCCGTTTGCCGCGGCGCATCTGGAAGACTTTCGAGATCATGACCGACCAGGCCATGATGGAGAAGATGGCGAGGCAGATGATGATGGCCTTCGCCTCGGGACGGGCCTGGTTCCAAACGTAAACCAGCTCCATCTCGCCCGACGGACCACCAGCGGCAAAAAAGAATAACGCGTTCATTCCGAGCATAGGGAAACACCAACAGCTTGGTCGTGAGGAAGGAAGCGCCCAGGCGGTCTTGGCAAAAATAACGGCTATCAGCCCCGAAAATAAACCCCGGCACCTTCTATGCCTCAACTTAAAAAATTGCCAAGCAATTTCTCGGACAAATTATTCACTGCGCGCGGTGGTGTCGAGTCATGCGTTGTAAGGCGATTCATCGCGCACTCGTTCCATTTGGGGGCACACAGCCATGAGAAGGGGGACGGCAGCAGACAGGCAGCACGCTCCCGGCCACCGGGCCAGCGGGTCCGCATTGGTCCGGCGGAGAAAAACATTGCCGCAGGGGCATGGTTCTGGCTTCATCACTGCGTCGAATCTGCCTGTATGACGGGCATTTCGCCGGCGCAGAAGGGACTCGCACGCATGGCCCGGACAAGAATGCACATACTTTACACGGGGCGGGTTCAAGGGGTGGGGTTCCGTTACACCACCAAAACCGTCGCCTTGGGCTACGAAGTGACCGGCATTGTGCGCAATCTGGCCGATGGCCGGGTCGAATTAACGGTGGAGGGCGAACGCGACGAGTTGGAGTCCTTTCGAGAGGCGGTTCGCGATTCGGGGTTGGGCGGCTTGATCAGGGATGAGGCGGTGGCCTGGTCGCCAGCCACAAGCGAGTTCAAGGGTTTTGAAATAGTCAAGTAACATGCGGTTCGCAATCATAGCCGATATTCACGGGAATCTGGAAGCCCTGCAGGTGGTCCTCGCGGACATCAAGGAGCAGGGCTGCACGCACTATGCCTGCCTAGGGGACGTGGTCGGCTACGGCCCGAATCCGAAGGAGTGCCTCGACATCATCCGCGGCATGGGCATGCCCTGCGTGAAGGGCAACCACGACGAATACTGCTCCGTGGATCAGGCCACCGAAGGATTCAATCCTGCCGCCGCCGAGGCGGTGCTGTGGACCCGCAACCAGCTCGCCGAAGACGACAAGCAGTGGTTGCGCGACCTGAAATATGTCCGCATGGTCACCAGCTTTACGATCGTTCACGCCACGCTCGATGGACCGCAGCGCTGGGGTTACGTGTTCGACAAGCTCGCGGCGGCCGCCAGCTTCACCTATCAAAACACTTCGATGTGCTTCTTCGGCCACACGCATGTGCCCGTGGCATTCATGCGGGACACGATGGTGCGGGGCGGGACGTATTCGAAGTTCAAGACCGAGCCCGGCCGCAAATACTTCATCAACGTCGGCGCCGTGGGTCAGCCGCGTGACGGCAACCCGAAGGCAGCCTACGTGGTTTACGACGTGCATGAAGGCACCGTCGAAATCCGCCGCCTCGACTATGACATTCCGGCCGTGCAGGCAAAGATCCGCGCAGCAGGCTTGCCGGAGCGCTTGGCTGAACGTCTGGCTTACGGGAAGTGATTGCGTTCGCGGCGGCCGGCGCAAGCCGTGCGCAGGCAAAATCCATTGCGGTTCAAGGCTTTCACGGATACTGCTTTGTCCATGCCTGACAGCAAAACACCCACCAGCTCCAAAGCCTCGGGGCTGTCACGGTTTGGTCGGCTCATCCCCTTTGCCAAACCGGCCAAGTGGTATTTCATCGGCGGGCTGGCAGCCGGCTGGGTATTCGCTGTCAGCACGGGCGCCGGCATCCCCGCCATGCTCAAGACGGTTTTCCCGGTCATCTTCGGGGATGAGCAGGCTCCTGAGCGGGTGGTCGAATTCACCAAACGTTTCTTCGGCGAAGACCCTCGTGACAAACTCCTGCTGGTCGTGTGCATGCTCCTGCCGCTGGTGTTTCTGGTCCGGGGCGCCGCCGCCTTCGCCAACCGTTATTGGCTGAACAAGATGGGGTTCATCGCCTTGGAAAACCTGCGGATGGCCGTCTTCAACCGATTGCAGCAACTGCCGCTGGCGTATTATCAGCAGCACAAGTCAGGCGACCTGATGGCCCGCCTGATGAGCGATACGGAGCAACTTCGCCAAGTGGTCGTGAAAACAAGCGGCGAAATCATCAAGCAGCCCCTTACCCTGGTGGCCGCACTTGGCTACCTCATCTACCTGTCCGTGACGGAGAAAGGCGTGGTCTTCGCGCTGATTGTGATGCTCAGCGTGCCGGCGTGCGTGATCCCGATCCGGATGGCTGCCCGGAAACTGCGGAAGCGTTCCGCCCAACTGATGCAAGCGGGCGGCGATCTGACCGCGGCCGTCACTGAGACCCTGCAAGCCCCCTTGGAGATCCAAGCCTACAACCTCCAAGCGCAACAAGCGCAGCGTTTCAACGAGCGCATCAAAGGGATGCTTCGCCTCTCGATGAAAACGGTTTTCTACCAGGCGGTGACGAGTCCGGCGATTGAAGTGGTCTCCGCGTTCGGCTTCGTGGCGGCGCTCTATTTTGCGGTCGGCGCGGAAATGAAGTTCGGCACGTTCAGCGCGTTGATGCTGGTGTTGTGGGCGTGCTACGAGCCCATGAAACAGCTGAGCAATCTGCACGGGCAGCTCAAGGTGGGGGAAGCGTCGCTGGACCGGCTGGAGGCGATACTGGACGCCGAGGACACCGTGCCGCAGCCGGCACAACCAAAGGCCCTGCCGGCGACCGAAAGCGTGCTGGAATTCCGCAACGTCAGTTTCCAATACGCCACCCGCGCTGCCGATGCGCCACCCGCGCTCGCTGAAGTGAACATCAAGATCGAGCCCGGCGAAGTCGTGGCCTTGGTCGGCGCGAGCGGCGCGGGCAAGTCCACCTTCGCGTTGCTCATCCCGCGCTTCTACGACCCCACGGCGGGACGCGTCACCTGCGGCGGCCTTGATCTGCGCGAGTTCGACAAGGCCGGGTGGCGCGACCGGGTGGCCGTCGTCCCGCAGATGCCCGCGTTGTTCAACACCACGATTGCCGAGAACATCCGCGTCGGTCGCCTTGCGGCCACGGACGAGGAAGTGCGTGAAGCAGCCAGAAAAGCATTCGTTACTGACTTCGTCGAGAACCTGCCCCAAGGGTTCAGCACGCTGGTAGGTGAACGCGGGGCGTCCCTCTCCGGCGGGCAACGCCAGCGCGTTGCGATTGCGCGGGCGTTCCTGAAGAACGCCCCCATCCTGATTCTCGATGAAGCCACGAGCGCGTTGGATTCGGAGAGCGAAGCCAAGGTGGGCCAGGCGCTGGCCGAACTCATGCGCGGGCGCACCACCATCATGATCGCCCACCGCTTCAGCTCCATAAGCCTGGCCAAACGCATCCTGGTATTTGAGCAAGGCCGGATCACCGGCGACGGCGCGCCCGAGGCGCTGGCGCAAAGCCACGCTGGCTACCGGCGCATGGTGGAACTCCAAAAGCTGGGCTAAGCCCAGCGAGCGCAGATTTCAGTCCGCCGCGAGCTTGTGCTTTAGACGATTTTCCACAGCTGCCACAAACTCACGTCCGCGCCCAGCCCAGCGGCGCGCATGGCAGTAGTGTTGCAAAAGCTTTAATGCCGCGCGCCGGCCTGCGGGGCTGAACTTGCCGAAGTGGCGAGCGAAGCGATGGAAATCCTCCACTGCCTGTCCCCAGCCTACTTCACCCCGGACCTTTCGCGTGCGCTCCAAATCGATGAACCAAGGTTTCGCGGCCCCATCAAGCAGCACGTTGTTGATCGTCAAATCGCCATGGAGGAAGCCGCGCTGATGGAGGTTGGCGATGGCTCCGGCAACCCTCTTTACAACGGTCGTATCAAGCGGCGCGCTCTGGCTGGTCAACCTGGCGAGCGACACCGCAGCGGGAATTTCCTCCGCCAAGAGATAGCCCGCTTGCGGCACGAGCAACTCGCGACGCACCCCCGCTGCCAGCACGCGCGGCGTGGCAATGCCTGCGGCCTCCAGCGCCAGCGC
>JAFMIZ010000042.1 GCA_017853715.1 Pedosphaera sp.
CTGATCTCCAATTGGGCCTCGAGTGATCCGGAAGCTTCCAGCCTTTGGCTCGCCAACCTGCCCGCGGGCAAGTCACGCGAAAGTGCCATCAACAGTTTCATCGGTTCGATGTCGCACCAATATCCGGAATACGCCGCGCCCTTTGCCGAAGCCATCACCGATGAACGGCAGCGGAACAGTTCATTGGAAAACATCGCGCGCAACTGGCTCCGACAGGATCCCGAAGCGGCAGCCAAATGGCTCGGCTCCTCAGGCCTGCCTCATGCGCGGCAGCAAAAACTAATTGCCGACCATCAGAGGCAAAACGGCTTGTGACCGGCTGCCTGACGCATTGCCAAGTCACCGCCACTCGTGCTTGGGATAGCGCCGCTGTAATTCCGACTTCAGCTTCGGATAATGCTCGCGCCAGAAGCCGCCGAGGTCTTGCGTGACCTGCACCGGCTTGAAGCCCGGCGTCAGGATGTGGACCACCACCGGCATGCGCCCCATGGCAATCTTCGGCGTCTGCGTCACGTCATAGAGTTCCTGGATACGCATCGAAACGAACGGCGCGCGGCCCGGCTCATAAGTGACCTTCGGCGTCTTACCGTTCGGCAAGTTCAAGCGCTCCGGCGCGTGCCTGTCCAGCAGCTCGCGCTGTGCGTGGCTCAACCAGCTTTGCACGACCGGTTTCACCGGCTGGTCCTTGATATCCTTGTAACCCACCGCACCAAGGCAGACCTGCTCGACGATGGAACGACGATCTTCGTCGGCAATCGGCGTGAGCTGGAGTTCCGGGCAATGCTGCGCCAGCAACGCCAGCCGTTGAATCCATTGGTCCACGGATTCATCCCACTCCGCCAGCTTCAAGCGACCCGCCATCACTTCATCCGTGAGCAAACGCGCCGCGGCATCCGCGGGGGGCGGCTCCACGCGCCTGGCGGACATGGCCAGGCCGCGGAACTTGATCAACTCGGCCGCCATCACGCGCTTTTGCGTGGCGTCAAACTGCGTGTGCAATTCGCGCTGCAGATCGTCAGGGAAGAACTCGCGCAACCATCCCTCCTCGATGGCGGTGGCCAGCGAGAGGATGGTGTTCACCTCACCATCGCGTCCGCCGACTTCGCGGATTTCCGCCGCGACGAAAAGTTGCGCCTTCTGCACCGTGCTCTCGCGCGCCAGCACGCCGCGACGCCCGTGAACGAGTTCACAGCGCAACGTGCCCGAATCCAGCCGCCGCGCCACGCGATCGCTGAAACCAATCAGCAAACATTTTTGCAACGCCTCGTCGGGAACTTCGCGTGGTGCGACGTCGAGCTTTTCACGCTTGGCAATGTCGAGGAACTGCTGGAACAACGGCCCGACCTGCTTCGCCGTGACCATGTGGACACCCATGCGACGGCAGGCGTCCATGCGGAAATCATTCTTTGCGGCGTAATTCCAGGCACGCATCAAAATGAAGAAGTCGCTCGCCGCCCGATCACCCAACAAGCCCTCGCGGTAGTCGGAGGTGGCGCGGTCCACATTGCGCAGGAGCAAGTCGCGCCCCTGAGTCAGCGCGGCCACCAAGCAAGCTTGCTGCACGCAGCCAAACTCCTGCGCGGCGAGCAGCATCCGTGCATAACGCGGGTGAATTGGGAACGCGAGCATCTTGCGACCGATGGGGGTGATGGAAGCAAGTTTAGTGTTGGGTGTTTCTTGTTCCGAAGCGAGAGCGCCTGCACTGGTCTCCCTCGCCCCTTCGGAAGGGGAGAGGGCCGGGGTGAGGGGCTGCCCCGTCGCATGCAATGCCCCCAAATCCGTGAGCAGTTCTTCCGCGTGCGCGAGCGCCTGTTCCTCCGGCGGCTCCAGCCAGCGGAACTTTCGCAAGTCTTCCACGCCCGACGCTTTGAGGGTGAGGACGACCTCCGACAGATCGAGCCGCTTCACCTCCGGCAATTCCTGTGCGGCACGGTGCGTGTGCTCATCCTGCGACCAAAGCCGCAAACACACGCCCGGCGCAGTGCGACCCGCGCGGCCTGCCCTTTGGTCCGCTGACGCACGACTGATCTTCTCGATGAGCAATGTGTTGATGCCGCGTTGCGAATCGTAACGCGAGACGCGGGCGAGCCCGCCGTCAATGACGCAACGCACGCCATCGATGGTGAGGGAGGTCTCGGCCACGTTCGTGGCCACGACAACCTTGCGTTGTTCGTAGCGTGCCACGGCAGCGTCTTGATCGCGCGGTGGCAATTCCCCGTGCAGCGGCAACAACACCCACCCGCGTGACTGGTCGCAGTTGCGGATGGTTTGAATGGTTTGCGAAATCTCGAAGCCACCCGGCATGAACACCAGCACATCGCCTTGCCCGCCCGACTGCACGAAGTGAATGAAGGCATCCGCTGCCTGCTCCCAGACAGGTCGCCTGTCGGTGTAGCTCGGCGAGTCGGCGTATTGGACATCCACCGGAAACGTGCGGCCCTCGGATTGAAGGAAGGAGCACTTGAATGGGTCTGAATGGGCAGGTCGCGCAGTCCCCTGGGTGCCGACATCGGCTTGCAAGGCAGCGGCGGGCGAAGGACTGCCCGCCCTACCATCACCCCGTTGATTCATGTATTTTCCCAACGCCTCCGCATCCAGCGTGGCGCTCATCACGATGATCAACAAATCGGGCCGGGCTGATTCCTGCAAATCCAGCGCCTGCGCCAAAGTGATGTCGCCGTAGAGATGGCGTTCGTGGAACTCATCGAACACGAGGGCCGACACGCCGCGCAGGGCGCGGTCATTCACCATCTGCCGCAGCAACACCCCCTCCGTCACAAAGCGAATGCGCGTCGCCTCGCTGGTCACATTTTCCAGGCGGATCTGGTAGCCCACTTCGCGCCCGAGCTCGGCCTTGCGTTCAGACGCCACGCGTGCCGCCAACATGCGCGTTGCCAACCGACGCGGTTGCAACACGACGACCTGTCCATCACCGAGCAAGCCGTGGTCGAGCAACATCTGCGGCACCTGCGTGGATTTGCCCGAGCCTGTGGGCGCGGAAATGATCAGTCGGCGCCGCGCGCGCAACCGCGCGACCAGCTCCTGCTCAATCTCGTAAATGGGAAGGCGGTCAGCCATGAGCCGCAGAGATTAAACACGAAACGATCGAAAGACACGAAAACGAATTGGAGGTTGCGGTTGCCGGTGGCGGCGCAGAGCTCCAGCCTGCCAGATCCGGCGTCTGCCGGATTCCATTCGATGGCGTTGATGATAGAAGAGCACCGCACCAGCAGAAATCACACGCCATGCCGGTGTTGGGCAGGACGCCCCACAAAACCGGCCAGAGGCCGGTGCCACCACTGAACTCACGTTGACCCCGAACTCAGCGGTGGCTTCTTCTTCCACGGCATGTCGGGAAACTTGGCGGGCGGCGGAGGCGGGGTTGATGGGCGGGCCATCTGCAGATCTGGATTCTGATTCTTGAGAGCGTCGGCGTTGGGATCTTCCCGCCAGCCCGCGATGCGCGCCTGCAAACCGTGATGTTCGGCGGTCGCCTTGTTGCCAGCTTTCATGTAAAACAACGAGAGGTTGGTGTGGACGAGCTGTTCCTTGGGCCGTAGCTTTTCCGCCTTGTGGCCTTCGGCGATGGCGGTGGCGTAGTCGCCCTGACGGTAATACGCCACGCCCAACGAGAGCTGCGCGTCAAAAAAGTTCGAGTCCTCCGCGAGCAGCGCGGTCAGCTTGGCGATGGTGGAATCATAGTTCGCCTGGCTGAAGTCGAACATGGCGTCGTCGTAGCGCTCTTGCGGTGTCATGCTGCCTCACGGTGAACGCAGATGGCGCGCGACGCAAGCCGGGGTCACACCCTAGTAACATGGATTTGCCGATTAAACTTATCTCAACGGACTTTGACGGGACACTGTTTGCAGAATTTGAAACGCCGCCGATCCCTGAACCGCTGACGGCCCTGATTGGCCGGCTTCAACGGCATGGAGCAAAGTGGGTCATCAACACCGGACGCGACATGGCCAGTTTGATGGAGTCGCTCGGGCGGGCAAGGATACCGGTGCAGCCCGATTATCTGGTGCTGGTGGAGCGAGAAATTTTCGAACATCGCGATGGACGCTATGCCCCGGTGGCGGAGTGGAATGAGGCCTGCGCGACCGACCACGCCGCATTGTTCGCCCGGGTGCAACCTGACGTGCCGGAGTTGGAGCGCTGGATCAGCGAGCGGTTTCAGGCAACAGTTTACGAAGACCCGCATTCCCCTCTTTGCGTAATCGCGGCCAATAATGGCGACATGGATGAGATCAACGCCAAGCTGGATGAGTATTGCAAGTCGGTGCCGAACCTAACGGTCGTGCGGAATGACGTGTATGCCCGTTTCAGTCATGTGAACTACGACAAGGGCACGGCACTCTCTGAAATCACGCGGTGTTTGGGGTTGGATTCATCCGTTGTCTTTGCGATCGGGGATCACTTGAATGACCTGCCCATGTTGCAGCGGAAACACGCTGCACATCTGGCCGCGCCGGGCAATTCGGTCCCCGAAACTCTCGCTGCTGTGCGTGACGCGAGCGGCTACCTTTGTCGTCAAACGCACGGTTTCGGCGTGCTTGAAGCGCTGAATTTCTTCCTTGGTGCCCACAAAGGAGGGATTTGAATCACGAATAATAGAGAAGCAGCACACCTAATCACCAGCTTAAGCCGCCTCCCGCGGGCGCATTCAATTTGCATATCCACATGATATCAAACATAATATGAATCCAGAATAGACTTTCGCGCAGCGCTGGTACTGCTATCGTGTGACCCCTGAGCGTGTCCCCGCAGGACAAACAGAATAACGAACCAACCTGTGGCCCGCGCCGAATTGGATTATTAACATTTATGAGTTCAACTGCGCCTTCCGCCCCTGCATCGGGCGAGGCCCCGAAAGTTAGCAAGATCTCCGAGGCGGTCATACGCATCGCGGGGAATTCACAGGACGGAATCCAGGCCATTGGCGGATTCTTGGCCCGCCTCGCGGGCCGGAGTGAGCAAGAAGTCATGACATTCATGACCATCCCGTCCACCATTTCTGGCGGTCCCTCCATCTTCCAAGTGCGCATCGGCTCCGGCGAAGTGTTGAGCGCGGGTGACGAAGCGGATGTGCTGCTGTGCTTCTACCAGCACTCGTACGAAGGTCACATCAATTCCCTGCGGAAGGGCGGCATCGTGTTGTTCGACGCCGACCACGTCACCCCCAAGCCGGAATTCGAGAAGGATTACCGCCATGTGGGCGTGAAGATTTCCAGCCTGACCGTCGAGGCCATCGGCGGCACCGCGAAGGACAAGGGCAAGAACATCTTCTCCCTGGGCCTCGTCGCCCGCATGTTCGATCTGAACATCACCAAGCTGGAGAAGTTGATTTCTGAGCGTTTCGCCGGAAAGGACGAGAGCATCGTCAAGAATGCCTTGGCGGCGTTCCACGCGGGCTATGGTTACTCCTTCGGCAGCCTCACTGACCTCTTCCAATTCACAGAGAGCCAGCAGCAAGGCCGCACGCAGGTCGTGATGAACGGCAACGAGGCCCTTGCGTATGGTTTGATTGCCGCTGGCGTCCGCTTCGGCGCGGGTTATCCGATCACACCGTGGTCGGACATCATGGAGGCATTACGCCGCGAATTGCCCAAATACGGCGGCATGTTCATCCAGTGCGAAGACGAAATCGCCTCGGCTGCGATGGCGCTTGGAGCGAGCTATGCGGGACGTGTCGCCGTAACAGGTTCCAGCGGACCTGGTATCGCGTTGAAGATGGAATGTCTGGGATGGGGTATCATGGCGGAAGTGCCCCTGATCGTGGTGGACATTCAACGAGGCGGCCCCTCGACCGGCATGCCCACCAACGTGGAGCAATCCGATTTGAACATCGCCTGTTACGGCAGCCATGGCGATGCCCCGCGCGTCGTGCTGGCGCCCTCGAATGTGGAAGATTGCTTCTACACCGCCATTGAGGCCGTCAATATCGCCACCAAATACAACGTGCCCGTGTTCATTCTGAGCGATCAAGCCATCGCCACGCGCATCGAGGCCTTCCCTGAGCCTGACTTGCAAAAGGTATGGCAGGACATCACACCGGACCTCTCGCCCGTTCAGGACCACAAACCCTACGACCTGAGTGCAGCCAACGGCTACGTGAAGCGCATCGTGCCGGGAACAAAGATTGCGAGCGGAAAATATCCCGTCGCCACCGGTTTGGAGCACGACGAAATGGGTCATCCCACCGGCAGCCCGAAGTTGCATGCCCAAATGACCGCCAAGCGCCGCAAGAAGCTACAAGTCCTCGCTGCGGAGGTCGGGACGCCCAAGATTTACGGCCCGCCGGAAGGCAACGTGTTGCTCGTCGGCTGGGGCTCAACCGAGGGTCCGATCCGCGAAGCGGTGGACCGCGCGCGCGGCGCTGGTGACAGTGTTTCTGGTTTGAACATTCGCCACATCAGCCCGCTGCCGAACGGCCTCGAGAACATATTCTCCGGCTTCAATCACGTGCTGGTGGTTGAGATGAACGACGAAGGGCTCTACGGATACGGACAGCTGGCTGCGATGTTGCGCGCCCGCTTCTGCGACCCGAAGATCAGGGCGATCAACAAAGTGGACGGCCTCACCTACAAGGTGAAGGACATCCTCGACCGCATGAAAGCGATGCTGAACGCCAAAGCCTGATACAATTTCAAAACGCAAATGCAAATGAGCACACAGACTTTGCCATCCGAAGCCGCCCAGACACCCGTTGCGGTCAATCCCACAGTTGCCGAGCGCAAAGGGCTGACGAAGAAAGAGCTCGCCGCCGACCACCCGACATGGTGCCCTGGCTGCGGTGATTTCTCCGTTCTCGCCCTCTATTTCAAGCTGCTTGAAAAGCGCAAGCTGCACCAAGACCAGTTCGTAAGCATCTCGGGCATCGGTTGCTCCAGCCGCTTTCCCTACTTTGTGCAAGCACACGGCGCGCACTTCATCCATGGACGCGCCCTGCCATTCGCCACGGGTATTGCCCTGTCCCGCCCGGACCAGCATGTTTTCGCCTTCAGCGGCGACGGCGATGCGTTCTCCATCGGTGGCAACCACTTCAGCCATACGGCGCGCAAGAACGTCAACATGAGCCTGGTCGTCATGGACAACCAAGTTTATGGCCTGACCAAGAAACAGACCTCGCCCACCTCACCGCTCGGTTTCAAGAGCAAGACCGATGGCTGGGGCGCGGTGGACCATCCCATCAACCCGCTGAAGCAGGCCATCTCGATGGGCGCGACTTTCGTGGCGCGCACCACCAGCACCAATCCCAACCACGTGCTCGCGATGATGGAACAGGCCATGGACCACAACGGCTTCAGCTTCATCCAATGTCTGAGCGAATGCGTGGAGTTCTACGAGGGGGCCTTTGATTCCGCGAATCCGCGCAAGGGCGGCGTGTTCAACGAAGTTCCCAAGGAGCATGACGTCACGGATGAATTCGCGGCCTATCAACTCGCCAGCACGCCGTTCCCGGGTCACTTCGGCGTGTTCTACAAGGTCAACCGCCCGACCAAGAACGAGAAGGAGGCGGAAATCATCGCCAAGCATCGCGCCAAGGTGGGCGAGGCGAAGGATTGGCAGATCCTGCAGAAGACGTTCGACCGCCTGAAGTAGGAATCGACTGGCGAATTCAGATTTGCGATTTACGCGCCGCGGAGATTTCCCGGCGCGTAAATTCTTTTTCTGGCGTGTCATCCACAAATCGTGAATCGTGATTTCGCATGCCCATTTACGAGTTTGCCTGTCCGAAGTGCCGCCGGATTTTCAGCTTCCTATCGAAGCGCGTGGAGCCCGACCGCCTGCCCGTGTGTCCGAAGTGCGGCAACAAGAGGTTGACGAAGGAGGTCAGCCGCTTTGCGATGACCAAGGGGCTCAAGGAGCCGGCAGCCAGCCCGGGAGACGCGGGTGAAGTCGGCGGACCGCCGATGCCAGATCTCGACGACCCCCGCGTGGAGCGAGCCATGATGGAAATGGAGCGGGACATGGCGCACCTCGACGAAAACAATCCCAAGCACATGGCGCATATGATGCGGAAGATGAAAGACCTCATGCCGCCGGGCTCCATGCCCAAGGACTTCGATGTGGCCATCAAGCGCCTCGAGGCAGGCGAAGATCCGGAAAAGATTGAAGCCGACATGGGCGATGTGCTGGGCGATTTCATGGGCGGCGAGGGCGGTGGCAGCGGGAGCTACACCAAGGATGAAGGGCTGTATGATTACTAGGACAATGCTGTTGCAGATTGAAGGTTGCTCGTTGCAGGTTTTCGCAGCGGGCGCGCCCGGTCGTAGCAACCTGCAACTTTCAACCTGCAACTTGTAACCGGTCTGCCTGATGCCCCACATCCACGAGAAAATTGATTTCACGGTCGCCATCTTTGTCGTCCATAACGCGAAAGTGTTGCTGATCCATCATCGCAAACTGGACAAATGGCTGCCGTTGGGCGGTCACATCGAATTGGACGAAGACCCCGAGCAGGCGGCGCTGCGTGAGGCGAGAGAGGAAAGCGGTCTCGATGTGGAACTGATGGGTGAACGCGCTCCCACGACCGAATCGGGCACACGGGCGCTCATCACGCCGCGCTTCCTCGACATCCATCGCATCAGCGATACCCACGAACACATCGGCATGATCTATTGGGCGCGACCCAAGAACGGCTCCGTCCAACTGGCGCAGGAGGAGCATCACGACATCCGTTGGTGCACCAGCGGGGAGTTAGACACCCTCCAGCCGCCCATGAGCAAGGCCGTGAAATGGTATTGCCGCAAGGCCATCGAAGAAGTAGCGAGCGCTGCGTAACGGAACACGCAACACGAATTACTTCCCCCATGCTCCCCCGCCGATACAAGCCCGGAGTCTTTGTCCTAACCGCACTCAACACCGCCGCCAGCACGTTCTATTTCAACTATCTGTTCTTTTTTCTCCGCGACAACTTTGGCTTCGGCAACCGCGAGAATCTCTGGGTGTCTGCGCTGCACGGTTTTGTTTACGTCATTGCTGCGTGGCAGGGCGGCCGCTTTGCCCAGCGGCGCGGATACTTTGCCAGCCTGAAACTGGGTTACGCCCTGCTCACGATTGTTATGCTGCTGGGCACGGTGCTGAATTCGGTCGCGGGCCAGTTGGTCGTGTTAGCGCTGTACAGCACCGCCCTGCTGTTCACGTGGCCGGCGTTGGAGGCGCTGGCCACCGACGGCGAACCACGGCGCGGGGTCCAGCGCATGGTGGGAATCTATAACTGCACCTGGGCTTCATTTGCCGCGCTGGCGTTCTTTGGGGGTGGAAGTTTTTATGATGCCTCGGCCAAAACAACGGTCTTCCTGATTCCGGCCGTGCTCTTTTTTAGCGAATTCATCCTCGCAAGTTGGCTGGGCGGCAAAACTCAATCCGCAGCCGGGACGCCGTCACATTCTTCAACCATTCCTGAGCCACCACGGCATCCAGAGCCGGAAGCGTTTTGCCAGCCGGTCAGCCCAAAAACGTTTCTGCACATGGCATGGCTGGCCAATCCATTTGCCTATGTAGCCATCAACACCCTATTCGCCGTCATGCCTGCCATCGGCGCCAGGCTCGGACTGTCACCCACTCAAGTTGGGCTGTTCTGCTCCGCATGGTTGTTCGGCCGGTTCGCCGCTTTCGTGGCTCTCTGGCAGTGGAGCGGGTGGCATTATCGCTTCCGCTGGTTGCTGGCGGGATTCATCGGGCTGCTCGTGGGATTTCTGGCCATCGTACTCACGTCGTGGCTCTGGCTCATCCTGATTGCGCAGCTGCTCTTCGGCTTCGCCACGGGCACGGCCTATTATGCCTCGCTCTTCTACTCCATGGATGCGGGGGACGCGAAAGGCGAACATGGCGGCCTGCACGAAGCCGCCATCGGCACGGGCATCTGCGGCGGACCACTCATCGGCGCACTGGCGCTGACGCTAATGCCAAACACGCCAAACGTCGGTGTCTGGGCCGTGGGCGGGTTGCTCGTTGTTGGCATAACCGCCCTGCTCTGGCTGCGTTGGCGCCCCGCCGGGTAGGCCAGAATTTCCTTAATCTCGCGGCTCGAACGACATAGCCTGCTGCGATAAGAAGCATGAAACACATCCCGCATCCCGCCGAGCTATTCGTCGAAAACCGCCGCCGCCTCGCGGCCAAGCTGCCGCCGCGCTCCGTGGCGATCCTCAATGCCAACGACGTCATGCCCACGAACGCCGATGGGTCGATGGGCCATTGGCAGAACGCAGATTTATTCCACCTCACCGGTGTGAATCAGGAGGAGACCATACTCCTGATCGCTCCCGAGGCCTTCGATCCCAGTCACCGTGAAGTGCTCTTCGTGCGCGAGACCAGCGAACACCTCGCCATTTGGGAAGGCCACAAGCTGACGAAAGACGAAGCCGCCAAAGTCTCCGGCGTGAAGACGGTGAAGTGGTTGAGCGAATTTCCCAACGTGTTCCGCGCCGTGATGTGCGAGATGGATCACGTCCATCTGAACTCCAACGAGCATCAGCGGGCAACCTCCGAAGTCGAGACGCGTGACCAGCGATTCATCCGCGAATGCCAGCGGAAGTATCCGTTGCACAGCTACCATCGCCTCGCGCCGTTGATGCACGAGCTGCGCGTGGTGAAATCAAAGCACGAGATCAACGCCATCCAAGCGTCCTGCAATCTGACGGGCAAGGGGTTCGAGCGCGTTTGCCGGTTCGTGAAGCCCGGCGTGAACGAAGCCGAAGTGGAAGCGGAGTTCGCGCATGAATTCATCCGGGCCAAGGGAACGTTCGCCTATTCACCGATCATCGCCAGCGGGGCCAACAGCAAGGTGCTGCACTACGTCCAGAACGACCAGCCCTGCCGCAGGGGCGACGTGCTCCTGCTGGACGTCGCCGCCGGGCTGGGCAATTACATGAGCGACCTGACGAGGACCATCCCCGTCAGCGGCCGCTTCACCCGCCGACAGAGGCAAGTTTACAACGCCGTGCTACGCGTTTTCCGGCAGATGTTGAAGCAGATGGTGCCGGGCAAGACGGTCAAAGATTTGCGCACCGAATGCGAACAGCTGATCGGCGAGGAATGCGTCAAACTTGGCCTGCTCAAACCCGCACAACTCAAGAGGCAAACGCCGGACAATCCGGCCTGCAAACCGTTCTTCATGCACGGGGTGGCGCACCCGATCGGCCTCGATGTGCATGACGTGACCTACAATCACTTCAAGATCGCGCCCGGCTGGGTGATGACGTGCGAGCCGGCCATTTACATCCAGGAAGAGGGCTTCGGCGTGCGGCTGGAGAACACCGTCCTCATCACGGAACGCGGCCCGATGGATTTGATGGCAGACATCCCGATTGAGGCAGGGGAGATCGAGGAGTTGATGCGGGGTGCAGAACCGTGCCGAAGCTTGTTGACACCACCAGCCTCGTCATGAAATCCAGGCACGCCAAAGCACCCGGATGGCTGGCGATTGACGCCGGGGTTTTGGTTGTGATTTTTGGAGGGAGCATCGTGTTTTCGGGATTGGAGCGGCTCGTTGGCGGTGAGACCATTGCCGGCAGGGAGAACGGTGTGCGTTTGGATGACGGCAGCCACGCTTACACGAATCCGGCTGCGATGTTTCGTTGGGTTCTGGCTGTCAGTGGGGTTGGATGGATGGGGTGTGCGCCGGGACTTTTTTCTGCTGTTTCGCACCCGCAGCCGCGGCGCTGTGCGGTGAGAGAGTCACGATCCTCGGAGCCTGCCAGAGGCACATGAAAAGCGGCGCCCGCTCAGGGATTCGCATTAAGAAAGATGACGACAAAATTATTCCTTCGATGTGCTTTGGTCTTGGTTGCGATGCTGATTCTCGCGACCCGTGCAATGGGCCAGGCGCCGGGCGTGCCGATCGTGCGCGACCGGGGCGAGCAGTTTGAGGCGCTGGTCCAAAAGGCGAACGGACTCCGCCAGCAGGGCAAGTTGATAACGGTGGAAGCGGTGACCCGGCAAATGCAGCGCACGCAATGTGAGTTGCGGCTTCCACCGGTGTTCACCAACAAACTGACTGACCGGGAGATCTGGCGACGGGCTCACGATGCCCATGTTCGCGTGGGCTGGCATTACCAGTGCAAGCGCTGTGACGACTGGCATCAAAACCTGGCGGGAGGATACTTCATCACGAGCGACGGCGCCGTGGCGACCTGCCATCATGTGATTGATCCCGGCGAGGATTACAAACAGGGTTATCTCGTCGCCGCGCGTGAAGACGGCACCTTGTTGCCGGTCCTGGAGGTGCTGGCCACCGATGAGGCCGCCGACACGGCCATCATTCGAGTTCAATCCGATGAGCCAACCAAGCCGTTGCCACTGAATGCCGCAGTGTATCCGGGAGATGCGGCGTGGTGCTACAGCGACCCGCTGGGACGCTCGAGTTACTTCAGCAAGGGAATGGTGAACCGCTTCTTCGAGATGCGCCGCCGGGGCAAGCGCACGCCGCGCATGGATGTCTCGACGGATTGGGCGCCCGGCTCCAGTGGCGCAGCCGTGCTGGACGAATGCGGCAACGCCATCGGGCATGTGTCAGAGATCTCCACGCCGGGTGGACGGAGACGCAGCGGCACGAACACCATGGCCAGTGCAGGCTCGCCCATGATCACGTTCCACTACGCCGCCCGGGCTGCCGACGTGCAGGGGTTGGTCCAGCCGGGCAAATGACGCCGCGAGCCGGAGTCATTGGCCACAAAAAAGCGCAAACAGGCACACTTCACGCGCAAGGGGCCGGGGCCGCTACGAAAGCGCCACGGTGGCGATCCAGCTGCTGCGGCCGAACCGGCTGCGGAACGGCTCCACGGCGGCCTCCGCTTTCGCCAACGAGGGGAAGAGCGCGAACGTGGTCGAGCCGCTGCCGGACATCAGGGCGACGTCCGCACCCTGTTCGCGCAGGAATGCTTGATACATCACGAGGATGGGGAACTTCTCCAGCGCCGGGGCTTCAAGTGAGTTGTAAAACTGCCGGCCTGCGGCGTGCAAATCCTCTCCGCGCATGGCTTCAATGAGCCGCCGGGCTCGTCCGGGCCGGCCATTGAGCGCGGCGGGAAATCGGGCGAGCTCGCGATAGGCCCAGGCGGTTGCGATGCCAAACCCGGGATGAACCAAAAAAATCGCTGCTCCTTTGAGGGTGGGAAATGATTGCAGCGAAGTCACCAGCTCGCCGCGCCCGGCAGCCAGGGCTGGCTGCGATTGGAGGAAGAATGGGATGTCCGAACCCAGCGAGGCCGCGATTTGGAAGAGCTGCGCCTCGTTCAGCGGGCGGCCAAAGAGTTCATTGAGCGCCAGGAGTGTCGTGGCGGCATTGCCACTGCCACCGCCCAGGCCGGCCGCGAGGGGAATGCGCTTTTCAAGATGCAGCTTGATGCCGTCGCTGACTCCGGCTGTCTCGCGAAAAGATGTCGCTGCACGGAACACCAGATTGCGGGCGTCCGTGGGCAATTCAGGGTGGCTACAGGAAAGTTGGATGCGTGCGCCTGCACGTTGGACGGAGACTTGGTCGCAAACGGGAACCGGGTGCATCACCGTCTCCAGTTCGTGAAATCCATCGGCGCGCCGGCCGAGGATGTTCAAGATGAAATTGACCTTGCAAGGGGATGGCTTCTCCAAAGTCATGCGGTGAGTTTATTGAGGCCCGGCAAAAGAAAAAGCGCCAACAGAAGTTGGCGCCTTTCCAAAGTTCACTTTGAATCAAGGGGCCTGGAAGACCGTGAAGCGACTCCCGGGCACGAGCGGAGCCACTTCGCCGCCGCTGAAGCCCATGTTTTGGTCAGTATTGAAAATTGGATCAGCCGCCAGCCCGGGCTTGCCGTTGGCCGGATGACCAGGGGTGGGCGACAGGTAGTCGGTGAACACAGGCTCGTAGGACGGGATGGGGAAGGTCGCGATTTCGTACACGCCAACACCGATGCGGGCGAGAGAACGATTCAGACCGGTCATCATACCGCCACCGATCCCTGCGTGAGGCCCCTGCCAGACGCCCGCCTGCTCGCGGCTGCGGCGCAATTCACCCCATCGCACCACTTCACCGACGTTATTGATTCCCCGACCAAACTTCTTTTCCGGACCGGCGCATCCGGCGGCAAGGAGGGGGGCAATAATCGCAACAGCAAGAATGGAGGGTGACTTCATCATAATGTCCTGAGGCTGGGGGCAGGTTAACCCTGAGCGGCGGCTTGTAAAGCGGGATTTATCCGGACCGGTGGATTACGCCGCCCTGATAAACGAGGTGTTTGAAGAGTGCGCGAAGAGCTCAAAATGAAGGGTGCGGCCATCCATTGTGAAAACGAGCCGTCCGCCGTGCCGCTGCTGATCAATCCGCGGCGATTGCGCCGCGTGTTTCACAATCTGCCGCACAACGCCGGGCTGGCCATGCCCGCCGGGGGCATCGTAATGCTGCGATCCAGCCTCAAACCGGCGCGGGTCCTCACGGAAATCGAGGACACCGGACCCGGCCTTGCCCCGGAATTGATCCCGAAGCTGTTTGAGCCGTTCGCCCTTCCAGGCAGGCAAAGCGGCCCCGGACTGGGATCGCCCGTTTGCCGCAAGATCATCGAGGGTCATGAGGGCCGCCTCCGGCCGGAGAGCAAGCCGGGGCGGGGGACAATTTTTATGTTTTCTATTCCGCGTCCGGCTTAATGTGCGCTAGCCTTCCGGGCCGCGCCTGCAGCGCGGTTGAGCCATGAACCGCATCCGCCTGCTCCCCGATCACGTCGCGAATCAAATCGCGGCGGGTGAAGTCGTCGAACGCCCTGCCAGCGTGGTAAAAGAGCTCGTGGAAAACGCGTTGGATGCCAAGGCGACGCGAATCACGGTGGAGATTCAGGCGGGCGGACGCAGCCTGATGCGGATCACCGACGACGGCACAGGGATGAGCCGCGATGACGCCCTGCTTTCGCTGGAGCGGCACGCCACCAGCAAGATCCAACGTGCGGAGGACCTGGGTTCGATTGCCACGATGGGCTTTCGCGGGGAGGCTTTGCCGAGCATCGCGAGCGTGAGCCGGTTTATGCTGACGACCCGCGAGCGTGAGGCGGATTCGCCAGAGGGGACGCAAATACTCATCAACGGCGGCAAGATTGCGGAGGTGAAGGCCGCAGGGTGCGCCACCGGCACAATCGTGGAGGTGCGGCAACTATTCTTCAATCTACCCGCGCGCCGGAAGTTTCTCCGCACGGAAGAGACCGAGTCGGCACATACGCAGCATTACCTCACGCTGGCGGCCCTGGCGCATCCTGAGGTGGCGTTCACGTTCATCAAGGATGGGCGTGTGGTCCATCAGCTGCCCGCGGTCAAGGCAGGGGAGGTCGCGACCGGGAAACTGGAAGCCTTAAAAGAGCGCCTGCGCGCCTTGCTGGGCGGGGAGACGCGCCTGCTAGCAGTGGATGCAGCGGGTGATCTGACCGTGGTCAACGAAGCCAGCGGGGAGAGCGGCGGCGAGGCATCGCAAAGCGACGCGGCCATCAGCCGCTCCTCGATGCGCGTGTGGGGATTCATCGGCGCGCCGGGTGTGGCGCGTTCGACGCGCGAGGATCAGCACGTGTTCGTGAATCGCCGGCCGGTGGAAAATCGCGGCCTGAACCACGCATTGACGGAAGGTTACCATACGTCGTTGATGAAGGGGCGCTACCCGCTATGCTGCTTGTTCGTGGAAATAGATCCCGCGTTGGTGGACGTGAACATTCATCCAGCCAAGCGGGAGGTGAAATTTCACCGCGAGTTTGAGGTGCGTCGCGTGGTGATGAATGCCGTGCGGCAGACTTTGCTTGCCTTTCACGCACAAAGCGCGACAACCGCACCCCGCATCGCGTCGACCGCACCACCCAAGCCCGCCACTGTCCCGCGAGCAACCGAACCGGCTTTGCCGAGGTTTGAATTGAATCGGTCCTTAGTGAATGCGCCCGTGCCGCAGCAAATGGAGCAGGGCCCGCCGGAGATGGGTTTCAAACGGGAGGCAACGCCGAGCCAGCCGGGATCCCAGCAGGACAAACCGGTCGAAGGTTCGCGCCCCCCTTCGGTTGCCGCCTCCACGCAACAATCAACACGGGACGCTCAGGCGGCAGCTGGACCCGTGAGCGCTCCCGTTCCACTCCTGCAAATCCCCCTGCGGCTGGTCGGCGTGGTCGGCAAGCTTTACGTGGTGCTGGAATCAGATCGCGGGCTCGTCCTGCTCGATCAACACGCGGCGCATGAACGGATTTTGTTCGAGCAAATGCTGGAACGCGTTGAGCAGGGCGGGCAGGCGCCATCGCAGCGATTGTTGTTGCCGGAGACTTTGGAGCTTTCGATCCGTGACGCGACGTTTTTGCGGCAACAGATGGAAATTCTGACGCGGCTGGGTGTAAGCCTGAGCGAGTTCGGCGACCGGACGTTCTTGCTGGATGCGTTGCCGCCGTTCGTGAAGGTCAATGACGCGCGGAAGTTCGCGCTCGAACTGGTGGATGAGTTGAAGGCCGCCGGTGAAGACGTGAATTCCGCCCGTCTGGGAGAGCACGTGGTGGCGAAGACGGTGTGCCGTCACGCGGTCAAAGCCAACGACCCGCTTGCGGGCAAGGAATTGGAAAAGCTGGTCGAGAACCTGCGCGGCTGCGCGATGCCCTACACCTGCCCGCACGGCCGTCCCACCCTGATCGAAATGGGCTGGCGCGAACTGGAGCGCAAGTTCGGCCGGACACAATAAAGCCGCCGCCCAGCGGGGGCCCAGCGGCGGCGCGAAAACCCGCGCTTCCCTCAACCATTCACCGCGATGCGGCGCGGCTTCACCTGCTCTGATTTCGGCAAGGTCAGGGTCAGGACGCCCTGATTCAGCCTGGCCACGATGCGGTCGGCATCAATCGCGGGGTCGAGTTCGAAAACGCGACGATAATCAGCGGTGTGGCTTTCCCGGAAGATGAGTTCACCCGGACCGGCTGTGTGTTGGCGATGACCCACGATGGTCAGTTCATTGTCTTCGAGCAACACCTCAAGCCCCCCTTTGCCGACCCCGGGCATTTCGGCCTCAAGCGTGTAGCCGTCCTTGTCTTCAAAGATGTTCACCTCGGGCAGGACGTAATCCTGACGTTCGGTGCGAGCGGGAGATTCGCCGGTTTCTTTTTGCAGAGTCGTTTTCATGTTTTTGATCCTCAGTTTGGAATCGGCCCCGGCAGGCAGCCCCGCCGGGGGATTTGCGATTTTGCTCAGCTGACGCTCACGTCAATTTGCTTCGGTTTGGCCTCTTCCGTCTTGGGCAGGGTCACGGTGAGGATGCCGTCCTTGTAGTCAGCCTTCACTTTGGCGCCGTCCACGGGAGCGGGCAGCGTCACCGCGCGTTGGAACCGGCCAAAGAAGCGCTCGGAGCGATACAGCGCGGCTTCCTCGACTTTCTTCTCGGCCATACGTTCGCCAGCAATGCTCAACGTGCCCTCATGCAGCGTCACTTCGATATCCTCTTTCTTCATGCCCGCCAGCTCAGCTTTAACCACCACGTTCTCTTTGTCTTCGAAGACGTCAATTGCGGGGGTCCAGCCGCCAAAGACGGAGGCCGCAGTGCCCAACTGGCTCAAGGGCGCTTCAAACAAACGATCAATCTCATCCCGCAAATCGGACAGCTGTCCGAAGGCGGGCCATGAGGTCAGAACTGGATTTTGGAATCTTACAAGTTTCATAGTTGTATCCTTTCGTCGTCGTTGCGTTAACCGCCACTTATTAATCGCTTGGAAAATGCCAAGTGGGGACGCTTGTTTTAAATGGCTGCCAGACAGATTTTTGTGAAAATAGACAGGGATAAAACGAAACAAAAAAAGAGCCTGAATGACACACAAAAGAAAAGATAGCCCGGTTTAAAGTGCCCACATGGCACATTTAAGGCGTGGCAGAAAAACAAAAAAAGGCCCGCCTCAGGTGAGGCGGGCCGAGGAAGAGCAGATTTTGCCTAGTCGAACGCGTGCCCAGCGCAGCAGAGGACGTTCTTGACCTTGTGGCGAACGAGGTCTTTGACGTTCTTGCGGGCGGGTCCGAGATACTTGCGGGGATCGAATTCGCCGGGTTTTTCGGTGAACACCTTGCGGATGGCGGCGGTCATGGCCATGCGGAGGTCGGTATCGATGTTGACCTTGGTGCAGCCGGTGCGGCGGGCGACTTCGATGTCGGCTTCGGGCACGCCCTTGGTGTCGGGCATGTTACCGCCGTACTTGTTGATGTCGTCAGCGAGGTGCTGGGGAACGCTGGAAGCTCCGTGCAACACGAGGGGGTAATCACCCATGCCCGCATCCATGAGGGCCTTCTTGATGAGCTTAAGGCGCTCAAGATCGAGGTGTTGTTCGCCCTTGAACTTGTAGGCACCGTGGCTGTTGCCGATGGCGATGGCGAGCGAGTCACAGCCGGTTTCCTTCACGAACTTGACGGCTTCTTCGGGGTTGGTGTAGTGGCCACTGGAAGAGTGTGCGCCGCCTTCTTCGCCGTCGTCGAATTGCGCACCGACCAAGTGGCCGAGTTCGGATTCGACCGAGCAATTGTGCTTGTGGGCGTATTCGACGACTTTGCGGGTGATTTCGGCATTCTTCTCAAAAGTTTCGTGCGAGGCGTCAATCATCACGCTGGTGAAACCTTCATCGATGCACTGCTTGCAGAGATCGAAGGTATCGCCGTGGTCGAGGTGGATGGCGATGGGGACCGTGGACAGACTGACAGCCGCCTCAATCAGCTTTCTGAGGTAAACAGGGTTGGCGTATTCGCGGGCGCCCTTGGAAATCTGGAGAATGAGGGGGGCTTTTTCCTCTTCGCAGGCTTCAACGATGGCCTGGATGAGTTCCATGTTGTTAACATTGAACGCGCCGAGGGCGTATTTGCCCTTCAGAGCCTTGGCGAACAGGTCGCGAGTATGTGTCAGTGGCATAATTCGAGTTCGGTTTGGGATTGAGGCTCGTCACGCATGGCGAACCGGGGGGGGAAGATAAGAAAGTGTTCCTCTTGGGGAAATAAAAATTACGGGCATGAATTCGCCTGAACCGGCTGATGCGATGGATGCAGAGGGCTTCTGAGTGAGGCGGACCGAACCGACCGAGCGGGCTTGAACGCCGCCCAACTCATTCATCACCAGCCAGTTTGCGATAAAGTGTCGCCAAACTGACGCCCAAAACGATTGCTGCCTGCTCTTTATCCCCGTTTGTGGCTTCCATGACGCGGGCCAGATAGGACTGCTCCTGTTCGCGCAGGTAGTTTTTCAGGGGTTTGATGGCATCTATCGGGCGTGTCGAAGCGGTGGCGGTTGGAGGCGCAGGGTCATTGGGGCTTGATGAGCTGGCAGTGAGAGCGGGCGCGTCAGAAACAAGCGGCAGCTCTGCGTGCTCAACGGCGGCCTCATCACTGGTTGAAGCGCCGACTTTGGCGAGCAGCGAGGGCGGCAAATCGCCAAGGGTGACGACGGCGGCCTCGCAGAGGGTGGTAGCCCTTTCTATTGCGTTCTCCAATTCCCGAACGTTGCCCGGCCACTTGTGGGCAAGCAGTGCGTCCATGGCGCGGCGGGAGATCTTGAAGGGTTCACCATTTGCGCTCTTCACCTTCTGCCGGAGGAAATGGGCGACCAACAAGGGGATGTCATCCGGTCGTTCGCGAAGTGAGGGCAGGTGAATGGGGATCACGTTCAGCCGGTAATATAAATCTTCACGAAAGACCCCGTCCTGCACGCGCTGTTCGAGCGGTTCATTGCAAGCAGCGACCACGCGGACATCCACGTGAACGGGAACATTGTCGCCGACCCGGCGAACCTCTTTCTCCTGGAGCACGCGCAGGAGGCGGCTTTGCAGCAGCGGCGGCATGGAGGCGACCTCGTCCAGGAAGATGGTTCCGCCATCGGCCTCCTGGAACAGACCCTTTTTGTCCGCCACGGCGCCGGTGAAAGCGCCGCGCCGGTGACCAAACAATTCTGATTCCAGCAATGCTTCCGGGAGCGCCGAGCAATTGATGGGAACAAAGGGGGCGTGCTGGCGGCGGCTGTTGTAATGCAATGAGCGCGCCACCAATTCCTTGCCCGTGCCGCTCTCGCCGAGGACGAGCACGGTGCTCTCCGTGTTGGCGACCCGCTCGATCATCTTAAAGACCGCCTGCATCGGCTCAGAAGTGCCCACGATCTGGTTGAAGTGATACTTCTTCTTGAGCTGGCGGCGCAGGAAGGTGGTTTCGCTGACGGCAGAGCCATAAGACAGGGCGCGCTGAATCGCCATGCGCAGCTCGTCGACCTTGAAGGGCTTTTCCAGGTAGTCGAAGGCGCCGTTCTTCATGGCTTCAATGGCGGTATCAATGGAGCCGTATCCCGTGACACATATGGAAATCGCCGGGGGATTCATCGCGCGCGCCTTTTTGATGATCTCCAATCCGTGGGCGGGGGTCTTGTCGAGGTACAAGTCGGTGACGACGAGCTCGGGCTGATGGGCGGTGAGGCCGTTGATCGCCCCGTTCAGGTTGGTGAACGGAAAAACCTCATGCCCATCAGCGCGGAGCAAGTCGGCGACCATCTGGACCATGGTCAGCTCGTCATCGACTAGAAGGACTTTGGCCATTAGCGGTTGATTTGGACCGAATTATAGTTCTGAGAGGAACAGGGCCGGGTTTGACGAGCCCTGTCCGCCAAGGGGATCTGTTGCCTACTTCTGGCTGACCACTTCGCTCAGCTTGAAGATGGGCAGGAACATACAAATCACCATGCCACCGACAACAACACCCAAGAACACGATCAGGATGGGCTCAATCAGCGAGGTGAGGCCGGAGAGGGTGGTCTCAATTTCGTCATCCAAAAAGTCTGAAATACGCTCCAGCATGGCGTCCATTTTGCCGGTTTGCTCACCGGCAGAGCACATGCGGATGACCATGTTCGGGAAGATGGAGTGTTTGCCCAGGGCAGCTGAAATGCCTTCTCCCCGCTCGATGTCGCTGGAGGCCGTCTTGATCGCCTTTTCCATGACGACGTTTCCGACGGTCTGGGAGACGATTTGCAGCACCTCGAGGATGGGCACACCGCTACGAATGAGCGAGGAGAGGGTGCGGCTGAAGCGCGCCAGGCAGATTTTATGGGCGATCGGGCCGAAGATCGGCAGTTTTATCCGCTGAGCATCCCAGAACTCGCGCCCGGACTTGGTCTTGATGAAAGCCAGCCAGCCATAAACGGCTCCGCCCATGCCCAGAATTATCAGCAGGAACCATTTGCGAATAAAGTCGCTCAGGTCGATCAGGAACTGGGTGGGGCCGGGCAATTTGGAGCCGAAGCCGGTGTAAATCTCGCCGAACACAGGGATAACCTTGATCAACAGGAACATGGTGATGCCAATCGCCACAACGGTAACGATGCAAGGATACATCATCGCTGATTTGACCTTCTTCCGCAGGCGCGCGGTGTTTTCCAGGTAGGTGGCCAGGCGGGCCAGGATTTCTGCCAACAGACCGCCCTTTTCACCGGCAGCCACCATGGCTACATACAGCTTGTTGAAAACCTTGGGGTGCTTGACCAGCGCTTCCGAGAAGCTGTCGCCGCTTTCGACACGCACGCAGACGTCCTTGATGACATCGCGCATCATCTTGTTTTGGGTCTGCTCAGCCAAGGCTTGCAAGCATTGGACCATGGCCAGGCCGGCATCGATCATGGTGGCCAATTGGCGGGTGAAGATGACCAAATCTTGCAGGGCGACACTGCCGCCGCTGGTTTTTCCCTTTTTGCCCACCTTCTCCTGAATGGACACGACCAGCATGTTGCGGTTGAGCAACGCGGCAATGGCGGCCTGCTCGGTGGCGGCTTCCAGTGAATTCCTTATCTCACGACCGGTGGCCGTGTCTCGGGCTACATATGTAAATGAAGGCATACGCGTTCAGGCCTTTTACGAGTTCATCCCGGTTTGTTCAAGACCGGGCTTTCAATAATCCGGGCGGGCCGCCCACACCGGTTCGGGCCATGGCTAGCAGTCCTTGTTCCAGAAGCGCCGGGCAGCCGTCATCCTGAGCCATGCGACCCATCACTGCGCTGAAACGCCCGTCAAACGGCACCAAATGCCGATCTCGTTTCAGGTTTCCCAAAACCAACCGCGCTGAAACTGGCCGCCTTCAGACAGTTAAGTCCCGTTGCCCCTGTCCCAATCGTAGGCAAGACCCGAAAATTTTTGGTTGTCAAAGGGGGAGGGATGCCCTAAGGATGCGCACATCTGCACCCCGGAAGGGTGTGGGGGGCATGCGAACAAATGCTCCTGACAGAGTTAGTTACACGGTAAAAAACAACCATAAATACGGAGGAACTAATGAAAATCAATCAATGGACAATGGGTCTGGCCGCGGTCGGCATCGTCAGCCTCGCTTCAGCCGTCCAAGCTGAAGAGTCAATGAATGCGGTTCAAACCGCGCTGTCCGGCACCACGATCAGTGGTTACGTCGACACGTCACTC
>JAFMIZ010000131.1 GCA_017853715.1 Pedosphaera sp.
TGGAAGGCCGCCTTCCGGTTCCGGCTGTTCCTCGTCGTGACGGTGTTGCTGCTCGCGGCGGTCATCGGCTTGCCGTGGATGCTGCATGACCCGCATTTCACGGCGCAGGAATTCACCCAGGTTCAGCTCACCTACACCCTCAGCGCGGTCACGGCCCTGCTCGGCCTCGCCACGCTCTGGCTCGCCTGCGGCACGCTCGCCCGCGACATCGAGGATTGTCAGATGCAGGTCGTGGCGACCAAGCCCATCGCGCGCTGGCAGATCTGGATCGGCAAATGGTTGGGGTTGCTCTCCCTGAACGCCGCATTGCTCGCGATCGCGGGCGGTTGCATCTACACCCAGTTGATCTGGCAGGCGCGCAAACTGGATGCCGACCAGCAGGCGGTTTTGCGCAATGAAGTCCTCGTCGCGCGGGGTGTCGCGCGGGAACGGAATCTGTCCGCGGAGATCGAGGCGGAGACGGCCCGCGCGTTGCAGGAACGCCTGGCGCAGGCACAAGTCGCACAGGTGGACTTGCCCGAGGTTCGGCGCCAGATTCGCGAGCGCATCAAGGCTGAGCTCCAGGTGGTGCAGCCGGGCAGCCCCCACTTCTGGGAAATCAATCTTCGGCATGCCCTGGGCTCGATTCAAGGCCAGCCCCTGTTTCTGCGGGTGAAGTTCAACGCGGCGGAAAAAAGTCCCACGGGCACTTTCGCGACGGTGTGGCGGGTGGGCACACCGGACAAGCCCGGCTGGCAAACTGAATCCCCGTTGAGCTTGGCGCCCGACACTTACCATGAGATTCAGATTCCGCCCGGTCTTTACAGCGCCGACGGCGTGCTGCTGGTGGCCATGTTGAATCCCAACAACGCCACGCTCGTGTTCCCGTTGGAGGACGGGATGGAGGTGCTCTACCGGCAGGGCGGCTTCGGACTGAATTTCATTCGGGGCTTGGGCATCATCTTCTGCTGGGTGGCTTTGCTGGCAACGATTGGTCTGTCCGCGGCCAGCTTCCTGTCCTTCCCCGTCGCGTCCTTCGTGGCCTTGGCGACGCTGGTGGTGGTGTTCTCGAGCGGAACCTTGGCGACGGTGGTGGAGCAGGGCACGGTCATGGGCGCGGACGAGGAAACCGGCGTGGTGGGTAGCTCGGTGATCGATTTTGTGGCGGTGCCTTTGTTCCAGGCTGTTCTCAATGTCGTGAACTTGGCCCGGGATTTTTCACCGGTGGATGCCTTGAGCACCGGGCGGGTGATTTCCTGGGGCACCGTGGGGCGCGCGTTTGCGCAGATCGTGCTCGTGCTGGGTGGGGTCTTCGGCCTGTTCGGGATCTGGGTGTTCCATCGGCGCGAGCTTGCGACGGCACAAGGAACGCAATAAGCGATGAATCCGCGATTGAAGAAAATTCTCCTCGGTCTGCTGGCCGCCGCCCTCCTGTCGGCGGCAGGTGTGACCCAGCGCTCGTTGAACCGCGATCGCGCGGAGCTGGGGCTGACCCGCGTGGAGCCCCTGGAGAACGCGCCTCCGGTGCTGGCGTTCACTACGGTCGCCTTGGGCGGCTTTCGGGGATTGATCTCCAATGCGCTGTGGATCCGCGCCAACGAACTCCAGGAGAACGACAAGTTCTTCGAGATGTCGCAGCTCGCCGGCTGGATCACCAAGCTGGAGCCCCACTTCGTCCAGGTGTGGCTCGTGCAGGCCTGGAACATGGCCTACAACATCTCGGTCAAGTTCAAGGAGAACGGCCCGGGAGATTACACCGACCGTTGGCGCTGGGTGCAGCGTGGCATCGAGCTGCTGCGCGATGAAGGCCTGAAATACAACCCGAACGAACTGTTGATCTATCGCGAATTATCGTGGTTCTTCCAGCACAAGATCGGCGCGAATCTCGACGACGGCCACATGTTCTACAAGTCGCAGTGGATCAAGGAGACTTCGAAAGTGTTCGGCTCCACCAACGGGGTCGGCTTGGATTCGCTCGTGAACCCGACCACGCAGGATTTGTCCAACCGCGTCGGAATCCTGCGGAATGAACTGAAGATGGACCCGCAGATGGTGCTGGAAGTGGACCGGCAACACGGCCCGCTGGATTGGCGGATGCCGGAGACTTACGCGATCTATTGGGCCTACGTGGGATTGACGCGCGCCAGGCAGTTCCCGGAGCGGATCAAGCAGGATGACATCATGACGTTGCGCCGCGTGATCTATCAGTGCATGCAGCTCTCTTTCCAGCGCGGCCGCCTGATCCCGAATTATTTCGAGGGCGCATTCGAATATGGCCCGAACATGGAGATCATTCCCAACGTCAGCGCGGCCTATGAGTTGCAGATGGCCGAACAGCCGGACATGAGGAACAACATCGCCACTGGCCACCGCAATTTCCTGCGCGAGGCGGTTTATGTGCTCTACCTCAACGGTCGTGAGCGTGATGCGGCCCGGTGGTTCAAGTATCTCGGCGAAAAATATCCCGAAAAGCCGCTCCTGGATGGCCAGATGGATTCACTTCCGGGCCGGGTGACCTTGGACGAGTTTGCTTACTCCAAATTGCAGGAGTTGATCGGCGACATGGGCCAGAAGGACATGAAGATCGTGCTGGAGGGCCTCATTACGCAGTCGTATCTCGCCTTGGTCACCGATCAGGACGAGCGCGCTGCCGGGTTCATCAATCTCGCACGCCAGGCCCACACGCGCTATCAGGCCAGCGTGACCTCGCGCAAAGGCCAGATTGACATGCCTCCGTTTGAGGACATCCAGCGGGAAGTGCTGGATCGCATGTTGGACCCGGAGACTGGACTTCAGGACGAGGCCGCTGCCGTGCTCGCATCCAAGCTGGGTGTGGCCTTGCCTCCGCGGGTGGAGCGCTCGCCGGCAGCACCCGACAACCCCGGCCCATCTGAGCCGGCTCCGGCCGCGAAGTGACGTCGGATTGTCCCGGGCTCTCAGGCTTTACTCGCTGAGCCTTCCGATCGAATCACGGATCTGGCGCTCAACCTTGGGCCAGAGCGTCACCGCGTCGAGCTTTCCCCCGCTCGGGCCGGTGACATAGAACGTGTCGATCGCGCCGCCTTTCTCCGTCAGGATGCGCGCGGCTGAAATGTTCACGCCCAGCTGCGCCAGTTCCTGCGAAATGGCATGGAGCAGGCCGATGCGGTCTTCGGTCTCCACCTCGATGAGCGAACGATTGGCCAGCGATTCATTGTCGAGGGTGATCTGCGTGGCGATGTGTTCGCCGGTGTAGGCCTCATACAGGGTTCTCGCCTTGGTCTGCTTCGCGATCAGCGCCGGCAGATCCACCTCGTCACCCTTCAGCACGCGGGTGAGCAGCCGGTCGAATTTCTCCATCTGCTCTGGTTCCGCCATCGAGCCGGTGCGTCCATCGGTGACGGAGAACACATCGAGCGCCATGCCGTCGCTGCGGGTGAAGATCTGGGCGCTGAGGATGTTCAGGCCCGCCGCGCTCAAGGTGCCGGCGATGCTGCCGAACAGGCCGGCGCGATCCCAGGTGCAGATGCGCACCTCGGTGCAGCCGCGGTCCCGCTGCTGTTGCCAGCGGACGGCTGGCGTGAGCGGTTCGGACCCATCCCCCAGCTGCCGCTCCAGGAAGCGGCGCGCCAGTTCCACGTCCTCGACGATCTCCCGCACGCCATGCGCCAGAAAGTAGCGCGAGGGCATCGCGTGAAAGTGCGCGGTGACCTCCTCCTGCGTGAACTCCTTGGGCAGTTCGGCCCTCACTTCCTGGAGGAGTTCTGCGCGCTCGGCTGCCTCGGCTCGCAAGAATTCCGTGCTGCCCGACAATTGCTGCGCGGCCTTTCCATGCAACGTCCAGAGCAGCGTGTCCTTGAAGCCGTTCCACAGTTTGTCGCTCGTGGCCATCGAATCCACAAACGTCAGCAGCGTCAGCAGCTTGAGCCTTTCCAGGCCGCCGACCTGCTCCGAGAAGCGGTGGATCTCTTCCGGATCGTCAAGGTCGCGTCGTTGCGACGTGAGTGCCATCAGCAGATGCTGTTTGACCAGTTGCTGCAGCTGCTCCGAATCGGCCTCTTCAAGTTTGAGGCGGCGCCCCACGCGGGCGGCCTGCTTCGCCCCCTCCTCCTCATGCCGGCCGTGCCCGCCCGCTTTGCCGACGTCGTGCAGCAACAGGGCGAGATAAAGCAGGTAAGGATGCTCCAGTTCCTGAAACAGGGCTGAATAACTGTCATGGGGTGGGGCCTTGGCCTCCCACACCCGGTCCAGTTGTTCCACGCACATCAGCGTGTGTTCGTCGGCCGCGTATTGGTGGTAGAACTCGTGCTGCACCAGGCACGTGAGCTTCCCGAACTCCGGCAGGTATTTGCCCAGGAAATCCACCTCGTGCATCGCCCGGAGAATGCGCGCCACGTCGCCGCGCTGGTTCAGGATGGCCAGAAAACTTTCATGCACATGTGGGTCGGCCAGGAACGAGCGGTCCACCAGCGACAGCTGGTTCCGGATCATTTGGGCCAGATCGGGATGCAGTCGCAGCCCGCGCTGCTGCGCGTACAGGAATACGCGCATCAGCCGGCGGGGCGCATCGCGGAACACGCGATTGGAGACGGCGTGGATTTCACCGTTGATGAACTTGAATCCGTCCACGGGCTCGACCGTGATGGGCTTGGACTTGGGCAGCAGCTTCCGCAGCGAGAAGCGCGACAACGGCTGCGGCACCAGGGCCAGGCGCTGTTCCAGGGTCCGGGTGATGAAGAACACGTTCCGCGCGTGCGTGTAAAGGTGCCGCATGAACCGCTCGATGCGCCGGCTGGGCGAGCGCTCGTGATAGCCCAGCCCGTGTGCCACGCCGGGTTGCATGCTCTTGGTGAGCGCGTCGGTTGGGCGCGGCGCCACGTAATGCATCTCTGTGCGCACCCGCAGCAGAAAGTCATACGCCGCCTCCAGTTGCTTGCGCTCGCTGGTGCTGAGAAAATCCCGCTTCTGCAAATCCTCCAGCGAACGGGTGCCGTATTTGAAGAACGCCATCCACAGCAGATTTTGGAAGTCGCGCAGACCGCCGCAGCCGTTCTTGATGTTGGGCTCTTGCATGCACGCGGAGTTGCCATATTTGGTGCGGCGCGAGGACTGGTCCTCCATCCGTGCGGCGATGTACTCGTCCACGTGGCCGGTGACGCATTTGGCCACGATGGCTTGCTGGAACTTTTTGAACAAGGCTTCGTCACCCACGATCAGGCGCGCTTCGATGAAGGCGGTTTTCGACTGCATCTCCGCGTTGGCCTCCTGCACGCAATCCGTCACTGTTCTAACCGAGTGGCCGACCTTGAGGCCGATGTCCCACAGCGGATACAAGATGCCGTCCAGCATCCGCGCGAGATAAGGGTGCGCCCGGCTATGACCCACCACCTGGCCGTCGTGCAGGAACATCACATCAATGTCGCTATGCGGATTCAGTTCGCTCCGACCGTAGCCGCCCAGCGCGATCAGGCAGATCTTGG
>JAFMIZ010000132.1 GCA_017853715.1 Pedosphaera sp.
CGGGGTCCGACGCCAGCCCGAAACCTGGCAACGGAATGGTAAAGCAAAGGTAAAGTCGCTGGGTGGATATTGTGGTGGTTTAAATCTGTATAAGTATTTTTATATTAATAGGATGGGAAGAATTTTTAGCTTCCTGTCCATTCGGGGGAGAATCCTCCGGGAGCTATGCCGATTTTACCCCTCCATCGCCCGTCGGCCGGCAACTTTATCCCCCGGAATTCGGTGACGGATCTGTTTTTAGCATGCCGACCGATTCGATGACGAAGGTAACCAACATCGCCGCCTACAAGTTTGTCGCGCTGACCGATCTTCGGTCACTGCGCGCACGGCTCCTGGCGTTATGCAAAAGCTGGGAACTCAAGGGGACCATTCTGCTCGCGACCGAGGGCATCAACCTGTTCGTGGCGGGCGACCCGGAAAAGATTGACCGGCTGCTTCAGGAACTCAAACAGGTCCCCGGCTTGGAGGATTTGCAGCCCAAATTCAGCGAGAACGATCATCAACCGTTCCGCAAGATGCTGGTGCGGGTCAAAAAGGAGATCATCGCCTTCGGCGTCGGGGGCATTGAACCTGCCAAACGCACCTCCCCAAAGTTGGCACCCAAGGAGCTCAAGCAGTGGTTGGACGAGGGCCGTCCCGTGACGCTGCTGGACACCCGCAACGATTACGAGGTGAGGCTCGGCACGTTCAGGAACGCGCTCCCCATCGGCATCGACCATTTCCGGGACTTCCCGGCGGCCGTCCGTAAACTGCCTCCCGCACTGAAGGAACAACCCGTCGTGATGTTTTGCACCGGCGGCATTCGCTGTGAGAAAGCCGGACCGTTCATGGAACGCGAAGGTTTCAAGCACATCTTCCAGATCGAGGGCGGCATCCTGAAATATTTCGAGGACTGCGGTGGCGCTCACTACGACGGCGAATGCTTCGTGTTCGATCAACGCGTCGGCCTCGACCCCAGCCTGCACGAAACCGGTTCAACGCAGTGCTTCAAATGCCAGACGCCGCTGACCGAGGCCGACCAAAAAGATCCGCGCTTCGTGCCGGGCCAATCGTGCCCGTATTGCTTCAGGACGCCCGCGGAGCAGATGGCCGACAACATCGCCCGGCGGCACGAGGCGATTCGGCGCGTGTTCACGCCGTTGCCCGGCAGCCAGCCGCGGGATAATCACAAGTCCATCAACGTGCCGGAGGATTGCGACGGCAAGACTCTGTTGGAGACGCTTTGCCATGTGGTGAAGAACGTGAACCGCGACCAATGGGAGCGGTTGATTGCCCGGGGCCTGGTCGTCGATCACCAGCAGGCGCCGGTGGCGGGTTCGCAGATCGTTCGCAACGGCCAGCGCTATCGCCGCATCTTCCCGAACGTGACGGAGCCGGACGTGAATGGTGCAGTGGAGATTCTCCACGAAGATGAAGCCCTGATCGTCCTGAACAAGCCCGCTCCCCTGCCCATGCACGCGGGCGGCCGGTTCTATCGCAACACGCTCACTTACCTGCTCCACGAGGTTTATCATCCCCAGCGGCCGCATCCGGCGCATCGCTTGGACGCCAACACCACCGGCATCGTTCTCGTGGCCCGCACGCAGCACTTCGCCGGACGCCTGCAACCGCAGTTTGCCAACGGCAGGGTGGAGAAGACGTATCTGGTCAGGGTTCAGGGTCATCCTGCGGATGACGCGTTTGACTGCGACGCGCCCATCAGCAACACATCGCGGGAGCTGGGTTCACGCACGGTGGACGAGGAAGGCGGACAGGCCGCACGCACCGGGTTCCGGGTGCTCAAGCGTCATCACGATGGCACGACGTTGCTGGAAGCACGACCACTCACCGGTCGCACCAACCAGATCCGTATTCATCTGTGGCATCTGGGTTTCCCCGTGTGCGGCGACACTGCCTATGTCAGCGGTCAACAACTTGGCGACACGCAGACCCTGCGCTTGGACGATCCGCCGCTCTGCCTGCACGCCTGGCGCATCAAGTTCCTGCATCCGTTGACCCGGCAGCCAACCGAATTCACCGCTCCGGCCCCGAGTTGGACGAATCTTTGAGTCGGCCCATCGCCCGTGCTGCGAATGCGGAAGATTTAACCGACGAGTCTCCTCATCGTCGGTGGGTTCGATGGAATTGGATCTTGGGTTGATGGAGAATACGCACCAGCAGATCGCCGCGCCCGCCTCGCGACTTCGGCAGCCCCTCGCCGGCAATCCGGATGGTTTCGCCGCGCGCAACATTCGGTGGAATCTGAATGCGTAGAAAGCTGCCCAGGACATTGCGCACCGTTTCTGTGCCGCCTTGCTGGGCGCGCTGGAAACTGATCTTCAAATCGCAGCGCAAATCCGAGCCCCGCGCCTTGAACCGGAAATCCGGGCGGGCCATGACGCGAACCACGAGCGTGCCACCCCCGTCGCGAGCCAGCTTGATGCGCGTTCCCGGTGCTGTCCCCGCAGGCACGACCAATTCGTAGGTTTCTGGACCGACCTCGTTCCCTGGATCGTCCACGCGCACTTCCAGCCGGGTGCCGCGCAAGAACTCCTCGAGACGCAGGTGGACTTCCTTCGCAAGCTTGATCGGCGCCCTGCCCGGGCGGACGACGGGTTTGGTTTGCTCCCGCAATTCGCGGTCGTACCGCTCCCGACGTGTCGGATCGCTGAGCGTCTCATGGGCCTCATTGAGCCGCTGCGTCTGGGCGACCGAGTGGGCCGAGCCGCCGTTCACATCGGGATGAAGCTGCTTGGCCAGCAACCGATAGGCCTTGCGGATCTCGGCTTCGCCGCAACGACGGTCCAATCCCAGCGTGGCGTAATGATCTGTTGCGGCGGAACCCACAGTGATGAGCTATCTCAGGCCTTCTTGACAAAACACGCCTTCAATCCCACGGCAATCCCGTCCACTTTGCAGGAGATTTCATGGTCTTCGTCCACGAGTTTGATGGGCTTGGACTTTGAACCGCCCTTGAGCACTTGCGAACCGCCGAGCTTGAGGTCCTTGATGAGAATGACGCAGTCGCCATCGGCCAGTGGATTGCCGTGGGCATCCTTCACCACGCGCGGGCCGGGCGCGAGCTCGGGATCAGGTGTGCGCTCCCATTCGTGCCCGCAGGTCACGCACTCCCATTTGGAGGCAGATTCCAGAATCTCATCCATCTCGCACATCGGACATGCCGGTTTGCTCATCAGCCTCCAACGTAAGGCAACGGCGAACCTGCGAACAAGGCTCGATGTGCGCCGAGTCATTGTCGCTGCTGGCCCGCGGACCGCTTCACCTTGCGAGATCGCTCGCAGCCTGCATAGTCCAGGCATGGCTGATCCATATCCCACGATCATTCCCGGGCTGCGTAGCCCGGCAGAGCAGATCCAAGGCATCGTCTGGTTCGGGCGAATGCTGGACAAAATCCGCCTCGCCGCCAAAGGTGGGCTTCCCGAGGGCTGGCAGGCGGCGCGCGGACAGCAGATGCGGAACAGTTTCGATGATCGTTGCTGCAAGTTCCTGAAGCTTGACTACGCGGCGCTCGAAGCCGAAACGCTCAAGGGCGACAAAACCGATGAGCAGTTGTTGGAATGGGCGTTTCGCCAAGGCCGCCGGCCGGACGAACAGCAGATCGAAGTCTGGAACGGCTTTATGATGAAGCGCGGCTGGCGCGATACGGGCACCCAACGCCTCAACGAACGCCTCGCCGAAATCGGTCTGCCGCCCGGCACCGTGCAGACCATGTTTGAGTTCATTGATTTGGACGAGGGCAAGCTGAAACTGACCGGCGGTAACGCGTGAGCCGCGGAAAGGCTAGACCCGCACTTTGATCACCACCTTGCGCACTTCGCTTGCCATGCCGCACTCAAGGCAAGGCGCGTGGCCGTCGGTGGGATAAAAAATGGCGAACTCGCCCGTCTTGAGCGTGAGCGGTGTGAATTGGCTCGGCGTGGCGAAAAAAGCGACATCCCTCTCCTCGACATAAGGCTCGGTCGTCACGGTCAGAGCAGATAGGGGTGCCCACAAGAGCGTTTCGGCTCCGGACTGGATGAATTGGATGTCGATGTACTTCCGGTGCGCCTCGAACTTGGCCTGCGCCAGTGGCTTGCTGCTGTAGGTCTGCACGAGGGCGAAACAATTGTCGCCGTCAATGTCATGCCGTCCCAGCGCCGCTCCCGCCGGCAGCAGTTCCAAAAAAGCAAAGGCGGCGTCAAAGCGGCTGCAGAGGCCGCTGTAGCGATGGCGTTGCGCGAGGATGTCGGCGATCACGGGACGAACCTATCATCTGCGGGTAAAACCAGGCAAGTCGCGCAAGTCTGGCATTTGACAATCGCGCAGCCAGTTCGCACTCTGACCGCATGTCCAAGCCCGCTTTGGGACGCGGTCTGGGAGCCTTGATCAGCGGCGCTGCCACTGCTCCAAGGCCCGCCCCCGCCCCTGCTACAAACAGTCCAGCGCCCGCTCCGGCGGCAACGTCAGCGCCTGCCCCCGAAGACAATCGGGAACGCGTGCTGCGCGTGCCCTTGAGCCGCGTCCGCCCCTGCCCCTTTCAACCGCGCAAGGATTTTGCCCCCGAAGCGCTCCGGGAACTGGCCGACTCCATCCGCGAGCAAGGCATCGTCCAGCCGCTGATCGTCCGCGAACAGCCTGACCACTTGGAATTGATTGCCGGTGAACGCCGCTGGCGTGCGGCGCAGCTGGTCGGGTTGACCGAGGTGCCGGTGGTTGTCCGTGTGGCGGATGATGCCGCCGTGTTGGAACTGGCGCTCATTGAAAACTTGCAGCGCGAGAACCTGAACGCCATCGAAGAGGCGCAAGGTTACTCCAGCCTGATGAGCGAGTTCAAACTGACGCAGGAGGAGGTCGCCACCAAGGTGGGCAAGAGCCGCGCCGTCGTCGCCAATGCCCTGCGCGTGCTGCGCTTGCCGGATGAAGTTCAGGCGTATTTGCGGGATGGACGCCTCTCCGTGGGGCATGCCAAGGTGATTCTCGGGCTCGACCGCGAGGAACTTCAGAAGATGGCGGCGGAGCGTGTCATTCGCGAAGGCCTCAACGTCCGCCAGACCGAGGTGATGATTCTTAACCTGCAAACCGACAAGCCGATCTCAGCTCGCACCGCCAAAGTCGCCAGCAAAGACCTGCATGTGGCGAGCCTGGAGAACCGCATCCGCGAACGCGTGGGCACCAAGGTGAATCTGCGTTACGCCAAGGGCAAGGGCTCGGTGCAGATCGCGTTCTTCAGCGACGACGAGTTGGAGCGGATTTTGAGTCTGCTGGGGGTCAGGCCAGAGTAATCGCATAATAGCAGGCTCCATGATTCTCGAAGTCATCAAATATGGCCATCCCGTGCTCCGCGAACGTGGGGCGC
>JAFMIZ010000043.1 GCA_017853715.1 Pedosphaera sp.
CGCTCTCGAGCAGATTCGGATGGAACAGCTTGCTGTATTGAATTGAACGCCCTGGTTGTGCGAGAATCTCTATTAATATATGCGCACAATGTTTGTTATATTCACTTAAGTGCGCGTGTTTACCGAACCGCTTGTGATATTCGCTGAATCCTAGTCGCTAGCCCTAAATCATTTACTTCGATTACGACGCCATTTAAAACAATCCGTTCTTTGGCCACGCCGAAACGTTGAGGTGTATTAGTCAAAAATCGCCGGATGATGGGGGCAATTTCACGACCAAGAATACTTTCTTGCGGCCCGGTGAATCCCGCGTCGCACAGAAACGCAGTGCCGCCAGAAAAGATTTGTTCATCAGCTGTTTGCACGTGCGTGTGCGTGCCCACCACGGCGGTGACCTGACCATCCAACATCCGCGCCAGAGCGATCTTTTCACTGGTTGCCTCGGCGTGCATGTCCACAAAAATGAACGGAGTGGTCTGACGAAGGCGCGTCACCTCATTTTGGGCCGCAACGAATGGGTTATCCAAGTCCGGCATGAAGGTGCGGCCTTGGACATTCATGACGGCGAGCACGCGGTCATTGGCCAAATGGAGCAGGGTGCTTCCCTGCCCTGAGGTGCCCGCTGGATAATTCAGTGGCCGCAGAAATCTTGGTTCATTCGCAAGTAATTCCACGACCTCTTTTTGGTCCCAGAGATGGTCGCCACTGGTAATCGCATCCACGCCTGAATCAAAAATCTCTTTTGCGGTCCCAGGGGTGATTCCCGAACCCCCAGCAGAATTTTCCCCATTGGCAATGACGGCATCCAATTGGAATTGCTCACGAAGCTTGGGCACGAGCTGTCGCACTGCTCGTCGTCCGGGCTCGCCGACAATATCTCCGATGAAAAGAATCCGCATAACTGACAAGATCCTAAATGGGGGCGAAGTGAAATTCACGCACTAAAGGCGCGAATATCTTCGTATTATCCAACCCATCGCTTGCCCCTGCCCTGCCCGGTTTTTATGCTGACGCGTGCAATTGAACGTTGGCGACCGGGTCACACTAACAATTCAGGACATCGCATTCGGAGGCGAAGGGGTCGGGCGGGTAGATGACTTCGTGGTGTTTGTTCCGTTTGTGGCGATGGGCGAAACGGTTGAGGCGGAGCTGCGGGAGGTGAAAAAAAACTTTGCTCGCGCCCGATTGGTCAAGGTCCTCCAGCCATCGCCGGACCGGGTGGAACCCGCCTGCCAGCACTTTGCAGCGTGTGGTGGCTGCCAGTACCAGCACCTTAATTACGAATCCCAGTTGCGCATCAAACACAAGCAAGTGGCGGACTTGTTCCAACGCATAGGCGGGATTAATCCGGGCTTGGTTTCCCCTGTGATCCCCTGCCCTTCGCCTTACGGCTACCGAAATCGCATCATGATTCGCAGCCAATGGAACAAGCCAGAACAACGCCTGAACATCGGCTTCGTGCGGCACGATGGTGGGTTGGTGGAGGACATCTTCGAGTGCAAAATCGCCGAGCCAGCGCTGAATCAGCAAATCGCGCACGTTCGCCAGAACCCGCCGCCGAAGGGCGGAATCAAAGTCGTCCTGCGTATACCACCCGATAACTGGACTGTTCCGCCTGATTCTTTTTTTCAGAATAATTTCTTCCTGCTGCCACGCATGGTGGAAACGGTCCGGGAACTACTTCGCGACTGCGGCTCAACACATTTGGTGGATGTTTACTGCGGCGTGGGGTTCTTCGCCATAGAACTAGCTGGCACCGTTGAGCGCTTTGCAGGTGTAGAATACGACCGCATGGCCATTCGCGCTGCCAGGGGAAACGCCACCCGTCACGGCGCGAGCAATGGTGAATTTATTGCGGGAACCGCCGAGGAAGAATTGCCACGGTTGCTGGAAAAATTCCAGTCCAGCCAAACCACAGTTATCCTCGACCCGCCACGTAAGGGGTGCCTGCCGCAAACCATCGCACTGCTTATGCAGGTGCGTCCAGCGCAGGTAATTTACATTTCCTGCCATCCAGCCACCATGGCTCGCGACTTGAACGCCCTCACCGACTCCGGTGTCTTTGGATTAAAGCGCGTAGTGCCATTGGACATGTTTCCGCAGACCCAGCATGTGGAGTGCATCGCCGACTTGCGGTGCGGTGGCCTCACTTGAGTTCTTGCCAAGCTTGATTTGAATGGTTCAATTGAACAATACACATGAACTTTGAACAAAACTCCGCCCTCCCCAAGAGGTTTGTGACGAGTTACTTGCCCTGGCTGGTTGGGCTGGGTGCACTATTGCTGTATCTGACCACAATGAGTCGTGGGGCCACGTTTAGCAGCATCAACCTTGTTGCAAAGACTTCGGGCTGGGTATGGCAACCCGATCTCCACCAACCGCTGGCGTTCCTGCTTTTTTATCCGTTCCGTTGGCTACCGGAACAAGTCGTTCCAATCGCCCTCAACGTCTTCAACGCAGTAATCGCCTCGCTGGTGTTGGTGCTGGTCGCGCGGGCTGTCGCCCTGCTGCCGCACGACCGCACATCCGATCAACGCGAGATAAATGACGACCGGCACGGGCTCTTCTCAGATTCGATGTCTTGGGTTCCTCCAGTGTTTGCAGCACTCGTCTTGGGCCTGCACATTTCATTCTGGGAATGTGCCACGTCCGTCTCGGGCGACATGATCGACGCATTGGTGCTTGCCTACGTCATCCGTTGCTTGCTGGAGTTTCGAGTTGAACGTCGGCCATCGTGGATATTCCGCTCGGCATTCATTTTTGCCGCTGGCATGACGAACAATTGGGCAATGGTCGCCTTGGCACCTTTCTTCCTGATGGCGGTCATTTGGATCAAAGGGGTGTCCTTCTTCAACGGCCGATTCATAGTCACGCTGTTCCTTTCCGGAATTGCAGGGCTGCTTTTCTATATAGTTCTGCCGCTCGTAAACATGGGGGCACAAACCCAGGTGCCTTTTAGTCAGGGCTTCGTCGCTGCGTTCAAGGTGCAGCAACAAGCGCTGAGCTTCATGACCAGCTTTTTCAAATATAACCGGCATTTCTTCTTGGCGTTGGCTTCAACCTCCGTCCTGCCGTTGTTTTTCATATCCCTTCGATGGCGCCCTTCCTTTGGGGACACCAGCCCCATCGGTATTTTCATAGCCAAGGCGGTGTTTCACTTGGTTCATGCCGTGCTGTTAGTGGTCTGCCTTGTTGCAGTGATGAGTCCGGCGTTCAGTCCTCGGCAAATGCTCCCCGGCATGCCCTTTCTCAACCATGCCCTGCTGCTCGCCATTGCTATCGGCTATTGCGCCGGCTATTTCTTGCTAATCAGCAAACCGCCAGAATCTCGGTCGCGCCGGCGTACCCCGTCAATGGTGCGCATCATGGCGCAGGTGTGCCGCGTTGGCGTGCTGATTCTGGTTGTACTTGGCCCAGTCGCGCTGATTGCACGTAACTGGCACACCATTCAATCGACCAATGGCAAGCTGCTCAACAGCTTTCTTGCTCTAACCGTTCGTGACTTGCCCGATAAAGCCAACGTCATTTGCGACGATCCGGGCCGCCTTGCCTTAACCCGCTCATACTTGGTTCAAGCCGGCAAGGCATCTGGAAAGCTGTTTTATGATACTCAATCTGGACAATGGAGCGACTACCATGTTGCGCAACTCTCATCACAGGGCGAACGGTGGCCGTCCATGTTCGCTACTTTGACCAATCGCGCACAGATTTCGCCGCTTGGATTGATCGCCTTCCTGTCAGAACTGGTCTCCAGTTCGCCGACGTATTATTTGGAGCCCAGCTTCGGGTATTATTTTGAGCGCTTCGAACTCAAACCAGAAGGAATGGTTTATCGCACGCTCCCCTGCCCGACCAACTCACTCTTTACGGAAGTCATCACGGGTGACGTGGTGGCGCAAAACCAGAAATTCTGGTCAGATTTTGACGAGCAATTCCTACCAGTGATCAAACCGTTGGTAAATCCGAGTGCGGCACGCAAAAGGCCAGCTTGGCTGCAGGGCTTGATGGACAAGTTCCGTCTGCAGGGTGAAAAGGTCCCCACCGCAAATCTGCTCGCCATCTACGCCTCCCGCATCGCCAACACTTGGGGTGTCGAATTGCAAAAATGCAATCTCTGGCCCGAAGCTGCCATTGCATTTGAACGCGCAATCACCCTGAGTCCGGACAACATCGCAGCGCAAGTGAACCTCGACTACAACAAGGCCCGGCAAGCGGGTGAGCCTGCGCCCGAAGTAGGTGTCTCGGTTGAAGACCAGTTCGGGCGATACAGCGATTGGAATCAGGTCATGGGCGCCTGCGGCCCATTCGACCAGCCCCGCTTTACTTTCGAACAGGGGCGTACTTTCTTCGGAAGCCGGCTGTATCTTCAATCCATCCGCGCTATCAAGCGCGTGACCGAGTTGAATTCGACCAACTTCGTCGCGCGTATTTGGCTGGCGGATCTCTATAATCTCATGCGAGGGCCGACCAGGGCACTGGAGCTTGTTCAGGAAATGCGCACGAATCCGGACAGCTATCGGCTTGATGACCAACGAAACCTCAATCTTTCCCGCGTCGAGGCGACTGCGCTTCTAAGCCTGGGTAAAAAGGACCAAGCCAAAGCAGTCTTGCAGGACACGCTGAAACGTCCTCTGGTCGGGGATCAATTCAGAGAGGTTGCCGCGAACCTTTACCTTCAAGCAGGCATGCATGGTGAAGCCATTCTGCTATTGCAACAGCTGGTTGCGGAAAAACCAGAAGAGGTCCGTTCCCTCGCCAATTTGGGCTACGCTTACCTCCAAACGGAAAAACACGCCGAGGCTGAGGACGTTCTTTCCCGAGCCATCCAACTCGACCCTGAGAACGGTGTGATCCGGTTGAATCGGGCCATCGTGCGGCTGCGCGCCAAGAATTACGACCAGGCCGCACAAGATTACGAACTGCTCCAGCAACAATTCCCTAAAGCCTATCAGGTGTGGTATGGACTCGGTGAAATTGCTGCGGCACGAAATGATTTGACCACCGCTGAATCCCACTTCACCGAGTGCATGAAGTTCACCACCCCCGGCACACCTGACTACTTGCAAGTCAGCAATCGACTCGCAACGCTTCGCTCTGACAAGAAATAGTCACGCGCGATGAAAGTCGCCCACATCATCACGCGTCTGGTCGTGGGCGGCGCTCAGGAAAATACGCTGTCCAGCATAAGGGGCCTTCGCAAGAAAGAGGACCTGGAGCTTTCGTTGATTTCCGGACCCACCACTGGTCCTGAAGGCTCATTGGAGCTGGTTGCACGCGAGCTTGTGCCGTTCACATTGGTTTCAGAACTGGTCCGCCCGGTGAATCCATGGAAAGATGTGGTTGCTTATCACAGGCTAGTGAGGTTGCTGCGCGACCAGCAACCCGACCTCGTTCATACCCACAGTGGAAAAGCTGGCATCCTGGGCCGTTTGGCGGCCAGCAAGGCCGGCGTGCGTGGCGTCATTCACCACATCCACGGACCGTCGTTCGGTCAGTGGCAGGGCACGGCGGCCAACTGGGTTTTCACCAATGCCGAACGCATCGCTGGGCGCGCCACCGATCATTATCTCTGCTCTGCCGCAGCGATGAGCCGACTCTATTTGCAGGCCGGCATCGGCTGGCCAGCGGATTATACGCGAGTGTTCAGCGCGTTCGATCTGGCCCCATTCTTGAGCGCCGTCGCCGAGCCCAGCCTGCGGAAACAGCTTGGCTTTAAAGAAGCTGATTTTGTCATCACCAAAATCAGCCGTATCGCACCGCTCAAAGGCCACGCCGATCTCGTGGCAGCCGCTCCGCAAGTCTTGAAACGGTGCCCCAACGCCCGGTTCTTAGTGGTAGGGGATGGTGTTCTGCGAGCCAAAATTACAGACGCGGTTCAGAAAGCAGGCCTGCGCAACCGCTTCACCTTCACAGGGCTGATCCCTCCCTCTGAAGTTCCACGCTATATCGCAGCGTCAGATTGCGTGGTGCATCTCTCATATCGTGAAGCCGTCTCAAGGGTGTTGCCTCAGTCCCTTGCAGCGGGAAGGCCCGTTGTGGCTTATGATTTTGACGGTGCGGATGAGGTCTGCGTGCAGGGTAAAACCGGATTCATAGTTCGCGCTGGCGAGGTAACGCAAGTAGCCGAACGGATTGCTGAGTTGGCCGATCAACCTGAGCTGCGCCGCAAGTTCGGCCAGTCAGGGCGTCTGTGGGTTGCCGAGAACTTCACGGTAGACCGCATGGTCGAGACTCAATATCAAGTCTATCGTGCCGTGGCTGCGCGGAAGGGTATCCGATGACGTTTCCCTTCAACGTATATCTCGCCGCGTTGCTCATACCCATGGCGATCACTTGGGTGACGCTGCCACTGTGGGTGCGCTGGTGTGTGCGCATCGGGCTGGTGGATGATCCCGGGCACCGCAAGATTCACAATCGCCCAATCCCCTTGGCTGGTGGACCGGCGGTCAGCACCGCGTTGCTGCTCTCGCTGCTGGGCGCTGTTCTGGTGTTGAATTACGGCTGGCATGTTTCTGGTGCCGGATTCGCCCTCAGCCACGGGTTCAGCCGCCGCACGCTGCAATTGCTGGTCATCTCCATCGGGGCGCTGGTCATCGGTGTGTTGGGGGCGTTGGATGATCGCCATGAGCTGAAGCCTTTGCCTAAATTCGTTGGTCAATCAGCGGTGGCCTTGCTGGTAGCCGCTGCAGGTGTCCGCGTAACCCTGTTTGTGGAAAGCCCAACCTTCAGCTTCACCGTCACGGTGTTGTGGATGCTGACCTTGATCAACGCCCTCAACTTCATGGACAACATGAACGGCTTGTGCGCAGGGATTGGCGCCATTGCCGCGTTCTGTTTCGGAATGATGGCGGCCATCGCGGGTCAGCACCTTGTAGCTGCGTTGGCCCTGCTGGTCGCGGGTGCACTCGCTGGATTTCTGCCGCATAACTTTCCGGAAGCGAAGGCGTTTCTCGGCGATGCCGGGAGCCATCTGGTTGGTTACCTGCTTGCGGTGCTTGCCATCTTGCCGCATTTCTACTCTGAGGACTCGCCCCGGCCGTTCGCCGTGCTGACACCGTTGCTCGTGCTAGCCGTGCCACTGGCAGACCTGGTGAATGTGGTCGTAATCCGCACCCTGGATAGAAAACCGTTCTATATCGGAGATACCAACCACTTCTCCCATCGTCTGATTCGGGTCGGCTTTAGCAAAACCACCGCCGTTCTGCTGCTCTGGCTAGCGGGGGCTCTGTGTGGCACCCTTGCGGTCTGGCTGAACCGCTGAAATCCCTGCCGCAGCCCTGCCGTCAATGGCCTCCGCCACCACACCCAGCGCTTCAGCGCGAACAACAGACCCCACAAGGCGCATATCTGTGCGATTGTTTACCACCGGGACATTCCGTTGTTCGCTGGCCACGATCACGGGCAACGCTTCAAGCAAACGTTCCGCCGGACACAAGACGCCTGGCACCGGACGCATCACGTCGAACGCGATTATGCCCTTCAATTCCTCGCCATGCGTCAAGTGCTGCTTCAAATCCTGTAACGCAATCAGCCCCACAAGCCGCTTTTGCGTGTCCACCACGGGAATGAAGTTGTTTCCTGCCGTCAGGAAACGTTGCGCGATATCAGCCACCGAGGCGGTCTCCTGCACCGGCGGTACTGGAGGTTGCATCAGGTCCCCCACCGTGCTCTCCAATGCGGCTCCAGCCCGCTCGCTTTCGGTGCCCATGGTAATGCCGCGTTGCCGGAGCACATCGGTGTAAACGGAATCCTTGGAGAACCGGCGGGCAACGAGCGTCGCGATGACCGTGGCTGCCATCAGCGGCGGCATGAGTGAGTAGTTTAGGGAGATTTCAAATACCAGCACGATTGCCAGTAACGGGGCGCGAGTCGTGGCCGCCAGCATCGCTCCCATTCCCACGGCCGAGAACAAAGCGGTTGGCAGCCCGGCAGCGTAGCCAGCTGAGTGCAACAACACCCCAAACGCCCCGCCTAACGCCGCACCCAAGAACAGTGTTGGCGTCATCACGCCGCCCACGGCACCCGATCCGACCGTTATCGCCGTAGCGAGCAACTTTGCCACCAACAGGCCACATAAGAACACGAGGGGAGATGATTCAGCCGGGTACAAATCATCGAGGATGCGATTGATCACAACAGACCCGTTGCCGCACACACCGGGGAACTGAATGGCAATCAACCCGACACTCAATCCACCGATGCATAGGCGACTCGCCACCGGCAGACTCAGCCTGTTGAACAGACGCTCCATCAAACGCATCAGCCCCATGAAGCCAGCGCCGAGCGTGCCGCAGAACACTCCCAGCACGATAAACCAGGACATCTGACTTAACCGCGTGAATTGCACGTCAGGCACATGATACCAAGGGTCAATGCCGAAGAAGCTGCGTGAAACAAGAGTCGCCGCCACCGAGGCCAGCACCAGCGGTGCGAACAAGGTCATCGAAAAATTGCCCAGCACGATCCACGCGGCGAACACTGCGCCGGCGATGGGGGCGTTGTAGGCTGCGGCAATGCCAGCCGCTGCCGCGCAGCCTACCATCAAACGCAACCGGTAAGGTGGCCACTTCATCAGTTGGCCAAGCTTTGAGGCAAACGTCGCGGACAACTGCGTGATGCCGCCCTCGCGGCCGATCGAAACTCCGGAGCCGATGCTCATCAGCGACGATAACGACTTCACCAGTCCGAGCCGCAATGGAAGACGCCCGTCTCCTGCCACTACCGCCTCCAGAAGGTTGGCGCTCCCCTGCCCTTTGGCGATGCGCCCGCCCCAGTGCAACACCAATCCCGCCGCCAGACCGCCAAGTGCAGGCGTCAACAACCTCGCCCAATAACTCATCTGCTCAGCCACCACCACAGGATCATCCAGCTTGTGGAGGAACAGCCACTTGGAAGATTCGATGCCGTAGTAGAACAGAAGATTAACGAGACCGCCCAGCGCCCCCACCACACCGGCAAGCAACAGGTGGAACGCCTCCTCGCTGGGACGGATGCGCTCGCGCCACGCAAGAAGTTTGCGCCAGTGCTGGCGAATCAACTTGCGCCAGTCACGCCAAAGCCATTGGCAAGCACGCTTGAAGATGCTCTGGTTTGCACCGTTCCGCACGACCACAAGCTACACCCAAGCAAACTGAATGACGAGTCCTCCTCGCCCAAAGTCAGACGCAGGGCGGCTCACACCGCCCGTACTTGGGTGAATTGGCGACTGGATTCCACAATCGCGGCGGTGTCTATCCCCAGACGGGCCAGACAGGCAATCAGCACCGCACCATCTTGCCGATGGAAGGCATAGAGTTGGCCGTGCGAGAACAGACCACGCACAAACCACGCGGGAAAGGCGTTCTTGAGTGACAATTCCGGCAAACGGGCGGCTTCTTGTGCCACTTTCTGGAGCACCTCTTGAGGGAAATCGTTGCCGAAACTCCGAGAAAAAATACGTCCGTCACGGGTCATCACTGCCGCTGCAAGCAGCCCCCGGCTCTGGTCCAACCTTGCCAACCATTCCTCAGCTGATTCTGCAGCCGACGGATCACCCACAGGCTGTATTGCCTTCGTATTGGTTCGAACCAACAGACATCGGCGCGCATCAAAACGAATGACCATCCGATTGCCGGTGGAATTCAACTCCACGCGCTCCAGATCACCCAAAGGCAGCAGCGCGGCAAACCCAGTCAGCTTGTGCATCAAGGCTTCGGCGAGGCGCATCCGCTTGTTTGCATCCATGCACTGTGCTGAATACAGGACCTCGCGGAACTCCTGACACAAGACCATCTCCTCCACCTTGAAGCCGCCAGGATCCACAACGGAATCCATGGGCAACGAGTCCGGAACCGGGTCTAAAACCAAATCGTCGTGGCCCTGAAACTCCAGCGTGGTAGGAGGTGGCGAACCGGCCTTGATCACTCGCGGCTGCACCTCCGGTGCCGGCAATGAAACGGTCGGTGCGGGCGGAACTGCGGTAGCCTCCGCTGTCGGCAGAGGAGGCGGCTTGAGCGCAGCCATCTTGATCATCGGCGCAGAGGGGGGGGGTAGCTTCGGAGCCAAAGAAGGATCATCCTTGCTTACTTGCGCCGGCTCGGCAGGAGCAGCCGGCGGGGCCTCAGCAAGTTGTGCCATCACGTGCGCCGACTCCATCACCAGGAATTCCCACTGCCGATCCACGGACTTTTCAATCGGCTCCACAAACTGCCGCAAGTAGAACACCGCTCCGGGCGACGCGGTTAAATACGTGAACGCCGACTGCCCGCGACGACCGGGCATGATGGCATGAATGATCACGCCCTCTTTGATGTAGATTTCGCCCCGCATGTCGCCGGTGAACACTTCAAACAGCCGTGAGTTGCGGCTCTTGCATTCCAACTTCACGAGATCGAGCAAGCTCAGCCGTTTCAATGCGCCACGCTCGCTGAAGCGCTTGTGCCACCGCACCAATTCATTCAGAGTGGCGTAAACGCTGTCATAGCCGGCGGCACTTGCGGGCTTCTCCAGGAACAATGCCGCGCCCCCTTCCAGCGCCTGCTCGCGGGTGTTGGTGTCTGGCATGCCCGTAAGCAGTACTTTCGGAAGTGAAGGAAATTCAACATTCAGCAACCGCAACAGTTGAAGCCCGTCCATGCCCGGCATGAAGACGTCCATCACCGCGAGATCCACGACACGCGCACGCAGTCGTTGCAACGCATCGCCACCGCTGGTCGCTGTTTGTATCTCCCACGCGCCTCCGGCGGTGCCGCCGAAGACGTCGCGCATCATCTGCAGGAACGACAGATCATCGTCCACAAACAATACTCGGGCTTGAATGGCGGGTGAATCAGGCATGTGCGTTACGCATTAATTTCAGTTGCTGCTGCCCTTCATGCCACCAGGCGGGCAACTTTTCCGCCAACCCCAGCACGGCCAAATATTCGCGCTCGACCAGCGCATAAAAATGTTCCTCCGATACAGCCCGACTAAGTGCGTTGGCCACGTGAACTGCTGTCAGCGGACTGAACTTGCGACTGAGAAAGCACGTGGGATGATGGTGCAACGCCACCGCCTCAACGATCGGCATGGGCAAGCCCCATGACGCCATCATACAACCACCCACCTCGCTGTGCGTAGCCCCGAAAACTTCCTGCTCTACTTCGACGGAAGCGCTTCCATCCAAGCGCATCAGCTTGCCCACCGAGTTGAACTGGTCTGGCAAATTCGCCGCGAGCGCCAGTTTGCCGATGTCATGCAACAAACCTGCGGTGCGCGACAAGCCTGCCATGGGCGCGGAGGCCCCTTCGCGTCTAGCAAGCCATTCGGCCAGAGCAGCCACTTCGTTCGCATGGGGCCAGATCGCTGCGACATGAAATCCCGCTCGCTCAACCCCGCCAAAGCCCGACCACGAATGCGCCAGCAGAAGACAAGACTTGGTGTTGTCCAAGCCGATTTCTCGCACGGCTTCCACCACGTCATAGTCATCCGTTGGCTCGCCATAGGCGGCTGAGTTCGCTAGGCGCAACATCTTTGCGGTCATTGCCGGGTCACGCGCAATGAGCTTGCCCACGCGTTCGGGGGTAGCGTCGGGCTGTTCCAGTGCGCGCACCACGGCGTTGTAGCTGTCGGCCAGACTGGGCAACTGCGGTACATGGCCAATCAACTTGCGCAACGTCTGGTTCGGCAGCCAGAGATCCAATTCGAACGCCCGCTCCAGAACTTCCTGCAAACGCGCAGCCGTGCAGGGCTTGATGACAAACTGATGCACACCGCCCACGCAGCGAAGCAACGCATTCAGATTGCCCAAATCCACCAGCGCGACGCGATGGGTCTTCGGGAATTGCCGCAAGATGTGACTCAACAACTGTTCGCCACCCATGTCCGGCAAGGCCATGTCCGCGACGATTGCATCCCAGCTTGATGCCGAAATGGAAGCGAGCGCCGCGGCGCCGTTGGTGGCCTGAACCACCTCCCAACCGGCCACGCGCGCCGCCAGTTCCGCGCCCAGCTCACGCAACGGCTGGCCCGCGCCATCCACCAAGAGTATGCGTCGCTTCGTCATGTTTTGATCACAGTGGGAAATCTTCCCCCCGCAGGATGACATTCGTCTCGGAGGTGGGCTTGCCTCGCAACGTTTCGATGGCGGTGGCGGCAGCTCGACGCACCGCGACGTCGCCATCCTTCAACGAGCGCGTGAGTGCGGCGACCGCACTTCCCTGCCCAAGCGCGGCCAACGCCTCAGCAGCAGCGATGCGCAATTCCCGGTCGAAATCTGACAACACATCCAACAATGCTTCGACCGCGGATTGCTTGCGGGTATAACTGGGCTCCATCAAGGCGGGTGCGATGCCGCGCACGGACGCGTTCGTGCCAACGCCACCCCGCTCCGCATGTTTCATGCGCGCTATACGCGCCAACGTATCGGCTGCTGCCTGGCGCACCCAGTAATCGCCATGCCGCATGGCCTCCTGTAATTGGGGGATGGCCTCTTTGGCAGCATCGGTCAGTTCCCAGCGCGTATCCAACAGACCCAGCGCAGCGCCGGCGGTTTGACGAACGGAATCTTGATCATCCACGAGCGCCAGCACGAGGTGGCCAACGGCGCGCTTGTCATTCAATTGCGATAACCCACGGACCGCGGCCTCGCGCACTTCCCTATCCTGATCTTTCAAGGCCGCCACCAGTGGGTCGAACCCACGCGGGTCGCGCAACCGACCCAAGGCGAAACACGCTGCCTCCCGAACTTCCCAATGCGGATCACGCATCACGCCGAGGAGGGGTTGGACGGCGTTAGGGCCGCCAAACTGCCCCAAGCCCTTCGCAGCGATGGCCCGAACATGTTTGTGATGGTCGCGCAGCGAACGCACCAGGTCCTCTATGCAAGCGGGATGGGCAATGGTGCATAGCGCCTCCGCTGCTGCTGACCGCATCTGGTCGTCGGGGTCCTTCAGTGCCACCAACAGCGCGCGCACGACGCGTGCATCGGGAATCCGACTCAAGCCCGCGACGGCTTCACGCCGCTGATGATAAGCGCCGCTTTGCAGAATCAGCCCCAGCGGTTCGACCGCATCCACCCCATACGAAGCGGCTTCCTCGATCTTGCCACGCGCAGCCGCATAAAGCGCCGCAGTGGCAGTGTCAGGCGGGGTCCAGCGAAGCGACTCCAACGCGCGGGCCGCCTGCCAACGAACCGGATAATGTGCGTCTCGCAACAGAGGGACAAGGTGCGGCACAGCATCACGAAGTCCGAGGCGGGCCAGCGCTGCGGCCGCTCCTTCACGCGCATGCTCACTGGAATGCTGGAGCGCCTTGAGCAGCGGCTGCAGGAACCGTCCGTCGCGTGTATCACCCAACGCACGTGCAGCCGCTTTGCGGACGGTTTCCTCGGAATCGCCGAGCAAAGGCATCAATGCCATGCCTGATCTGCTGGACAGGTCATCGGCCACCTTTTCAATCGCGTTGAGGCGAGTACTGGCGTCCTTCGACTTTAACTGCTGGAGCGTCCACCAAAGCATGTGAAAATCAGTTGAGCGCAGCCTCCAAAGGTGCTTGCGCGGAGGCAGGTTATACCGGTCGGGTGGCGATTCGTCCAACCCGGACTGGGGAGGGGTTTATTTGCCAGGCTGGTGAGGCCTGCTACTTGACCACCACCACCGAGTTGGACTTTAGCCAGCCCAGCACCTTTTGGCCGTCAGAAATCTGATACCAGTCCGCCTTGGCATCGTGCAGGAGGAACTCGGCACCATCCGACGCCATCAGCGCACTGGGTGACTCGTCGAACGGCCCGAGGCGCACCACGGTATCTCTGCTATTCACCACCACGGTGGTTTGGTGGTAATGCTGCTGGTAGGCCACCGACATCAAGACGCTCGCCGCCAAGGCAGTGAGTCCAGCGCCCCAAATCCACCGACGTAAAGTGCCATGCAGTTGAGGTTTGATCTGGCCGGCAATCAACAATCCAAACCAAGCCCACAACGGAACGGTCGCCAGCAGGGTCCATTCATTGACGGTCAGCCGCCCCATCGCCTCTTTGAGAGCACTCTGGTGCAATGTCGGGCCGGAGACTTGGCGTTGAGCAAACTCCCGGTTGGCACGCACATCCGGGTCGCGCGGCGCAATGGCCTCCGCCTGCCGATACGCCGCGACCGCTTCGCCGACTTGGCCCGCTTTGTAATGGGCGTTGCCCAAATTGAACCACACCGCAGCAGACTGATTCCCCGAACGCAACAAACCCTCGTAGGCTTCCATGGCATCGCGATACTTCCCTTGCTCGTAAAGACGATTGGCCTCATCGAAAGCGGAGACGCCAGCGCGCGCCGACAGCAGCAGCATCGTCAGGAACAAGCCCGCCAGCACCCGGAGAAATGCGGAACGGCGATTCATATGCAAACCTCATTCACCCGTGCCAGGGCGGACTCCAGCGCTGGCAAGATCGCCTCGAACTCTTGCTGTGATTGCACCGGGGCGTAGCGCGCCTGGTTGCATTGTTGAAACAGCCAATGCAACGATGCCAGCGACTCTTCGTCCAGGCCGCTGCCGGCCAGCCTGTCATCGATCACCGCTTCAGTGATGGCGGAGGCGGGCATATCCAGACGCTCGCCGATTTGCTCCTGCAACAAGCGGAAAACCAAAGCGAAGAACTCATCCGACTTTTGTTCCGCCGCCAGATTCGTCAGCTGCGCCAACCCGTCATGGACGAGCCGATGCACCTGCTGTTGGCGGCGCAGCCTCGGGTTGTTTGCTAGTTGGTCAGCGCGTTTGCGCCGGAGCACGGCGGCCAGCAAGGCGACGAGCGGGATGGTTTGCAAGGCGACGAAACCGGGGCGACTGATGAGCGGGGGCGATTTGGCAACCACTTTGCCAAGACGCGGCTTGATATGGACGATATCCTGCGCAATCTCCGGCTTCTGCAGCGGACCGTTGTTGGCTGTGATCGTAGGCGACGGTGTGGCCCCGGAGGGACGCACCAGCAGCGGGCGCGCCGGCTCATGCAAAGTTTGATAGGCGCGTTTCTCGGGATCGAAGTAGGCGAACTCAAACGGCGGAAGTTCGGCGATATCGGTGCTCCCCGGCACCACGACTTGTTCGAAAGATCTCTTGCCTACCAGTCCCAAGTCATCGCGCAACTCCGTTTTCACCGTGGGGGGATACACTTTGAACTCCTCCCAGCCCGTCTGCTCTGGCAAAGTCAGCGCATCCAGCGCGCCACGACCAACGATTTCAACTCGCACGGTCACGGGGTCGCCTACTCCGACGTTGGTTGGCCCGAATGAAAACGCCATCTCAAACTGCCCGACCGCGCCGTTGAATCGGGCGGGCTTCCCCTGCTCCGGCAACGGCTGGGAGTCGAGTGTGATCAGCGGCGACGAAACAGCCACGCGCTGTTGGACCCCGCGGTTGAACATGCCGAACGGATCAAATGGATCTCGCTGGCGGGAGCGATTGGGCAATTCGACCACCACCGCACCGTCGATTGGGCCGATGTTGAGCTTACCCGCCCGCAACACCGCGACGGGAATGTGAAAGGGAACCACGGTGAAGGGCGTGCTGCCGATGACCGTCTGACGCTGCTGACCTTGAATGGCCTTGCCGATGGCGCAGCCGGAAATCTCCAGTGCTGGAATTTCGAGCGCGGGAACGTTTTGCACGCCTGAGCGGATGAGGACTTGCTGTTCGATCACGATCGTCTCGCCCACAAACACCTCCTGCTTGGGAAGCGCATAGCGCAGCAGCGCCAAGGCCTCTTGTTCCGCTTCACTGCCCGGCGTGGGGGTGGCGGCGCGCACCACTTTGACCTGGATGGGTTGGGTGGTCAGGGTCTCGCTCCCGATCCGCACTGACATCGCAGGAATGAGATATTCACCCGGCTGGGTCGGACGCACCTGAAAATTGTGGGTCACGCTGGAACGGGTTTCACCGTTGATGAAGCTGACCTGGCTGGACGGGCCGATGTAGTTGAATTGCAAACCGGTCACGGGCGGCGGCTGCGGCGCCCCACCCGGCTGCGCATCTTCAAACTTGAGGGATAAAGTGGCTGTATCACCCAGCAAGATCGTGTCGTGGTCCAGTGCAGCCGTGAAGCTGGCGGCGTTGGCAGAGACCACGAGCGAGGAGAGCAGCAAAGCAAAGACGAACCGCCCCGGCACTGGCTCCGGGCGCGGCGAAAATCCATTCTTGAGGCATCTCAGTTCGATCATTCGGAGATCATTTCACAGCCGACCGTCACCTTCGACACGCGGCGGGCTCGGGTGTTCAGCCAAAATTTTCACCGAAGTTTGGGGCGAAGAAAGCAGAAGCCGCCCGAGATGGGCGGCTTAAATCGAGCAGATGGCGATCAGCTCTTTTTCGCCTTGGCCTTGGTGTTGACAGCGGCTTTTTTGCGCTTCAAATAGGCTTCACGACGACGGCGTTTCTGTATCTTGTTGCTTTGTTGTCCCATATCAATCTTTACAAGCGGGGGTTGTTCCGTTTGTGTGTCGCCACTATGGATATCGCTTTGCGCCGATTCAATCTCTATTTGCTGCTCGCCCTGACCGGGCTGGCCGGCAGTGCCTGCCAGTCGAGCAAATCGAAGAAAGTGGAAACCACCCTGCGGATCCACACCGAAGCGCGCGATGAAGCGTCATTCACCCGAACGGTCAAGGTGTTCAAGGACGAGACGGTGACGATGATCATCAACGAAATGCCCTTGCTCAGCGACGCCGATGTGGTTGACGCGCAAGTTGTCGAAGCCCTCGGTGGTTTCGCCATTCAGTTCAAGTTCAATCCCATGGGCCGGTGGCAACTGGACAAACACACGGGCATCAACATCGGCCGTCACTACGCCATTTTCGTCTTGTTCGGCAAGAAGCCGTCGGTCGCCCGGTGGATCGCCGCTCCGATCATTTCCAATCGCATCGCCAACGGGGTGATCATCTTCACACCTGACTGCACCCGAGAAGAGGCCGAATTGATCGTCCAAGGATTGCCGCAAGAGCAGAAGGAGGGGAAACCCGACGGATCCGAGGGGCGGGAGAAATGAGACGCTTTATCAGGTGGTCACAATACACGGCATTCGCGTTGCTGTTGTGCGCGGGGCACGGCTTGCAGGCTGGGGTATTTCTTCTTCCCACCTCGAATCAGGCGATCTACGAGCCCGGGGGCGAGGACCGATTCTTTGTCGGCACGACGGGTCGCACATGGGAAAGCGGCACCTTCGGCGGCGTGCGCAGCGGCGGTCATCAATTCCATGAAGGTCTTGATATCCGTTGCCTGAACCATGACCAGCGCGGTGAACCGGCCGACCCCATCCTCGCAAGTGCTGAGGGCAAGGTGGCTTACATCAACCGCAAGCCATCATTGTCCAACTACGGCACCTACCTCATCCTGCAGCATCGCATTGATGGCATCGAGGTTTACACTGTTTATGCTCACCTGAGCGAGGTGCGCGGGGATTTACAGGCTGGCAGCCCGGTGAAAGCAGGCGAGCAAATCGGCGTGATGGGGCGTACTGCCAACACTGGCGAAGGTATTTCCAAAGAGCGGGCACATCTGCATTATGAAATCTGCCTGCTCATCCACGACCAATTTGCCGCCTGGCATGCGAAATACCGCAGGGGCCAGCGTAACGACCACGGAAATTGGAACGGCCAAGCCACGCGCGGACTGGACCCGCGAGCAATACTCCTGCGCCAGCGCGCGGAGGGCGACCGCTTCAACCTGGCCACCTACATCCGCAATCAGACCGAACTCTGCCGGGTGCAGGTGCGCGACACCGACTTCCCCTGGCTGCGCCGTTACCCTTCGCTCGTCGCGCGCAATCTGCGCGCCGAGAAAGAGGGTGTCGCGGGCTACGAGATCAGCTTGAACTTCGTCGGGGTCCCCTACCGCATGATGCCGTTGACCGCGGGTGAATTGCAGAGCAGGAGCACCGTTTACCTGGTTTCGGTGAACGCCGCCGAGCGCGCCCGGGATCGCAGCGGGAAGCTGGTGACCGAACGCAACGGTGGTTGGGAACTGACCCAGGCTGGGCGTGATTTGATCTCACTGATCACCTACTGAGCGGAGAAACGAGCCTCCGCGTCAAAAGCGTTGTCAGTTTTCAGATTGAACTGCACCCGCTGCTCGCTAATGCTTCGCGGACGACATGAACTATAAAATCTCGAAACGCGCCAGTTCACTCTCCCCCTCCCTGACCCTTGTGATCGATTCCAAGGCCAAGCAAATGAAGGCGGCGGGTGAAGACGTGGTAGGATTTGGCGCGGGTGAACCTGATTTCGACACCCCGCAGCACATCAAGGATGCGGCCGCACAAGCACTGGCTTCCGGCTTCACCAAATATACGCCCAGCAGCGGCATTCCTGAGTTGCGTCAGGCCATCGCTGACAAGTTCAAACGCGAGAACGGCCTCGATTACAAGCCAAGCCAGGTGATCGTCAGTTCCGGCGGCAAGCACTCTTGCTTCAACGTCATCATGGCCGTGTGCGAAGAAGGTGATGAGGTGATCATTCCTGCACCGTATTGGTTGAGCTATCCCGAGATGGTCAAGATGGCCAGTGCCACGCCGGTCATCCTTGAAACCACGGACCAGACGGAATTCAAGGTCACGCCCGGGCAACTTCGCGCCGCCATCACGCCACGCACCCGGCTGTTCATCCTGAATTCCCCCAGCAATCCCACCGGGTCAGTCTACTCGCCGGAGGAAATCAAGGCCCTGGGCGACGTCTGCGTGGAAAAGGGCGTGCTCATCATGAGCGATGAAATCTACGAACACCTGACCTATGACGGTGCGGTGGTGAAGAGCGTTGCCTCGTTCAGCAAGGCGCACTACGACCACACCATCATCGTACACGGTCTGGCGAAAGCCTGGAGCATGACCGGGTGGCGGTTGGGGTTCCTCGCGGCCCCGGAACCGATTGCGAAGGCCATCGACGCCATTCAGAGCCATAGCACGAGCAACCCCACCAGCTTTGCCCAGAAAGGCGGTGTGGCGGCCTTGAACGGACCGCAGGATCACTTGAAGATGTGGCTTGGTGAATTTTCCAAGCGCCGCACCTATGCGTGGCAGAAACTCAACGCGATGCCCGGCGTCACTTGCGTGAATGCCAAAGGCGCGTTCTACCTTTTCCCCAACATCTCCAAGCTGGGACTAAAATCGGCCGATTTCTGCGCCCGACTCCTCGAACAGGAGAAGGTCGCCGCGGTTCCAGGCATTGCGTTTGGCGCGGATGACTACATCCGCCTTAGCTACGCCACCAGCATGGCCAACATTGAAAAGGGGCTGGCGCGATTGGAGAAGTTTTGCCAGGGACTGGCAAAGTGATTGGCTAGTCCGATACTTGGTCGGCGTCGGTGCGGACGCGCACCAGTTCCTCGAGTTGGGAAACCGCAATCTTCCCGTCCCCCGGATTTCCCGTTCGGGCAATCTGGGAGATGGTGTCCACCACCGTGCGGACATGCTCATCCTCGACAAACATGACCAGCATCTTCTTGGGCACCAAGCCAAGTTCGTGGTCTTCCCCCTGGCGGATGACGATCTGCTCAAAAATGTCGGAGTGGCCGGGCTTGCGTCCGAACCCCAACGCGTCCATGACTGTCACCCCGGTGATGCGCATCCTGGCCAGCGCGGTCAGTGCCTCGGCCAGCCGGTGAGGCCGAATGATTGCTTCAACTCGCTTCATCTTTTCTAGATATCCGCGCAAGCGCGGTGACTCAAGCCTCGACTCATGTGCAAGTGAAGCACTAGCTGGAGGAGAACAAACAATTGGCCGGCCAGACGGGGAGAGAGAAGTGGTGCACCCGTGAAGAGTCGAACTTCAAACCTGCTGATCCGTAGTCAGCCGCTCTATCCAATTGAGCTACGGGTGCGCCAACAAAGGACGCGGAAGGTAAACGCAACGCCCCAAGGGTCAAGCTCTTTCTCCGGCCGATTAAGAGACTGTCTGAGACTGTCTGAAAATTACGAGAGGCGCTGCGGCTGGAGATCTCGGCTAAGGGCGGGGCGAAGCAGGCGGAGCATCCCCGCAGCGGCTGTGATGCCTGCCCCAACAAAGCCACAAGCCAAAGGATCCGCCGCCTGGAGGGTGTTCTGGCGAAGGGCCGTCTGGCTTCGTTGCTCCCCAGCGGAAGACCCGTGACGGGTGTTCTTCTTCGTCGCGCCTCGCCATCCAGCCCTTTACCAGAAAACAGCACCGCTCGGAATTTTCAGAAAGGCTCCAAGTTGTCTTGCCGCCGCCGCCGTCATTTTCTAAACCACTGCATCATGGCCATTCGCCGCACCTTACATCCATTCGATTTGCAGGAGTTTCTCGAATCGCGCACCGCTGCGGTCAACACCGCGCTAGACAGCTATCTGCCGCCGGCCAAAACCAAGCCGGGCACGATCCACGCCGCCATGCGCTACCCGCTCTTCGCCGGTGGCAAACGGATGCGTCCCGCCGTGTGTCTGGCGGCAGCGACCGCCTGCGGCGGCAAGGAGGCTGAAGCCATGCCGCTCGCGTGCGCGGTGGAATGCATCCACACCTACTCGCTCGTGCATGATGACTTGCCCTGCATGGATGACGATGATCTGCGTCGCGGCAAGCCCACGACGCATGTCCAATTCCGCCCGAGCGTGGATGCGGCGGGGCGCAAGCGCGGTGAAGCCGTCGCCTTGCTGGCGGGCGATGCGTTGCTGACGCAGGCGTTTGAAATCGCCGCGCACTGCCGAAGCTGGCCCCGTTACTCGCATCAGGACATCATGCTTGAACTAGCGCGCACCGCCGGTTCATTGCAACTGATCGCCGGACAGGTGGCGGATCTGGAAGGCGAAGGGCGGAAAGCCAACCTGAAGGAGCTGCGCTACATCCATGAACGGAAGACCAGCGCCCTGCTCTGCTGCTCGGTGCGCCTCGGCGGGATGAGCGCGAATTGCACGCCTGCCCAGCTCAAGGCGCTCACGGATTTCGGTTACAACGTAGGCCTCGCGTTCCAAGTGATTGACGACATCCTGGACGTCACGCAATCCAGCGAGAAACTGGGCAAGACGGCGGGCAAGGATATCAAGGCGCAGAAATCCACTTATCCTGCGCTGATCGGGCTGAAAAAATCCCGAGGCGTTGCCAAGCGACTCACACAGGAAGCATTCAAGGCGCTCAAGCCGTTCGGCAAGCGCGCCGTTGCGCTGGAAGCTTTGGGGACATTTCTACTAAACCGCGATTACTGAACCCACGCTCAGCTGAGTTGGAGAGAATTGGTCATTCTCGGAATTCCAGGTGAAGCGTCAGCAACCGAACTTTTCGGCAGGCGGTCAGGCATGGGGACAGACATGAGGCGGTAAAGTTTCCGAAGGTTTTCCAACCCATTGAAAAGCAGATTTGAAAACTGCGTATCTATCTTATATAGAACATATTGCAAAAGTGATTACAGCCGAAACAGGGGCGAGAAACTTTACCATTCCTTTACCGTTTCACCACCAAATTTCGGTTTTTCGGTCGGGTCACCCGTTGGTGCCACACTTAGACACTTTGAACCGCTGAACGTTAGCCGCCAACGTCGGTCAGCCCTGACTTTTTCCCCATCTCCCAGTTGGAACGGACTTATATCCGCTGCTCCAAGTCACCTGCGGACGTGACCCTTTGGTTCCCGTTTCTGCGGGACGCGCGGTATCACCCGCTGCACTTTACCTTTGCTTTACCTTTTCTTGACCGAGTTTCGCGTTGGCGCTGGACCACCGGGCAAGGATGCCCGGCTCACCCGCAGGCAATATGCCTGCGCCACACGGGACCAGACTTTACCTTTGCTTTACCGTCCCTTTACTGCTTTTCGATTTTTCGGCGGTCAATGGCGGGTTTTGGCGGGAGCATGCCTCGGGTGCACGAATCCGACGTCCCGGTATTGGGCCCGCCGTTCATCGCACAAGGCAACAAGTAATTCGGGCGCTTGCGCTCCAATTCAAACCCGCCCGATTCGCTTCACCGGCCATGC
>JAFMIZ010000044.1 GCA_017853715.1 Pedosphaera sp.
CGGAGGCGAACCGCCAGTTTGTCGAACGGCTGGGAGCAAAGCTGGCGGCGGAGCGGGTGCGCGTGCCAGTCGAACAACAGGCGCGCCAACCCGAGGGGCATCGGTTGACCGGGCTGCTGTCCGGGCTGATGAGCGACCAGGCGCCGCCGCCCACCGTGGAGACGAACCTGTTCGTAAACGTTTTCTACAAAGGCGACCTGAAAGCGCTCGGTCCGAAATCGCTGCTGTTTTTGGGTGAGGATGATTTGGCGGGTCTGCGGAACGCGCTGGAGGAGTTCCGTCCGTTCCTGAACCGGCTTTCGCAAACCACCAATCTGGTCACGCTTTTTGACCTGGTGAACAACTCCATCCGCACGGCTCGCCGGGAGACGAACGCGGAGAATGCGGCGCTGGTCCGCATGTTGCCGGCGCTGGGGAGCATCATTCGCCAGGCTGACGCGGCATTGGCGCGGCCCGGGCAGCCGCCGTCGCCTGGAGTCAGCGCCTTCTTCAACGGCGGTCCGGAGGCGGAGCGCCGGATCTACATCACCTTCGACGAGGGGCGGCTGTATTTGTTGACCGCCCAAGCGTCGGCCGGCGCGTTGAATGGTCAGGCGGTGCGGCGCATGGAGGAGCTGATCGAGGAAACCCGCGATGAAGTCCCCGGCGTGAATGTTGGGCTGACCGGCGAACCGGTTTTGGATGGGGCGGAATTGTTGCAGTCGCAGAAAGACACTTCGCTGGCCAGCGTGGTGTCGCTGATTCTGTGCGCGCTCATCTTCATCTACGGCTACCACGAAACCGGACGCCCCATCAAAGCGACGGTCTGCCTGATGGTCGGCCTTGGCTATACGATGGCCTTTGCGACGCTGGCGGTCGGGCACCTGAACATCCTGACCATCACCTTCGCGCCCATGTTGATTGGCCTGGCCATCGATTTCGGCGTGCATCTGGTGACGCGTTATGAAGAGGAACTGCGGCAGGGCGGCACGGAACTCGAGGCGCTCACGAAAGCGATGGTGTTCACCGGCAAAGGCATTTTCACGGGCGCAGTGACCACGGCGGCCGGATTTCTGGCGATGACGCTGACGGATTTCAAGGGCATCCGCGAAATGGGCATCATCTGCGGCGGCGGATTGTTGATCTCGCTGATCCCGATGATGACGCTGCTTCCGGCCCTGTTGTTGAAAGGGCGGCAAAACCTCCTTGATCACGCGCATCACGAGCCGGAACGCCGGGCGCGGCTCGAGCGGCTCTGGCTGGCGCGACCGGGTTTGACGGTGGGGATCACGCTGGGTCTGTGTCTGCTGGCGCTGACGCAGATCCATAAAGTTGGGTTCGACTACAACCTGCTCAACATGCAGAGCGCCTCGCTGCCGGCGGTGCGGACGGAGCATGAATTGATCGCCAGTTCCCCCAAGTCCGTGATCTACGCCGCGCTGGTCGCCACCAACCTCGAACAGGCGGTGGCGCTGGAGCGTCAGGTGACCAATCTGCACTCCGTGGCGAGCGTGGATTCGATCGCGCGATTCCTGGCCGAGGATCCCAGCCGAAAGCTCGGCCGGATCGCCGCCATCCAGCAGAGCCTGGCGGGACTGACCTTTCCGGCGGCGGATGCAGGGCCGGTGGATGTGAACGCTCTTTCGCGAACGCTCTATTCGTTCGGCGGCTATCTTGGTGCCGCGGTCGAGCAAATCAGCCGGTCCGAGCCGGAACTGGCTGGGCGGATGAATGCGGTGAAGTCGGACATCGCTGAATTCCGCCGCAACCTGGTGGCCGCCGCCGACCGGGAGCCCGAGGCCTGCGCAAAGCAATTGGCACTATTTCAGAGCGCTTTATTCCAAGACATTCGGGACACCCTGAACAGCCTGCGCACCCAGGCCGGGCGGGGGCGTTTGACGGCGGCAGACCTGCCGGCCGCTTTGCGCAGCCGGTTTGTGGGTGTGAGCGGGAAGTTTCAACTGATGGTCTATCCACGGAAGGATGTGTGGCAACGGGTGCACCAGGAGGAGTTCATCCGGGAGCTGCGCGCCATCGATCCCGATGTGACCGGCACGCCCGTGCAGGTGTATGAATACACGGAGCTGCTGCGAAAAAGTTACATCGAGGCCGCGTGGTATTCGCTGGCGGCCATCTCGCTGATGGTGTTGATTCACTTCCGCAAGTTGAAGATGCTGGTGCTCGCCTTGCTGCCGGTGGTGATTGGAACCCTCTGGATGGCGGGCTTCATGGGCTGGGCGGGCATTCCTTTCAATCCGGCGAACATCATGACGCTGCCCCTGGTGATCGGCATCGGCGTAACGAATGGGATCCACATACTGAACCGGTTCGCCGAAGAAGCGGATGCCCGTATTTTCACCAAGAGCACGGGCAAGGCGGTGTTGGTTTCGGGGCTGACGACGATCGCCGGTTTCGGCAGCCTGATCCTGGCGCGGCACCAAGGCATCCAAAGTTTGGGCTATGTGATGGCGGCCGGAACGGCGGCCTGCATGGTTGCGGGATTAACTTTTCTGCCGGCGTTGTTGGGTTTGTCCCTGCGACGGAATGCAGACAGGAAACAACCCAGTGGGACTTGAACAAATCCGCACTGGGTTGGGAGGAACCGAGGTTGAAAACCTCAAGGTAAGGATATTGTAGTTTGTCCGACATTAATGTCAATGTTCATGTAATCTGAATCTGGGCCCCACATACGAGCTCTGGATTATCGATAAAGCCAAATGCATTATTGTCCTTTGCTGAAGATCGCCGAGCGGTTGGCGGGCCGCGCATCCGGGCTTGCGTGCGCTGTTGCCGGTTTGCTTCTCGTAACGGTTGCTTTGGATCCTCTCAACGGCAGGGCGGAGGAGGGCGGCGTTGCCTCGGGTCCGCTGTGGGAAAACTTTCCGCTGACGTTGTCTTTGGGCGACCGAACGGAGGCGCTGGGCCCGTTCTTTTACGATCAAACAAACGAGGACGCGCGCACCTGGGCGGTCCCGCCGCTGATGTCCTCCCTTTCTGCTGCGGCGACGGATTCGGCCGAGTTCGACTTTTTTTATCCCGTGCTCACCTATGATCGTTATGGGAAGGAGTATCGGTTCCAGATCCTGCAGCTGTTGAGTTTTTCCGGCGGCGCAAACCAGGCCGATCAAGGAGCGCATCGCGTTACTTTGTTCCCATTCTACTTCCACCAACGCTCGCCCAACACGAACGAGAACTACACCGCTTTGTTCCCGATCTACGGCAAGTTGCGCAACCGCCTGTTCCGGGCCGAAATGGATTTTGCGCTCTGGCCGCTCTACGTGAAGACCAAGCGCAAGCCGGGTGCGGGATCGGTGGGGGCGGAGGAATTCCTCTCCCTGGGCAACCGCTGGGCGCAAAGCCGTCGGGGCGACATCACCACCTATAATTACCTGGCACCCATATTTCATCTGCGATACGGCGACGGGCTGCGCGGATGGCAAGTTTGGCCGCTGGCGGGTCACGAGCTAAAATCAGTCACGCTCCGCACCAACGCCTGGGGCGATGCAGAGACGGTGCCGGGTCATGAGAAATCGTTCGCGCTCTGGCCCATTTGGTCAAGCGCCGCGCGCAACACCGGCACCAGCAATGAATCGCACTTCAACACGCTCCTGCCCTTCTACTCGAGCTTTCGGTCTCCGCTGCGCGATTCCACCACATACCTGTGGCCCTGCGGGCTGACGCTGACGGACGACCGGGCGCGACGTTACGAAGAGGTGAATGTGCTGTGGCCCGTGTTCACTTATGCCCGGGGCGAAGGCAAGACCACCACGCGCGTCTGGCCGCTGTTCGGCTTTTCGCACAACGACGTGATGGAGCGCAATTTCTGTCTGTGGCCGGTTTACCGCCATTCGCGCATCCATTCGGCGCCCCTCGATCGCGAGCGGACGCAAATCCTGTTCTTCCTCTACTCGGACAAGCAGGAGGAAAACACCGACACGGGGACCACCAGCCGGAGGACCGATTGCTGGCCGCTGTTCACGAGAAAGCGCGACCCACAGGGTAACACCTCCCTCCAGGTGTGCTCCATCCTGGAGCCCATCCTGCCGGCCAGCAAGTCGGTTGAGCGCAACTACTCGGCGCTGTGGTCGATCTGGCGGTCGGAGAAAAATGTGCAGTCGGGCGCCACGAGCCAGTCGCTGCTCTGGAACCTCTACAGCAACCGCAAGAGCGCGGCGGGCGTGCGGAAGACGTCGTTCCTGTTCGGGCTGTTCCAGCGGACCGCCACACCCAACGGCTCGGCGCTGCGGGTCTTATACCTTCCGCTCACCAGCCTGCCAACGGAATCGAGCGCGGCGATTGATTCCAAACCGGGTTTGGACCAAGCTGAACCGGGCAAGGCCCAATAGCTGGAGCCATCATGTTTCAAAACATCGGCGAACTTGTTCTCCTGTTCTGGCGCACCCTTCTGGCGTTACCGCTGGCGTGGCGGCAGCGGCAGAAGATCTACGAGCAGCTCCACGAAATCGGCAACGCGAGTTTGCTGATGGTGTGCATGCTCGGGTTTTTCATCGGCGCGGTCATCGCGCTGCAGACCGGACCGGTTCTGGTGGAGCGCGGCCTGCACAGTTACGTGGGCGGCATGGTGGGCTATTCGATCGCCCGCGAACTGGCTCCGGTGATGATGGGCGTGTTGATCGCGGGCCGGATCGGCTCGGCCATGACGGCGGAAATCGGTTCGATGCGCGTGTACCAGGAAATTGACGCGCTCCGAACCATGAACATCCACCCGGTGCATTTTCTGGTCATGCCGCGCGTGGTGGCGATCAGCGTCGCCCTGCCGATGCTGGTGGCATTTGCGATTCTCGTGGGCTGGCTGGGCGGAGCGACGATCGCGGCCACCAATCAACACATCCAAGTTTCTGCGAAGGCGTTCTTCCAGGACCTGCGCAACGTGGTTGAGCTGGCGGATGTGATCCATGGCGTGGTGAAAAGTTTTTGCTTCGCGGTCATCATCGGTCTGGTGGCGTGCCATCAAGGGCTCGTGACCCGGGGCGGTCCGCGCGGCATCGGCCGGTCCGTGACGAAGTCCGTGGTGAACTCCATCGTGCTGATTGTCGTGTTCGATTATCTCATCACGCGTGTGCTGCAAAAATGAGCGCCCCCTCCACCAACCATCATCGTGGGGTCGGCGTCGAAGTGCGCGGCTTGCGGAAGTCGTTCGGCAAGCAGGAGGTGCTCAAGGGGGTGGAGTTCAGCGTCTCGCCCGGCGAGGTTTTCGTCCTGATGGGACCCAGCGGGAGCGGGAAGAGCGTGTTGTTGCGCCACATCATCGGTCTCGAACCGCCCGATGCGGGGGACATCCTCATCGCCAACAAATCCATCCAGGAACCGGGGGTATTCGATGAGCACCATCTGGCCATGGTGTTCCAGTCAGGCGCCCTGCTGAACTCGATGACAGTCGGCGAGAATGTCGGATTGTATCTGGCGGAGCACCGGCTAAAGCCGCCCGAGGAAATCAACCGCATCGTTTCCGAGAAACTGGCGGCGGTCGGCCTGGCGGGTGTGGAGGACAAATTGCCCGCGGAGCTTTCGGGCGGCATGAAAAAGCGCGCGGCCATCGCGCGGGCGCTGGTGAGCGAGCCTGCGCTGATCCTTTACGACGAACCCACCAGCGAACTGGATCCGGTCTCCGCGGTCGTGGTGGGCGAAGAGATCGCCCGCTTGAACCAATCCTCCGGCGTCACCTCGATCGTCGTCTCGCATGACCGCGACCTTGCCTTCGGCATAGCGGACCGCATCGCGGTCATCCTGGAGGGGAAGATCCTGGCGATCGGATCGCCGGCCGAAATCCGGCGAATCGAGGAGCCCGCCATCCAGGATTTTTTGAACGCCAAATTTTCCCGCCCCAAATCATCATGAAAAATTCGCTTGAGACCCGCCTGGGCTTCTTCGCCGCGCTGATTGTGATCGCCGCGGTGCTGATGCTGGAAACCCTGGGCAGCCTGGACAACTTCAAGAAGGGCCGCCGCCTGCACGCGCAATTCAGCTCCGCCCAGGAACTGAAAGTGGGGGACCGCGTCAAGATGGCGGGCGTGGAAATCGGCCGGGTGGATGCCATCGCTTTGGCGGAGTCCAAGGTGCAAGTGACGATGCGCGTGGCCGCCGACGCGCCGGTGAAGACGGACAGCGTGGCGACCATCCGCTTTGCGGGCTTGCTGGGGCAGAATTTTGTCTCCTTGTCGTTCGGTTCGCAGGCCGGCCAGCCTGCCGACGACAACACGCACCTGCCGACGCGCGAGCAGGCCGACATGAACGCCATCATGCAGCGGCTCGACAACGTGGCCGCCGGCGTGGAAAACCTGACGAAGAGCTTCTCGGGCGACAAGATCGACAACATCCTGGGGCCGCTGACGGACTTCTTCAAACAGAACAGCGGCCAGGTGAGCGCCACGCTCACGAACCTGAAGGTGATCACCACGCAGGTGGCTGAAGGCAAGGGGACGATCGGCAAGCTGATCATGGACGAGTCGTTGTATTCCTCATCGCTCACAACGGTTTCCAATCTGGAATTCGCGGCGGCGGACATGCGCGTGGCCATCGGGGATGCGCGTGCAACCCTCGCTGACGCGCGGGCGGGCAAGGGGACGGTGGGCAAGCTGCTCGTGGACGATTCTCTTTTCGTGGGCGCTTCCGGTTCGATGTCGAACCTGAATGAGATCCTTTCGAAGATCAACCGCGGCGACGGCTCGGTCGGCAAGCTGGTGAACCAGGACGAATTCTACCAAAACGCAAAGCTCACCCTGCAGAAACTGGACAAAGCCACCGAGAGCCTGGAGGACCAGGGCCCGATCAGCGTGCTCGGCTCCCTGTTTTCCGCGCTTTACTGATCCTCAACCACCCGCTGTTTTGCCCAAGACGGTCTATCTGGATTACAACGCGACGACGCCTCTCGATCCGAAGGTGAAGGAGGCGATGCTGCCCTTCCTGGATGTCCATTGGGGGAACCCCTCCAGCATCCACCACGTGGGGAGGCGCGCGCGGGCTTTGCTGGATGAGTTCCGGGAGCGCATGGCGGCCAATCTGAAGTGCAGGCCCAGCGAGGTGGTCTTCACCAGCGGCGGAACGGAGTCCAACAATCTGGCCATCTTCGGGACGGCGCGCCGGCTGCGTGCCAGGGGCCGCCACCTCATCACCTCTGCCATCGAGCATCACGCGGTTCTCAACTCCTTCGAACAACTCGCCCGCAACGAGGATTTTTCACTGACGATTCTGCCGGTGAACCGCTCGGGGCAGGTGGATCCAGACCGGCTTCGGGACACGATCCGCGAGGACACCGTGCTCGTCTCGGTGATGGCTGCGAACAATGAGATCGGCACCCTTCAGCAGGTTGCGGAGATGGGCGAACTCTGCCGTGCCAGGGGCATTTGCTTCCACACGGACGCCGTTCAATGGTTTGGCAAGGAACCATTTTCAGACATCCATCAGTTCAACGCGGATCTGGTGTCCCTTTGTCCCCACAAATTCCACGGCCCCAAAGGTGCGGGCCTTCTGTTCATCCGTTCCCCGCTGCTGCCCCTGCCGATTCTTTTTGGCGGCGGCCACGAGAACGAGCGCCGTGCCGGCACGGAGAACCTCGCGGCGATCGCCGGCTTGGTTTCTGCGTTTGAATCGTTTGTTCCCACGCCGGTTTTCGCCGGTGCCCGTTTGCGTGCCCTTTGCGCTTCCATTCAATCCACGCTTGCCGGCGTGCCCGGGGTCACGGTTCTGTCAACGGATGGCCCTCGTTTGCCCAACACCATCTCCTTCGTGACCGAAGGAACTGACAGTTTTGCCCTGCTCGCTGCGTTGGATGTGGAGGGCTATTGCGCTTCGGCGGGCGCGGCCTGCTCAGCGGGCTCTTTGGAACCGTCCCACGTGGTCAGCGCCCTGGGGTTTTCCCGGGACCTGGCCAAATCGCTGGTGCGTTTTTCTCTGGGCCGTGGAACCTCGGATGAAGAGATCCACTCCCTGTGCGGTGTCCTTCCCAACCTGATCGCCCGGGCACAAGGTTAGGCACAGCCTTTCAATTCCTTGTGAATAACCTGTGGCTTTTGTGAGCAAGCGTGAGATGAACCCGGTTTTAATTTTTCTCCACGATTTTATTGATCCGGTTTTGTGTCCGTTTTGGGCCCGATTCCTTGACACCTGTGGTTGTTTGGCTTATTCACAACCCATATTGACTCGGTCGAAATTCGTTCAAGGTAAACACTCTTATATCGTTCAATGAACCTGACCATCACCAAGGAGCAAATCATCCACGGTCTGCAAGCCGTTCAAAATGTGGTCAGCACGCGAACCACACTGCCCATCCTGTCCAACGTGCTCCTGGAAGCAGAAAGCGGGCGCCTCAAATTAACGGCCACGGATCTTGACGTCACCATCTCCTGTTCCGTAGAGGCCCAGGTCAAGAAAGGCGGTTCCACAACCGTGCCGGTAAAGAAGCTGTTCGGGATTGTGAGGGAATTGTCGAATTCAGAAATCGAGCTGGAAGTGGACGACAAGAACAACTGCAGCGTTCGTGCTGGGGCCTCCTACTACAAGGTCAATGGTCTTGCGGCGGAGGAATACCCGCCGATGCCCAAGTTCAAGGAGGACAAAAAGGTCTCGCTGAAACAAGAGACGATGAAGTCCATGCTACGGAAGACTTCCTTCGCGATCAGCACCGACGAATCCCGTTACGTCCTGAACGGTATTTTCATGAGTCTGAAGGAGCACAAGCTGACGATGGTGGCGACCGATGGGCGTCGCTTAGCGCTTGTGGATGAGGAAGTTGAGTTGAACGATCAAAGCCATGGAGAGTTCATTGTTCCTGCCAAGGCCGTGAATGAACTGAATCGACTTTTGCAGGGGGTGGGAGAGGTGGAAATCAAATACAGCGAAAACCAAGCTGCCTTTAACATTAAAGATGAAAAAGGATTCTCCATTTTGATCATCAGCAAGCTGATCGAGGGAAATTATCCCAATTATCGCCAAGTCATTCCGGGCGAGGCCAAGGAACGGGTTCAATTGGGCAGAGAAGAGTTTCTGCACGCCCTCCGGCGCGCGGAAATCATGACCAGCGAGAAATCCAACTCGGTGAAGCTGACATTCACCAAAAACAATCTCGCCATCACCGCTAATTCCCCCGAGGTCGGCGAGGCACGGGAAAGCATTGCCGTGAACTACAAGGGCAAGGACATGGCGATTGCATTCAATCCCAAGTACATGATCGATCCGCTGAATGCGCTTGCCGAGGACGAAGTATTCTTTGAGTTAATCGACGAACTCAGCCCAGGAGTATTGAAGATCAACGGGCCATTCCTATACGTGGTGATGCCGATGAGGCTAAGCTGAGAATCTGCTCAACAGTCGCAGGCCAGTTCGGAATCGTCGGTCAAGTTCAGCGAAGCTGTGCCGCGCTTCATCCATACCATCAAGAGGCTGATATCCGCGGGAGACACCCCAGAAATGCGAGCTGCCTGGCCCAAGGTATGAGGGCGAACGGAGTGAAGTTTTTGGCGTGCCTCCGTTCTTAGTCCTGGGATCGAAAGGAAATCAAAATTCAATGGTATTTCCTTGTCCTCCAACGATTTAAACTTTTCAACCTCACCGTTCTGCCGGGCGATGTAGCCGGCATATTTGACCGCGATCTCCACTTGCTCGATTACTTCCTGGGTCAACTCAGGGTTCTTCGATGGAAGGTCACCATAGCTGATTTCGGGGCGCTTCAGTAACTGCTCCAGGGAATTTGATCCAACGCGAGTAGAGGAAAGGCGATGAAGTTCACCCCAAATGGCATCTTGTTTAACCCGGAAGCAATCGAAACAGGACTGATTCAGGAGGCCGACGGAATGACCAAGCTGGGAAAGTCTAGCATCTGCATTATCCTGACGGAGAAGAAGCCGAAACTCGGCCCGAGAAGTAAACATCCGATAAGGCTCGGAAGTTCCTTTCGTGACCAAATCATCGATCAGAACGCCAATGTAGGCTTGGTCACGGCCCAACGTAAAGGCGGGCTTATTCTGAACCCGGAGAGCAGCATTAACCCCCGCCATCAATCCCTGAGCGCCAGCTTCCTCATATCCGGAGGTTCCATTGATTTGGCCAGCCAGAAACAGATTCTGGCAGACCTTAGTCTCCAACCATGGGAATAGCTGAGTAGGAAAGGCGAAATCATATTCGACGGCATAGGCGGGGCGCATGATTTCGGCTTGCTCACACCCAGCAATCGTCCGAACCATCTGAATCTGAACCTCAAACGGCAAAGAGGTGGAGAACCCGTTTACATAGTATTCGTCGGTAGAAATGCCCTCGGGCTCCAAGAAGATTTGGTGACGAACTTTTTCGGGAAACTTGACGATTTTATCTTCAATGGAAGGGCAATATCTGGGTCCGATGCCCTCGATGTCTCCGGAGTAAAGCGGAGATTTATGAAGATTGGCCCGAATCACATCGGCGGTCTCGACAGAAGTAAAGGTGACGTGGCAATCCGTTTGCTTACCGGCCCGTTCAAGAATAGAGCCAATGGGAAATCGGCAGTGATTTCTCTCGGGATTTGAATGTTCCACGTGGAACAAATCATCCTTCCAAAAAGTAAAATAAGGGACCGGATCATCGCCGGACTGGGGTTCTGTTTTAGAGAAGTCGATAGAGGACTTCAAAATGCGTGGGGGTGTTCCGGTCTTGAGCCTGCCCAGCTGCAAGCCGATTTCTTGCAAAGAAGTGGAAAGATTGGTGGATGCCGCCTCGCCCGCTCTTCCTCCTTGTTGTTTATCGAAGCCAATGTGCATCAGGCCCCGCAAAAATGTCCCTGTCGTGACGACAACCGTCTTGGCATGGTATTGAACACCCAGAGTTGTTTCTACGCCGAAGGCTTTACTGTCCGCGTGCAGTATCTTTGCCGTATGGCCTTGCTTTAAATCCAGATTCTTCTGGCGCTCACAAACCCATTTCAAATAGAGCTGATACGCCTTTTTATCCGCTTGCGCACGGGGGGCCCAAACTGCGGGACCTTTCTTCGTATTAAGCATCCGGAATTGGAGGCCGGTCATATCTGTGGCCTTGCCCATTTCACCTCCCAAAGCATCAATTTCTCTGGCTAGGTGGCCCTTGGCGAGGCCGCCAATTGCAGGGTTGCACGACATTTGCCCCACGGTATCGAGGTTAATGGAAAGAAGGAGCGTATTGGCCCCCATTCTGGCGGAGGCCAAAGCTGCTTCAACGCCCGCGTGACCGGCACCCACAACGATCACGTCATATGACTTGGGATAGACAAACATCTAGCGTGGGCCAAACCGTGCTTGGGATGGATTTGGACTGTTCAGACCCAAAATATATCGGTCCTGATTGGCAGCCAGATGGTTGCAAAGCTTAAAGACAGATTCTAGGTCTACGCAGCCGACTGCCTTTGAAATTTCTTCAATGCCTTGGGGCTCTTTCAATGAGCGAAGGTGGGCGAGAATCTTCAGTTTTAGTTCAATGATTTCATCCGCGGCGACTTTGCCGGCTTGAACACCGGGTTGGTGGTAAGCATTGATATCAACCAGGGACGCATAAAGACCGACCGCTCTCTCAAACAGGGCAATAAGGGCGCCGACCGTGCGAGCATTCACTTCGCCGATTGTGATGGTCACCGAAAGGCGGCCACCATCAAACAAAGCCTTTCGAGTTCCCATGTAAAAGGCGTGGAGGTAGTCTCCCGATTTTATCTTTGGCTCTACATCCACGGACGCGTTGGAGCGATCGGAAAGGACTTCAACGAACACGGCAAAAAAATTATCCAAGCCATCCCTAAGTTGTTGTATATAAGAGTGTTGGTCGGTTGCTCCTTTGTTTCCGAACACCGTCAAACCTTGGTTAACCTTTTTCCCTGACCGGTCTAACTCTTTACCTAGTGACTCCATGACCAGTTGTTGCAGGTATTTTGAAAACAGCTCTAAACGGTCCTTGTACGGCAGGACGACCATGGCCTTATCGCCCCTTCCGTTTCCGGCATAAAACCAAGATGCGGCGAGCAAGGCTGCGGGGTTGTCCAGCAAAGAAGCGTTGCGAGTTGCCTCATCGCAGTCTTTTGCACCCGCCAGCAGGGAATCGATGTCCAGACCTTGCAGGGCAGCGGGGAGCAATCCGACTGCGGACAGCTGGCTCGTTCTCCCCCCGACCCAATCCCACATCGGGAAACGAGCAATCCAGCCGGCGGAATACTTATCCAGCACGCTTCCGGCCATCGTTATCGCTACCGAATGTTTGTCGAAGGCCAGCCCTGCCTTGGAGAATGCAGTCTCCGCCTCAATCATACCGTTGCGAGTTTCCTTTGTGCCTCCAGACTTTGAAATAACGATACAGAGTGTTTTAGATAGCTTTCCCGCCAGCAATTTCAGCGTCCTGTCCATGCCGTCCGGGTCGGTATTGTCGAAGAAGAAAAGCTTCATCTTGTCTGAATCGGGCTGACCGAGGGCGCTGGCGACGAATTGGGGGCCCAAGGCGGAACCGCCGATTCCAATCAGGAGCAAATGCTCGAAACGGCCACCGGCACCCGCAATCTCCCCGGAGTGAACTTTAGCTGCGAAGGCCTTGATGCGTTCAACAGTATCCACGATTTCCCGGGCAATCCCGGGCGAGGGAGCCAGGCGGGGGTTGCGCAGCCAATAATGCCCGACCATGCGATTCTCATCGCGGTTGGCAATAGCGCCGCCTTCCAAGGCGCGCATTTCTTCCAAGGCTTTCGCCAGGGGACCAGAAATCTGGCTCAAGAAGGAATCCCCAAGATTCATGCGGCTGAAATCACAGGAAAGATCCAAGGAAGGAAAATGGCGGTAGAGCTTTTGAAAAGTCCCCCAAGATGGTTGCGAGTGCGCGCTCATACAGTTGCAAAAGAGTTTGCCATGACCGGCGAGCGACGCAAATGCAAAGCCCGGCGGAAAAACAAACGAGGCAACGCGGGCTTTGCGCTTGTTTGGCGGGAAACAGAAACTTAAATTCCGCCACGGAAATCGGCGCGTGTCTTTTGAAATGATCGAACTATTCCAGTTTTCTTGGAGCCCGCACTGCATCGTCGCGCGCCGCATCCTGGAATTCTCCGGGCACCGCTTCAAAATCACCCACATCCCGAACGGGGACCGGGCGCAAATCTGGAAGCTCACCGGGGGGGCCTACTACGCCGTTCCCGTCATCCGAGATGGCCAACAGGTCATCTTCGAGATGAATGAAGATTCCCAAGTCATCGCGAAATACATCGATGCCAAATACACGCTCGGACTATTTCCAGCCGAGCTGGAAGGTGTTCAGTCGCTGCTCTGGCGTTTCATCGAAAGCAACGTGGAGGGAGTCGGCTTCAAGCTGAACGACATCCATTGGAAAGAATTCGTTCCGCCCGCCGACCACCTGCGCTTTTTGCGGCACAAGGAAAGAAAATTTGGCCGTGGTTGCATCGATCAATGGCGGCGACTCAGGCCATCCCTGCTGGAACAATTGGAAGCGGAGCTGTTGCCCTTCGAGGAGATGCTCACCTACAAACCGTTCCTGCTCGATGCGCGCCCGCGATTTGTCGATTTCGATTTGTACGGGATGCTCGGCAATTTCCTTTTCTCGGGTCACTACAGCCTGCCCAAGTCGCGCCCGCGCCTCCGCGAGTGGCATGAGCGCATGACCCAGATCAAAATCCCGGAAACCAAGCAAGCGAAGTGAAAAACTACATCCTGGACACCAACGTCCTGCTGCACGATCCCCACAGCCTGCTCAACTTCGAGGACAACTCGGTTCTCATTCCCATAGAAGTCATCGAGGAGATCGATCGCTTCAAGCGCGAGTCCTCCGAGCTGGGGCAAAACGCGAGGTCCGTATCGCGGGCGCTAGACGAGCTGCGGCTGCAGGGGGCGCTGAGCGACGGGGTGCCATTGCCGAACGGCGGGCGGCTCAAGATTGTCTACGAGCACAAGAGCGGGAACGGGCACGAGGACGCGCCCAAGTTCAGCAATGATACGGTGGACAACCGCATCCTCACGCTGGCGTTTCAGATCAAGAAGAAGAGCAAGACGCCCACCATTCTGGTCTCGAAGGACATCAATCTCCGCATCAAGGCGGATGCGATCGGCTTGAAGGCCGAGGACTACGAAACCGACCGTGTTTACATCAAAGACCTCTACACGGGAATGCGGGAGATCCAGATGCACCCCGACAAGCTGGCGAACTTCCGCGCCAACGGCGAACTCGAGGCGGACGGGGGCAAGCAATACTTTCCCAACGAGTATTGCACCCTCCTGGATGAAACGAACGCGAAGCGGACCGTGCTCGCACGCGTGGACGGCACCGGCACGAAGTTCATCCCCATTCTGGATTGTCGCGATGGCGTCTGGGGCATCAAGCCGCGCAATCGCGAACAACATTTTGCCTTCGATGCTTTGCTGGACGACCGGATCAAGCTGGTCACGCTCATGGGCAAGGCCGGCACCGGCAAGACGCTCATGGCCATGGCCGCCGGACTCAAGCGCACCGTGCTGGACCGTGAATTTCGGCGTCTCGTCGTGGCGCGGCCGACCATCGCGATGGGCAAAGAACTCGGCTTCCTGCCCGGCTCGCTGGACGAGAAGCTAGCGCCCTGGATGCAGCCCATCCATGACGCTCTCGAAATGTTGAGCGACCTCAACATGGGCCACGATCATCGTCGCAGCGCCGACCTGATGCGTTCCGGGACCATTGTGGTGGAAGCGTTGAGCTACATCCGTGGGCGCAGCATCGCCAACCAGTTCATGATCATCGACGAAGCGCAGAACCTCACGCCGCTCGAAGTGAAGACCATCGTCACGCGGGTCGGCAGCGGGACCAAGCTCATCTTCACGGGCGACCCGTATCAAATCGACAATCCCTACGTGGATTCCTCCTCCAACGGGTTCAACTACATCGTCAGCAAATTCCGCGACCAGGCCCTAGCCGCGCACATCGAGTTGCAGAAGGGCGAACGCTCCGAACTCGCGGAGCTGGCGGCGAACATTCTTTGAACGCAGGCCAACCTCCTGAAGTCCAACCGCGACCATAATTTGTAGCCGACCGAAGCAGCAGATTCAAACACCACATGGCCATGTCAAACAACCTGCCCCCGATCATCGGAACCGGAGCACGCGCCGGCGTCATGCACGAAGTGGACTACCAGATATACGGAGACGATTTGCAGTTCGTCGAAATCGAGCTGGACCCGAACGAGGCGGTCGTCGCGGAAGCCGGCGGCATGATGTACATGGACGACGGCATCGAGATGGAAACCATCTTCGGTGACGGCTCGCAGCAGAACAAAGGCTTCATGGGGGCGCTCATGGGTGCCGGCAAGCGTCTGCTCACCGGCGAGTCGCTCTTCATGACCGTCTTCCTGAATCGCGGCGTCGGGAAAAGGCGCGTTGCGTTTGGGGCGCCGTATCCCGGGAAAATCGTTCCGGTGCACCTCGCCGAAATCGGCGGCGAAGTATGGGCCCAGAAAGACTCGTTCCTATGCGCCGCCAAAGGCGTCAGCGTCGGCATCGCATTCAACCGCAAGATCGGCGTCGGCCTGTTCGGTGGCGAGGGATTCATCATGCAACGGCTGCAAGGCGACGGCTGGGCGTTCTTGCATGCGGGCGGCACCATCATTGAAAAGCAACTCGCTCCGGGCGAACTGCTGCGGGTGGATACGGGATGCATCGTCGGGTTCCAGCCCAACGTCCAGTTTGACATCCAATACGTGGGCAAGGTGAAGACCGCGCTCTTCGGCGGCGAAGGACTGTTCTTCGCGACCTTGCGCGGTCCCGGCCGTATTTGGCTGCAATCCCTGCCATTCAGCCGCCTGGCGAACCGCGTTTATGCAGCCGCGCCGCAAACCGGCGGCGGGGGGCGCGGCGAGGGCTCCATCCTCGGCGGTCTTGGCGGCCTGCTCGACGGCGACAACTCGTAAGAGCGGCGCGCAGGCGGCCCAAAATTTTACATGGAAAAAACCGGAAGAACCATCAGTTGGTCCGCATGGATCGGCTTATTGCTCATCATCGCCACGCTGGCCGCCGCGTTGATGCTGGTCAAAGTGAAATCACAGCTCGCGGCGCAATCGTCCAGCCTGCCGATCATCAGCGCGGTTCCCGCGTTTGTGTTAACCAACCAAGCATCCGTGGTTGTCTCGCGGGAGGAATTAAAAGGAGCGGTCTGGCTGGCGGACATCATCTTCACCCGCTGCGCAGGGCCCTGTCCGGAGATGACGCGCAAGATGCGGGAGATCCAGGATGCGCTGTCCCAGGAAAGCATGTCGCGGTTGGTCACGTTAACCACCGATGCAGACCATGACTCGCCCGAGGTGCTGGAAAAATACGCCGCCAAATTCGGGGCAGACAATGAGCGCTGGCAATTCCTCACCGGCGACAAGCGCGACGTTGCCGCACTCGCCATTGACGGGCTCAAACTGACCGCGCTGGCCAAGCCGCCCGCCGAAAGGACCGACCCGGCGGACCTGTTCGTTCACAGCACCATTTTTGTGCTCGTGGACAAGGCGGGCCAGCTACGCGGATCATTTCAAACTGTGGGTGAGGACATCGAATGGTCAGACGTGAAACGACAGATCCTTGCCGCCATCCAGAAGCTCGAAACCGAACCATGAACCTCTCCGATTTGCCCGCGGTGAACGCCTGCCTGAACAGCTTGAGCACGCTTTTGCTCACGGCGGGCTTCATCTTCATCAAGCGCAAGAACGAACGCGCCCACCGCAACTGCATGGTGGCGGCGCTGGTGACTTCGTCCCTCTTTCTGGCGTGCTATCTCTACTACCACTACCACGCGGGCCGAACGATTTTTCCCGACAACTGGTTCCGCCCGTATTACCTCATCCTCCTGCTCACGCACACCGTGCTGGCGGTGGTGATCGTTCCCTTGATCATCGCCGCGGTGGTGCAGGCCATCCGGGGCAAATTTGTATCGCACAAACGCATCACCCGCTGGACTTGGCCGATGTGGATGTATGTCTCGGTGACGGGCGTGCTGATCTACCTGCTGCTCTACCAGATTTTTCCCGCCGCGAGACCTTAGGGAGAGGCGTATTGGCGCGTTCTGGCCGGGTGGTCTGGCGGAACATTTTGCCGCCCCATCGCAAACTCGCCCGGCGGGCTCAGGCCAACAAGTCGGACACGACGTTCGCGGGCTCGACGCCGCTGAGGCGCTGGTCGAGCCCCTGGTGGCGAAATGAGAACCGCTCGTGATCAAACCCCAGCAGCGAAAGCGCCGTGGCGTGAAAGTCATGCACGCTGACGGGATCCTTCACAATGTTGTAGGAGAATTCATCCGTCTCACCATAGACCAGGCCGGGCTTGATGCCGCCCCCGGCCATCCACATGGTGAAACAGCGGGGGTGATGGTCGCGTCCGTAGTTGGTTTTTGTCAGCTGGCCCTGCGAATAGATGGTCCGCCCAAACTCGCCGCCCCAGATGACCAGCGTGCTGTCGAGCATGCCGCGTTGCTTGAGGTCTTGGATCAGCCCGTAAGAGGCCCGATCGATATCCCTGCACTGGTCGGGCAGGCGTCCGCCTATGTTCGCGTGGGTATCCCAATTGTTGTGGTAAATCTGCACGAAGCGGACCCCGCGCTCGACGAGCCTCCGCGCCAGCACGGCGGTGTTGGCAAAGGTGCCGGGCTTCTTCGCTTCGTCGCCGTAGAGTTGATACGTGGACTCCGGCTCATTCACCACGGCCGCCAATTCCGGGACGCTCGCCTGCATGCGAAACGCGAGCTCGTATTGCTGGATGCGCGTGTGGGTCTCGGGGTCCCCCACGGTGCGATAGCTGATCTCGTTCAATTGGCGCAAGCCATCCAATGCCCGGCGGCGCACCTTCCCGTCCACGCCTGGCGGATTGTTGATGAACAAGATGGGATCGCCCGCCGTGCGGAACTGCACCCCGGCATGCTCGCCCGGCAGATAGCCGGCCGACCACAGGCGGGTGCCGATTGCTTGCAACTGCTCCGTGTTGGTGGACTTGGCGTTCAGCACGACAAAGGTCGGAAGATTCTCGTTCAACGACCCCAGCCCGTAGGAGACCCAGGATCCGAAGCAAGGCCGGCCGTTGATCTGGTTGCCGGTCTGCATGAAGGTGATTGCGGGCTCGTGATTGATGGCGTCCGTGTGCATGGAACGCACGAAACAAAGCTCGTCCACCATCTTTGCCGTCCACGGCAACAACTCCGAAACCCACATCCCATTCTTACCGTATTGGGCAAAACTGTATTTCGAGGGCGCGATGGGCAGCCGTTTCTGGCCGCTCGTCATGGTGGTAATGCGCTGGCCCATGCGCACAGAGTCGGGCAAATCCTTGTCGAAAAATTCAGCCATCGTCGGCTTGTAGTCGAACAGGTCCATTTGGGATGGGCCGCCCACCATGTGCAAATAGATCACCTGCTTTGCTTTTGGTGGAAAGTGAGGACCGATCGCACGCAACGCTCGCGCCGCGTCCTTGGCCGCAGATTTCTTGTCGGCGGCACACACCAGATTGGGGGCCAGCATCGCCAGTGCGGCGGTGCCCATGAGACTCGCGCCGCGCTTGAAGAACTGGCGCCGCGTCTCGTAGCGGACGTAGTCGTTGAACAAGGGGTGCGGATTGTGGAAGGGGTGCATAACTATTTGTTCAGGGCTTCATCCAGGTTGAGAAGCTGGTTGGCTACCACCGTGTAAGCCGCCAGCGTCGGCACATCGAGCTTGGCGTCCGCCTTGGAATCGCCGACCGCCACCAGCAATGCGGCTTGTCCGGGGACTTTGCGGTAATGCGCCAACAAGTCATTCAGCCCCGAGGTCACAATCCTTTTCTCCCGCGTCGTCAAAGGGCGGGCGAGAATTCGCGCGGCCATGAAGTTGATTCGCCCGGCAACGTCCGACTTCGGTTGGGTCAGGGCCAATTGCGCCAAATGCCTGGCGGCCTCGACAAACTGAGGGTCGTTCAAAGTCACCAACGCTTGCAACGGGGTGTCAGTGCGTTCGCGGCGCACGGTGCAAACTTCGCGGGAAGGAGCGTTGAAGATCTCCATGGAGGGAGGCGGGGCTTGCCGCTTCCAAAAGGTGTAAACGCTGCGGCGATAAAGACCTTCGCCTGTGGCCGGCTGATATTCCCGGGTGTTGCCTTGGGGCAACCCAACCACATCCCAGATGCCCGGGGGCTGATATGGCTTCACCGCGGGGCCGCCAAGTTTGTCCACCAACAATCCGGAAGCCGCCAGGGCGGTGTCCCGAATCATTTCGCCATCCATGCGAAACCGGGGGCCACGCGACAACCAACGGTTCTCCGGATCCCGCTCCAACTTTTCCGGCGTCACCGTCGCGGCCTGACGGTAAGTTGCCGAGCAAACAATGAGTTTGAAAAGCCGCTTTACATCCCAGCCCGACTCACGGAACTCAACCGCCAGCCAATCCAGCAATTCGGGATTTACAGGTGGCTCCCCGGCCAAACCAAAATCACCCGCAGTTTTCACCAAGCCGACGCCGAAGAGCTCCTGCCAGAAGCGGTTCACAGTAACGCGGGCCATGAGCGGGTTCTCGGGTTGCGTCAACCACTTCGCAAAACCCAGTCGATCGCGGGGCATGTCCGCGGACATCGGAGGCAGGAATGATGGCGTTGCGGGAGTGACGCGGTCGCCGCGCTTGTCATATTCACCACGGAACAAAACGTATGCTTCCGGTGCATTGGTGCGCTCTTGCATCACATAAGCCACCGTGCTCCTTTTTTGGATTTCCGCTTCCTCTGCCTTGAGGTCTTGGCGTGCCTTGGCAAGACGTGGAAAATCTTTGTCGAACAGACCCAACCAGAGCAAATACATCTCTTCATCCTCCTCCTTGGTGCGTTCCACCTCACCCTTGGTCGTCAGCCAGTTCAGGCGGGGGAGAAGCGCCAGAGACTTCACTTCCTCAGTGGTTAGGACGCGGTCGAAGATGTTCAAATCTTGCAAGCCAGCCCCTTTGACTTCGGATCCATTTTCGCGCTGGCCAATTTTGAAGGGAGCTTTAGTGCGGGCTGACTGATCCAGACTGTCCTTCTTCACCTCAACGGCTGACAGCTCACCATTCACGTAAATTCTTACACCCGCAGCCAACGAAGAGCCGTCGTAGGTAACACAGACATGATTCCACCGATCCTTGGGCAGCGCCTCGCGCGCGGCGACTCTGATCGCCTGCTTGGGCCACTGGTGGATAAAGTCGAAGGCGGGGCGGCCACCCTCAAGCCACAGATCCCAGCCGGCGAGCTGGCTGCCTTTGACGGCCATGCGCCCGAACAGCGCTCCCGCCTTGTCATCCGCGAGCTGCACCCAAGCCGCGAAGCTGAAGGCGTTGGTACGCTCAAAATCGCCCACTTCCCTCAAGGCCAGCGGAGAAGCTCCGCTGAGAGTATAGGCCTTCGCTGCGATCGCCCCGCGCCGCCAGTTGGTGTTCGTAGGCAGCGAAGCGGCCCCGTTTGTGGCGGCGAGCCGATAAGAAATCGCTGATCCGGTCCCTTCGCTGAGCGAGGCGTAAAAAACCCGGCCGGTGGCGGGCAGCTGGTTCGTCAGCGCCCCAGACGGAGCGTCCGTGAGCCAGTTGGTGAAGGCAGCCTTTGCAGCTGCCCGCCTGCCCCTCACCCGTTCCTCGGCGGCGGGAATCAGGCCGGTCAACTCCGCCAAGCGCAATTCATCCTCCGGCTTCGGGATCACGAGCACCGGCGGCGTGTCCCTGATGTTCAAGTCCCTTGCCTCCTGGGTGGTGTTGTTGAAAAACGCCGCCAGAGAATAAAACTCCTTTTGCGTCAGCGGATCGTATTTGTGGTCATGGCACACCGCACAACCCGCGGTCAGGCCCAACCACGCCTGCGAAGTCGTCTCGGTGCGGTCGCGGGCGTAGAGCACGAGATACTCCTCATCAATCAATCCCCCTTCGTTGCTCGTGGCGTGGTTGCGGTTGAAACCGCTGGCGATCTTTTGTTCGCGGCTGGGTTCGGGCAGCAGGTCGCCCGCAAGCTGCTCCACAGTGAATCGATCAAAAGGCATGTTCGAATTGAGCGCGCCAATCACCCAGTCGCGATAAACCCACATTTCCCGATAGTTGTCGAAGTGGATGCCGTGTGTGTCGGCATAGCGGGCCACATCCAGCCAGTAGCGGGCCCGGTGTTCGCCCCATCTGGATGACGCGAGCAGTGCATCAACATACTTTTCATATGCCGCGGGCGACTTGTCCTTCACGAAATCCTCCACCCTCTGGGCATCGGGGGGCAGGCCCGTAAGGTCCAAGGCAAGGCGTCGAGCGAGCGTCCGCCGGTCTGCTTCAACTGCGGGTTTCATCTTTTCCTGTTCGAGGCGAGCCAGGACAAAACGATCCACCGGGTTGCGCACCCAGGTTTCGTTGCGAACCTTCGGCGGCTCTGCGCGCTTGGGCGGGACGAAAGCCCAATGGGGTTGGTATTCGGCGCCCTCCCGAACCCACCGCTTGAGAGTTTCCTTCTGCACCGCCGTCAGCACCTTGTGCGAATCTTCCGGCGGCATGACCTCTTCTCCTGCGTCGAAGATGCGGCGCACCAACTCGCTGTCATCCGGGCGCCCGGGGATGATCGCAGGCTGGCGGCGGCCGCGTGCGGCGCTGGCGTCAGAAAAATTGTCGAGGCGCAGCTTGGCCTTGCGCCCGGCGGCATCGGCGCCGTGGCAGGAGAAACAGTTTTCGGACAGGATGGGCCGAACGTCGCGGTTGTAATCCAGCTTGGCCGGCGGTTCAGAAGCACGAATC
>JAFMIZ010000133.1 GCA_017853715.1 Pedosphaera sp.
GCGGAAATGGAGCGCTGGCTCGGTCCGTGGTTGAACTACACGCCTTAAGCCAGAGGCGTCCGCAGAACGACCCGTTTCCAGCCAGAGCTGACGCGTGAACAGTTCCGCCTACATCTGCCGCACCTGGCCGGGCGGGAGCGCCGGCGTGGATGGGCCATATGCTTTTTCCAAAGCCGGCTCCCAAGTGGCCATCCAGCGGCGGCGCACCTCCCGCGCTCGCCTTTCGCCTTCAACGACGGCGGAGTTGAAGTGGTGCGGGGCCAGCCGGGCCAGCCTGCGATAGGCAAGGATTGCGCGGGGAACGGTCGTCAGGGGGCCTAGCCCAAAAAATCCGGGCCCCGGCCAGCGGAGTTCCCGCGAACCATAGCTTTTGTAATGGTGACCTTGATAACGTGGCCCCAAAGTGGCACCAGCCTCCTGAAGCACGTCAAACAGGTGATAAATCCGCTGCTACTGAGCAGTTCACCAAAAGGGGACCGTAGGCTTTTTTAATTTTTCCCAATAAAAGCGGTTTTTTCACCACTTTTTTGAGTTTGGTGCGCACGGCAGGACTTAAATCTGGAAGCTGACCATCCCGATTTTCGGGACCACGACGTGATTACAGCGTCATTCTTCGCGAGCAGCAGATACAAGTCGCCATTCTCGATGACATACACGCCTGCGGCGATGTCGCCGTTGCCGATGGGCATCACGCCGGTGGCGTCCGACGATGGCGTGTGCCAGATGACATTGTAGCGGGTCATGCGCTGCGCGGCAGCATTGGGCGACGACGCGGCGGCACACGCGCAAGCAGCGATCAAGATGCCCAAGGCAAGGCTGGGAAAAAGGGGCAGCAGTGGCTTTGTTCTTAACTGACAGATGAGGCCGCGCTCGAATCCAGTTTTCATTTATTCGGAGATGGTTTCGGGGGCTATCAAGGCGTGCTGATCCGGTCAACCCGCACCTCTCGTTCTCTTGCCAAGTTCCAGAGTCAATACACCCAGAGCCTCAAGTATTTCTCCGGTTGGGACAGGTTAATCGGGACATTGAGAATCAAATCGCCCCCTGTGCCGGCATTGGTTGATTCGTTCGACCAGTTGATTGTTGGTGTCAGATTCGTCGCCGATTGCAGCACGTAATTGGCGCCCAAGGTCGTTGCCACTGAAAACACAAGATTGGTTCCAGACCCAGTTACGGGACCGATCGTCGGTTGCGGCGGCGTGCCGCCCACCACTTGCAGGCTGCCGGTGCCGGCGATGAAGGGAGCCGCGTTTGTGGTGTGGTAAACTCCCGGAGCCAGCGCGACGCCGTTGGTGATAAAGCCCGCCACGGTGTTCGTTCCCGCGAAGTCCAACCGCAACACGGCACCCGCCGCAACGCTGACAGTGGAATTGGTCGCCAGATTCGCGAACAAGATCTGCAGTGTGCCGCCATTGACCGTAGTGTTGCCGCTGTAACTGTTGGTGCCGGTGAGGTTGAGGGCGCCGCTGCCGATTTTGGTCAAGGCAAGGTTGCCCGCCGTGTTCTTGATGGTGCCGCTGAAGGTGCTGGTTTGATTGTTGCCGCCGACGGTCAGGATGGCGTTTCCCGTGCTGTTATCCACGACGCTGCTTCCCGTTCCGCTGTTGGTTAGTCCGTTGATGGTTTCATTGAATCCAGCGAGATCAAGTGTCGCCACATTCGGGCTGGTCGGGGTCATAACGACGCTGCCTTTTCCGCTGCCATCAGGAATGACCCCGCTGGCCCCCAATTTCAGCGTGCCGCCGCTCATCGCCATGTTTCCGCTAAAGTCATTGCTCGGGTGGTTAAGCGTTCGGGTGCCCGCCCCGGTGCTGCCGGAAAACAAGCCGGAGGTGCCTGTGATTTGCCCGCTGACCAGGATGTTGCCCGCCCCTTGAAGCACCACCGAAGTAGCCGGGTTGTTCCCCGTGATCGTGCCGGCCAAGGTGAGCAGGCCCGAGTCTGAGGCGATGCGCACAAACTGGCCTGATCCGGAGGTCCCGATGGGGCCGTTCCAGGTGTTGTCACCGCTGACGTTCTGCAGCAGCGCGATGACGGACGTTCCTGAGGTCAGCGTCAGCGGTTCTGCGGCAAGGCTAATGCCGCCCTGCAATTGTAAGGCAGCCCCCTGCGACACCGACGTGCCACCAGACGTGGCGCCCAGGGCGCTGGCGTGCTGGATGTTAATGACTCCCAAGTTGCCAATGCTGGTAGTGCCGGCGAACGTGTTGCTACCCGACAGGATCACCGTGCCGCCGCCGCCATTCACCGTGAGATCCGGGTAGCCGCTGATGATGCCGTTGAACGTGGCCGAGCGGCCCGCCGCGACGCCCCAAGTGCTGGAAGCCGTCAACTGCACGGGACAGTTGACGACGAGATTTGTCGTAGCCGCAGTCAGGTCCACCCCGGAGTCATCAAGACTAAGGGTTGAACTGCCGTTGATGGTGACGGTTCCGCCGGGGTTCACGATTTTGAGACCTGCCCATTGCTGATCACTGGCGAGCGTGGTCGTGTTCGCGGCGGTGACGGTGCTGTCCCAGACCGCCTGGTTGTAAAGCCCCGGAGTCACGCCGCCCACCCAGCTCGATCCGGTATTCAAACTGGTGGTGTTGTTGGCTTTGGTGACCGGGGTGGTGGGGGTGGCCAGATTGCCCGGCCAGGATTTGATCTGCGGGCCGCTGACAAAAATCATGTTGTAATCGGCCGGGGGATTGAGGTTGTTGGCGCCGAAATACATGCCCCAGCGAAACGTGGTCGTGCCGGTGGGGCGGGAATAACTGCCAGAACCATACAAAACGCCATCAATCCAAACCTTGTAATTCAGACCGTCGTCCAGCACCCGCATGTCGAAGCCGCCGCCGTTGAAACGCTTCGTGGTGCCATCGGCATTAGTGACCAACACGTCGGTGCCGGTGCGATTATTGATCGTGAGGCTGCCGCTGCTGCTCACGCTAAGCTGAAACGCCCAGTCGTTGTCAGAATTCTTGAGTTGAAAGCCGCAAAAACTCTGCCGGAGATAGGCAAGCGTGTAATGGCCGGTCCATTCATAGGTGACGTTGTCGGTGTAATTCCAGCCACCGCCCATGAAAGCCTCATTGTGCTCGGAGGTGCCAGTGCGCGAGGTGGCGGTATTCTCATCGTCCACAAACACCCGGAGCACATGCGTATTGCCATCCGTCTGAAACCACCGCGTGAAATTCGGGAAATTCGCGGACGAAGTATTGCAAGATACGTGGATGCGCTGGTTGGGAACCGAAATCGGACGGTTGCCGTAGAGGCCCACCTCGACGGCGGCGTTGTTGACGTTGATCTGCGACCCAAAAACCGGGCCGGGATAATTTGCGCCGATATAACCCGCGCTGGCAATCGTGTTAGAAATCTGGATCCACGGCGGATTCGTCGGGCTGCCGGTATCGGTGTAAAGCACGACGTTCGTGACGGCGATGACGCCGGAAGCGACGAGGTTGGTGGCGTTTGCCAGGGCGAGAATCCGCGCCGAGCCGGCGCCGTTGGCGGTGAAGCGCGCGCTCTTGCCGTCGGGCGCAGCCACCAGGTCGCTTGCCGCGACGCTGCCGGTAACGTTGGTGAGCATCCAGACCGACGGAAGATTGGTCAGAAAAACCCCACCGCTGTTGCGAGCGATGGAGAAGTTGGTCAGCACCATGCCGGTGGAAAGGTTCGTGGCCGGCACGACGACACCCGCGCCGTCGGCCCGCGTCTCAACGCGCAGGGTGTCCACCGGAGCATTGGTCGGCAAGAGGGTGTAATTGATCTGCGGCCAGTTGTTGGTGTTCGCCGCACCGCCTTCCGCGGAAGTGATTACCCAGCGATCCACGCCGCTCTGGGCGGTGTCCGTGCTCAGGCGCAGGAAGACGAACTGCCCCGCGCCCGCGCCGCCGGCGTATTGTGCGTTCAGGTAATTCGCGAGCGCCGCGACGCTGCTGGCGACGATGCCGGTGGCGGGCGGGGCGAGCAGGAGGTTGCCTTGCAAGAACGTGGCGTCCGTGGGATCGACGGCACTCGTGCCCGCCCAATAATCATTCGTCAAAACCGTCGCACTCGCGCGACGGCCCAGTCCGTAAAGGTCGGTGTTGCCCACGGGCGTGCCGGTGTAACTGGAGATGTTGCAGGAAAAGCTGGCGGAAAGGAAGGGATTGGTGACCGCGCCAAAATCGGGCAACTGAAACGGGATTACCGGACAGCGCTCCTTGCCCGTCGAGCCGGCCGTGCCCGCAATCAAAGTCGTCGTGGTCAAGTCGGCAATGGCGATGGGCGGATTGGTCAGCGTCCACTGCGCTTCACAGTCGTTGGTATCAGCCAGGAGTGTCGCAGCAGATGCAGTAGCTGCGGGCAGGACGATCCACGCAAGAACCGCCGCCAGCGCGAACAATTTTAGGCAGCCCGCAGGGAAGCCGCGTCCGATTCGGGCCGTGAGGCAACCCGAAGGATTCACGGTCAGGCTCATGCCGACGAATTCTGCCATGATCTACAATAACTCCAACCAGCAAAACCGTCCTCACAGCTTACGGGGCTAAGAGAACGGCAAAACAACAACATCAGCGGGTCAATAGAACGACGTGTAGTTCGCCCGCCACCGCCACTTCATCTTGCTGGCTTGGCGCGTCTCCACATGGCCGTCCCCAAAAAGCAGGTTGCCGTTTTGAACTTTGCCCCCAGTCGGGTGCCCCTGATTCGCCCCATTCATCTTCGTCACCTCGCTATCACTCAGCGTGCCGACAACCCGGTCGCTCATGATCGGAGTCGTGGCCGCTCCTTGATCCTCCGGCTTGGATGGCCATTGGTAGTCTTCGTTCGCGCTTGGATTCTTGGCGCCACCAGGCTGATAAAGATTTGGAAACGTGCCGCTGGAGGAAACTCTCTGCCGGGGAATCCAGACACTGTGGTAAATGATGCCAAACACCCCCCCCGGACTCTGCACACCCAGTTTCAGATCACTGAGGGTGCTGATGGACCGGCCCGCCTGGGTCTCGGCCGATTTCAGGTTGTCTAGGCGCACCGGACAAAACCACATCGGGATGGTCATGCCGTGATTCGCCATTTGATCAATCATGCTCAGATTCACATCCCAGGAGTTTCCGGCTCCGGATGAGGGAGCGGAGAAGAACCTGCCTCGCGCGTCATCACCGGCATACATGTTCATGGCCAGGCCCCACTGCTTGTAGTTGGAAGTGCACTGGGTGACCTTGGCCTTGAACTTGGCTTTGCCCAAGGCGGGCAGCA
>JAFMIZ010000134.1 GCA_017853715.1 Pedosphaera sp.
GCATCGGGATAAATGTCCGCCAACCCCTTGGATGGCAACGCAAGAGCACCGGCCATGGCGGCCAACAGGGTGATTTTTTTGATGGTCTTTGTCATAATCGTCTCTAGGTCTTGTAGGCTTGGTTTGGGAGCTAACCACCGAATGACTCAGAGCCTGATGACGCACGGGAGGGATTTTCCCATGCCGACAATGCTCCCCTTTTAGTCATCGCTCTGTTCATGCGGTAATTGGTGACGAGAATAGATACCACTCACCACCCCGCTCAACCACCGCACGTTTGTGCGGTGAAGCTGAAACCGAGGGCAGAATGACAGAAGCAAGCGAAGGTAACGCAGAACAGCTACTCAAGTTGCCGGGCGTGCGCGTTCCCAATGCCCTCCCCCGGATCAACCTCAACATGGCGAGGACGCCCCCTGGGCCTGACGACCTTTGCGCCCTTCTGCTTGTTCTTCGGGTTATTGTGGAACTTACGCGCTTACCGGCACGGCTTCGGACATTCCGCGAATCTTGCAGAGCATGTCGTGAGCCGGTGCCCACGTGGTGGTCGGATTGGGCGGCACGGGCGGACGCTTGAGGCGTTGCTGGTAGATGAGGTCGGCTTCGTTGAGATCTTTGATGCGGCCCAGCGCGATGGCTTGGGTGAGAATGTTGCCGAGGACGGTCGGGTAATTGGGGGCAACTAACAGCCCCCCCCCGGTGGCATTCGCGATGAAATGGTTCAGCATGGTGTTCTTCGCATCGCCCAGCAGATGCAGGTGCGTGAACTCGATGCCCGTCAGACGCGTGAAATCGTCGAGCTTGAGGCGTGTTGGAACGCGAGGCTTTCCATCGGGCAGCGATGGATCGCGCCCGGCTTGCGCGGGTCGGCATGGTGACGTGTCGGGGGGATGAAGGAAACGTCAGCGTGGAACAGCAGATAGTCGTCGCCCCATGAGGTGCAACTGATGCCGTCCACGGGTTCATCGTGGAGGCCCACATCAAGCAGGCCGGTGCGCGTGTCCTGGTGAAGGGTGCGACATCCCACAGCACTTCCTTCTTCTCGTCAAGTGGCAGGTATGGATGCGGTGCGCCTCGCTGAGGGTCGGTTGGCCTTTGTGCAAGGTGCCCGGAAACACCCGCCCCAGTTCCTCATCTGGGTCAACGGCAACGAATAAGCGACCCATAATGAGTATTGCCCACGCAGAAGTTATGCCCATGGCCACGCTTCGGGGTGTGCTTCACAACATTGAGGATCCCCCGTCAGGGAAGGTGGCTGAACGCCCCGCACGCCGCCATGCTGCCCGGAGAAAGTGCGCTAATCCAGAATGCTGGCATCGGTGTGTGATTCCTGGCCGACGCCACGTCCCCTGTGGCTCGCGGAATTTCTACCAGTCCACGGGCACGGTTAGTTTGCGGCCGAAGCGGTTGTTGTAGTGAAGCTGCTTCTGGGAGAGGCCGTATTCGTGCACGAGCCTGGTGAGCTTCACGTCGTAGCAGCAGTATTCCGCGATCTCGTGAAGTTTACCCTCCTTGAACCAGCGGATCGCCTGCAGGCCCTCGGCGGTTTTCTCCAATCCAAATGTGGCTGTGGCAATGGAGTCGAGCGAGAGACGGTGTTGCAGTTTTTCCGCCAGATACACCAGCATGTCGAGCGTGGGCACCTGCGTGAGGTCCAGCGGGGTGTAACCATGCAGCACTTCGTAGTCGAAGCGGAGCACATTGAATCCCACCACCAGGTCGGCGCGTTGCAGCTCGGTGATCAGCTCCTGCACCTCCCTCTCGCCGTAGATCCGGTAGTCGCCGCGCGCCGTGCTGTAGGTCACGCCCACGCTCATTTGCATGGCGCTGATCTTGTCCCACCCACCGACTTCATCGGCGGACTTCTGCGTTTCGAGATCGAAATAGACGATGTTCTTCACGAGCTGCCGCAGCGTACTGATTGGGCCGGGGCGTCGCGAGGAGGAATTGTGTTGTGTAATGAAGATTGGAAATTCGCTCGCTTTGTGCGAAGCTCCACCTTCGTTCACGGACGATGACGTAAACAATGCCTGCCCCTCTTGAAACCTGCCTCCCGGTCTCCCGCGTCGACATGGAAGCGCGCGGCTGGGACGAACTCGATGTGCTGTTGGTCACGGGCGATGTCTATATCGATCACCCGGCGTTTGGCGCCGCTGTGATCGGGCGTGTGCTCGAAGCGGACGGGTTTCGCGTGGGTATCATCGCCCAACCGGACTGGCGAAATGTGGAGGCGTTCAAAGTCATGGGCCGTCCGCGCCTGTTTGTCGGTGTGACCGCGGGCAATCTGGATTCCATGGTGTCCAACTACACCGCCGCCCGCCACAAGCGCCGCGAAGATGCCTACAGCGAGGAAGGAGCAACGGGTAAACGCCCCAATCATGCGGCAGTGGTTTACTCTCAACTCTGTCGCCGCGCGTTTCCGGGATTGCCCATTGTGATGGGGGGGGTCGAGGCCAGCCTGCGGCGCGTGGCGCATTACGATTATTGGTCCGATGGTTTCAAACCCTCCATCCTGCTCGATGCCAAGGCGGACCTGTTGGTGTTCGGCATGGGCGAAAACGCCGTGCGGGAGATCGCGCAGCGTCTCAAGGGCGGCCAGGATTTGGGGGGCATTCGTGGCACGGCTCGCCTGCTTGGGGCCAAGGCCACCGCCGCGATGGATTTCAGCAAGCACCTCGAATTGCCCAGTTACGATGCGTTGTTGAGGGACAAAACACTCCTCACGCCCATCACGAAGATTGTCGAACGCGAGCAAAGCCCGTTCAACGGACGTCAACTCCTCCAGCGTCACGGCGACCGTGCGGTGGTCATCGAGTCGCCCGCTTTTCCTTTGAGCAGTCAACAATTGGATGCGCTCTATGATCTGCCGTTCACGCGCTTGCCGCACCCCCTGTATCGGAAGACCATCCCGGCCTACACAATGATCAAGGATTCGATCACGGTGGTGCGCGGTTGTCCGGCGGGTTGCACCTTCTGCGGCATCGGCGTGCATCAGGGCAAGTTCCTCACCAGCCGCAGCAAGGAGAACGTGCTGAAGGAGATTCGCAAGCTGACCGAGTCGCCGGATTTTCGGGGAACGATCTCCGACCTCGGCGGCCCCACCGCGAATCTTTACGGCTGCGAGAACGACGTCGAGGACGCTTGCAAAGTGTGCCGCCGCCCGAGCTGTTTGCATCCCACCATCTGCACCAAGTTTCACGTGGAGAGCGACCCGGCGATTCAACTCATGCGCGCGGCGCGGCAGAGCAAGAATGTCAAACACGTCCACATCCAGTCCGGCATCCGCATGGACGTGGCGTTCCGCACGCCCGAGTATCTGCGCGAGCTGATCCACCATCACGTGTCGGGCCATTTGAAGGTCGCGCCGGAACATTTGCACCCCGACGTTCTCAAGCGCATGCGCAAGCCCGCCGGGTTGTTCGAGCAGTTTCAAGAGATGTTCCGCGAGGAAAGCGAGGCCGCGGGCAAGGAGCAGTATCTCGTGCCGTATTTCATCTCCAGCTTCCCGGGCTGCGGCGATCAGGAGATGAACACGGTGGAGAAGTTCCTCAACAAGTCGAAATGGAACCTGCAGCAGGTGCAGGATTTCATCCCGTTGCCGTTGATGCCCGCCACCGCGATGTATGTCACCGGTCTCGATTACGACACCGGCAAGCCCATCAATGTCGCCCGGGGGGCGGGGGATCGCTACCGGCAGCGCCAGGCCCTGTTGAATCCGCAATTTCGCAAGACCGCGCGTGCTTCAGGCCGCGTCTTTGCCAAGCCCGCCGCCAACCCCATGAGCACGGTTGCCTCGGCCGAGGAAGAGGACGCGCCAAACTGGTGAGCGCGCCACGGGGAGTATCGTGAAAATTCGGCTCGCGTCCTTGTTTCTTTTGACAGCTGCGCTGCAGATGGTTCATCAGGCATCGGCCATGGATTACTTCGCCTATTTTGGCACGTTCACGAATGAAACCAGCCGGGGCATCTATATTTCCCGCTTGGACGCAGCCTCGGGGAAACTTTCAGCCCCGGAACTGGCTGCAGCCATCCCCAGTCCCAATTTTTTGGCAGTGTCGCCCAACGGTCGGATCCTCTACGCCGTGACACGGGGCGATGCGTCCAGTGGCGGTGTGGACGTGTTCGCGTTGGACGGGCGGACGGGTAAGCTGTCGTTGCTGGATCAGAATTCATCGGGTGGCTTGGGCCCATGTCATGTGAGTGTGGATGCAACGGGCCGGACCGTATTGGTGGCCAACTATGGCAGCGGCAGCGTCAAATCGTTTCGGGCTGATGCAGAAGGGCTGCTTGCCGATGGCACGTTCGTCCAGCACGTGGGTCGGAGTGTGAACGAGAAACGTCAGAACGGTCCGCACGCCCATTGCTTCACGCCGTCACCCACGGGGCGGTTCGCCTTGGCTTGCGACCTCGGCCTCGACCAAGTGCTCGTATACCAAGTTAACCCCACCAACGCGACGCTGGCCGCCAGCGCGCCCGCGTTTGCTTCGGTCCCGCCTGGATCTGGACCCCGGCACTTGGTGTTCAGCCCAGACGGCAGGACAACTTACGTTGTCAATGAGATGGCCTGCACCGTGACGGTGTTCGCGTGGGACGAGAAGACCGGGAAACTTGATCTCCAGCAGACGGTCTCGATTCTGCCAGCCGGCGTGGAAGTCACTCCGTCATTGACGGCGGCGGAGATCGTCATCCGCCCAGATGGCCGGTTTGTTTACGTCACTGTGCGCGGGCACGATAGTGTTTCTGTTCTGGCGGTGGACCCGAAAAGTGGCCAACTCACGCTCGCAGAGAATGTGCCCTGCGGTGGCAGGGTGCCCCGCGGAATGGACCTCGATCCCACCGGCCGCTGGCTGCTGGTTGCGAACCAGAAATCCGAGAACGTGACCGTGTTTGCGGTGGCTGCAACGACGGGCCGGCTCACCGGGACGGGACAGAGCTTGGCGATTGGCTCGCCGGTGGATGTGGAATTTACTCCCGTGCGCTGACCGCCCGAACGCCGAGTTTCGGCGTCGCGTGCTTTTGAAGAACACCCGCGAATTTGGCTGAGACAGCGGGAAATCTACTTCCCGCTGTGATGGCCCGCAGTACCGCCCTGAGTGGCTGCTTCGGGTAATCTTGGCGAGCTCCACCTTGCCATTTCCGTTTCGCGTCCGCTGACATCAAGGTAGTGTCCTAAAAGTTCTGCAAAAAGGAAGAGGGTCATGGTAGCCACTGGGG
>JAFMIZ010000135.1 GCA_017853715.1 Pedosphaera sp.
GGTGCGGGTGAGTCTTTGATGTGGCGGCGACAAACCCCCGCGGTTGACTCACCTTGAAAGATGTTTTGTTCGGTCACGAGGTAGTAGGCAACGACGCCAACGGAATAGATGTCACTCCGTGTATCGGCGTTGTCGGGGCTGCGATGGCTTCAGGCGAAATGAAATTGGCCGTGCCCACGATGCCGTCGGCTCCGGCGTGTTCCTGCAGGTTGTTCGCGGACCCGTTGCCACCGAAGTGACGGACCAATCCACACTCCAGAACCTTCACGAAGCCCGGTTCGCCGCGCAGTCGCACGGGGAAATATCGGCGGGCTTGATGTCGCGATGAATCAATCCTCGCCCATGCGCTTCAGCTAGTGAGTCACACACCTGCCGTAGTACATGGATGACGCGACCCTCCTTCCGCGGGTCATAGCCGTCACCAAATCCGCAAGACTGAGGCTGTCGAGGTATTCCATCGCGTAATGGAATATCCCGTCGGACGTATGACCGTAGTCGAATGCTTGAATCGCGTTCGGATGCGTGAGCGCACAGGTCAGCTGCACTTCCTGTTCGAAGCAGCTGATGGTGAAATCATCGGCTTTGTAGGTGGAAGCAGTTTGAGTGCGGTCTCGCTGCGGAGCAGGGCATGGCGCGCCTTGTAAACCGCACCCATGCCGCCTTCGCCTTTTTTCGACTAGTCGGTATTGGCCAAGCTGATGGGCCTTGAGTTCAGCTTCAGTGAGCCGCCGCCGCACTTGGATTTGAACATAGGACGAGCGACGCCAGCAGCAGCAAGAACAACACGAAGAATATCGCCCGCACCATGCGGAGCAGATTGAAGGCGTCGCGAGCATCGAGTTTCATGCTGAAGCCGAAGCCATATTTGGGCAGCCATTGCTAGGCACCGACGACAGTCACGCCCCCGCAATCTCGAAAACGGTTCCAGTTCGATCTTCGATTCGCCGACCAGCGCACGTTCGACCGTGAGCATCAACGGTGCAATACTCACCGCCTTTTCTTCCTGCGTGAGGTCAACTACCAGATCGGTGGGGCGCAGATTCAGAGCGGACACTGAATTGGTTGTGTTTTCGATCAGGCCCAGCTGCCGCAACTGTGCGTCGAAGCGGCTCTCGGACAGCAGCACGCCTTCGCCGTCGAAGTCGAACGTCTAGCTAGCATCATCCTTGACCGGCGCTGCGACCTGTACACCCTTGGGGTCGCGTCGTAGTGGCAGGAAACGTCGGGTCGGTCCATTAGCCCCTTCTTAGCTGTCATTCGGGCGCGGGCTTTCGCGGTTAATGAACCGGCGGAACAACTCAGGGCGTGGCACTTTGAAGGGCGTGATGATGCGTGGTTCGCCCGACTCGAAAACTTCAAGATACTTTGGCTGTAAATCTCCCAACACTTTCTGTCCTACTCGCCCACGGCCATGGGCATTCTCAGAAATAACCATCTGGTTGGTATCTACCGATGCGCCACTGCGTAGCCGAGACTGCGGATGCGATTCGCAAAATGTGAACCAGCGAGCGGTTGGTGCGAACGCTCTGCCTGTATCATCCGGTTGGTCCCTCCCGGGTGAGGTTTACTTAAGGCTTCCAGCGCGATTTTGAGCACGGTCGGCTCGTCAGCGAGCGAAGTGGCGATGCGTTTCTGGTTGTCCATCCAAATTTTCAAGGCGGTGATGTCGGCACAGAGGGCGGTGGGCTGGGCGGGGGAAATCCAGATTTTTTGCCGCGAAACATACGCGATGAGTTTTGAGATGCCACTGGACGGAAAATGTTTCAAACTATTCCCGCCTGTTGATGTTATCCGACATAACCACGACATAAGCGTCAGCGTACGCGCAAAGAAGCATTGCCGTCCCGCTGGCTGGAGCTTAACCTTGCGCATGGTCTCGACGGTTCCCAAACCCGCTGCGCCACAATCTGCCTCTGTCCGCGAGCTTTGTCTGCAAGCCCATCGCACAATGTTGCTGAGCCGGGTTTTGGAGGAGAAGCTCGCAAGTCTTTATCGCGCCGGTAAAATCCATGGCGGCGTGTTCGTAGGGCGCGGGCAGGAGGCGGTCAGCGTCTCGCTCGGCATTCAACTGCGTAAAGGGGATGTGTTTGCCCCCAGCATTCGCGACATGGCGGGTCGCTTGGCGTTCGGTGAATCCGTCCTTGACGCAGTCCGCACCTATCTCGGTTCACCGCTCGGTCCGATGCGCAGCCGTGACGGCAATGTGCATCGGGGTCGCCCGCAAGAGGGTTTGCTCCCGATGATCAGTCATCTGGGCTCGATGATTTCAGTGGTCAACGGAGTTTTGTTCGCCCGCCGGATGAGCGGCGCAAAAGAGGTCGTCGGTGCCACCTGCCTCGGTGATGGTGGCACGTCCACAGGTGCTTTCCACGAGGGGCTGAATCAGGCGGCGGTCGAAAAGCTTCCGCTCGTCATGCTCGTGGCCAATAATTTCTACGCTTATTCTACCTCAAACGATCGGCAGTTCGCCTGCCGGAGCCTGTTGGACAAAGCAATAGGCTACGGCGTTCAGGGCGTTGAGGTGGACGGCACCAACATCATCGCGTGTCTTGAAACCATTGGTGGTGCGGTGCAACGGGCACGCTCCGGTGGCGGACCACAACTGGTCATTGCCAATGTGCTTCGCCTCTGCGGCCATGGCGAACATGATGACGCCAGTTACATTGACCCGAAGCTTAAAAACTCACCGCTCGGTCGCGACTGTCTCAAGGTGAGCGAAGAAATGCTGTTGCGGGAAGGCTGGGTGAACGAGGCGCAGCTTGCGGAGTGGCGCGCGGAGGTGGTCCAGCAAGTGGAGTCTGCGGTTGCAACCGTTCAACGCGAGCCTGCCCCAGATCCTTATCAGCATGATTGGACGGCGGTCTCTTCAAGGCACCTGCAGGAACTCCACGCTGATACCTCGGCCTAATCTGCATGAGCATCACCTATCTCGAAGCCATCCGTGAGGCGCAGGCAAAGGCGTTGCGCGATGATCCGCGCGTGTTCATCTACGGTGAAGACGTCGGCAAGTTCGGCGGTGCATTCAAGGCTACTAAAAATCTTCAGGAGCAGTTTCCAGGTCGTGTAATTGATGCGCCCATTAGCGAGGATGCTATCACCGGATTTGCCGTGGGCAGCGCCATCGAGGGAATGCGGCCCATCATCGAGATGCAGTTCGCGGATTTCTCGACGGTCGCCTTCAACCAGATCGTCAATCAGGCTGCGACGTTGTATTGGCGCACGAATGTCTCGTGCCCGCTGGTGGTGCGTTTGCCCTGTGGCGGCACATCGGGCAGCGGCCCGTTCCACAGTCAGAGCCTTGAAACAATTTACTCGCATTATCCCGGGCTGGTCGTGATGACGCCTGCGACGGTGGAGGACGCTTACAGCATGCTGCTCGAAGCGGTGGCGATCGATGATCCGGTCGTCTTCTGCGAGCACAAACTTCTCTATTACCATCTCAAGGCTGAAAAATTGCCAACTGAGGCTTTGCCCGTGGGCAAGGCGCGACTCGTCCGCGAAGGCCGCGACATGACCGTTGTGACCTATAGCGCGATGGTTCACGAATCGCTGGCCGCTGCTGAGGAACTGGCGAGTGACGGTTGGGAAATCGAGGTGGTTGACCTGCGCTCAGTGAAGCCCCTGGATACTGACACCGTTATGGCCAGCGTGGCGCGCACCGGGCGTTTGCTGTGTGTTGGCGAAGCATGGCCTTGGGGCGGGGTGACGGCTGAGGTGATTGCCCGTGTGTCGGCGGAAGGGTGGGGTTTGCTTGATGCCCCGCCGCAACGTCTCAATGCCAAGGATACACCCATTCCGTATCATCCAAACCTATGGGCGGCGCATCGTCCAACGGCCCGCAGCGTGGCGGATGCCGCGCGTCGCCTCTTGCGCATGTGAACTGACCTATGATTCAAATCCCGATCATCATGCCGCAGCTCGGCGAATCCATCGCCGAGGCAACCGTGATCAACTTTCTTGTCGAGCCCGGTGGGCAAGTTCAACTCGACCAGGACATCATCGAAGTGGAAACCAGCAAAGCGACCATGACCGTGGCCGCGCCCTGCGCGGGCACGCTGGAGAAATTCGATGCAAAGTTGAACGAGAGTTACGTCGTGGGTGCTATCTTGGGATTCATTCAGGCCAGCAAAGAGGAGGCGGCTCGTGTCGGAATTGACACGAGCATGATTCACAAGGAATCCGTTGCTGCTGCGACGGAGAACACCAAGACGGAAACGAAGACCCCTCCTGAGCGCAAAATCGTCCAACCCACGGTGCGAGGCCTGCCGGTGCCAGCCAACGCGGCGGGTGCCAGCTTTATGTCTCCGCGCATGAAAGCGCGCATCGAAGAACTTGGCCTGCACGCCGCTGATCTCTCTGGCATCGCGGGCAGCGGTTCTGCCAATCGAGTCACCATTGAGGATCTCGAGAAGTTCATCGCCAGCTTGGAGCGGTTGAAACTCACTCCCGCTTCTTCCATGCGCGTCGCCGTGGCGGATGCCATGCGTCGCAGTTGGACTCGTCCGCTGGCGACGGTGGGGTTGCCGGCGTGCTTTGATGCATTGCTTGCACATCGCAAGGCCTCCGACCCCAAGCCAGGCCCGGGACTGTATGCGCTGCGCGCCCTCGCACTGGCGCTGGCCGAGAACAGCGCGCCGGCAGGACGTTTGATTGGCGCGAAGATTGTCCACCCGCCTGCGATTGACATTGGTTTTGCTGTTGAGGCCGAAGATGGTGTGCTGGTTCCCGTGCTGCGCGCGGTGGACCAAAAGCCATTGAAGGAGCTGGTGGTCCGTTACGACGAACTCATCAAACTCGCCCACCAGCGGAAGCTGCCGTGCGAGGCGACGGGCGGCTCCATCGCCACGGTCACGAACTTCGGCACGTTTGGGCTTATTTGGGCCACGCCGATTCCGTTGCCCGAGCAAACGCTTGTGCTCGGCATCGGCGCGGGTCGCAAAGTGCCACATTGGGATGAGGCAAAAGGCCAGTTTGTGCCAGTAACCGAGGCGTATTTGACGTTGAGCTTTGATCATCGCGTGCTGGACGGCGGCGGGGCAGGGCGGCTTTTGAAGCGAATTTCTGACCTGCTGCAGCAGCCAGACAGGCTGTAAAACCTGCAACGCGGCATTGACAAATTGGGTTTGCTCGGCATTCTGAACGGCTCTTGGTTGCCTCGGTAGCTCAGTTGGTAGAGCAGTTGACTCTTAATCAATTGGTCC